>CAKMJV010000001.1 GCA_927417275.1 uncultured Clostridia bacterium
CATTATTACCTTCCTTTCTTTGCGTATAAGATATCAACAGGTTCACACCCTATTTATACCCAAAATGGAGGGTAATAAGCTATTTTCTATAGATGAAATCAAGTAAAATCAAAGGTTGCAGAGTTCTGCAACGAACTAATACTATAAACTAAAGGAGCGCAAGATGAATTATTATGAACGTGCTTTAATGCTTCACAAAGAGAATAAGGGAAAGATAGAAGTGATTAGCAAAGTGAGCGTAAAATCAAAAGATGATTTATCACTCGCTTATACGCCTGGCGTTGCTGAACCTTGCCGCGCAATCGCTGCAAATCCTGATGATGTCTATACGTATACGACGAAAGGCAATATGGTTGCCGTCGTTTCCGATGGTTCTGCCGTTTTGGGACTAGGGAATATAGGTGCTAAGGCTGCTATTCCAGTGATGGAAGGAAAAGCTATTTTGTTTAAGACTTTTGCAGGGGTGGATGCATTTCCTATTTGTGTTGAATCACAAGATGTAGAGACCATCGTAAATACAGTGGTTCAAATCGCACCTGTTTTTGGTGGCATCAATCTTGAAGACATCTCTTCACCACGTTGCGTAGAAGTAGAACGAAGACTTAAATCACTTTTGGATATTCCTGTTTTCCATGATGATCAACATGGAACGGCAATCGTAGTTTGCGCTGCACTACACAATGCATTGAAAATAGTAAACAAGAACATTGATACGGTTAAGATCGTTATAAATGGGGCGGGATCGGCAGGCAATGCGATCGCACGCATGCTTATAGATATTGGTGCAAAAAATATTCTTTCTTGTGATCGCAAAGGGATTCTCAATCGATCGACGTCACAAAAAAATTGGGTTCAAGATGAAATTGCTCAACTCACAAATACTCAATTAATAACGGGATCGCTCACTGATGCCATGGTTGACGCAGATGTTTTTATAGGCGTTTCGTCTAAAGACGCGGTCACTCAAGATATGGTGCGTTCGATGGGAAAAGATGCAATCGTCTTTGCCATGGCTAATCCTGATCCTGAAATAATGCCAGATTTGGCGCTCGAAGCGGGTGCTAAAATAGTAGGGACAGGACGTTCTGATTTCGCTAATCAAATTAATAATGTTTTAGCTTTTCCAGGCATCTTCAGAGGTGCACTTGATGCACGCGCGTCCGATATTAATGAGGCTATGAAAATCGCTGCTGTATATGCTATTGCTGGTTTAGTGCATCCAGATAAACTTTCACCAACATACATCATTCCATCTGCACTGGATCAGAGTATAGGCGAATGCGTTGCGAAAGCCGTTTACGATGCAGCCATTGAATCAGGCGTTTCAAGAATTTAAGAATCAAAAAACCAACGCTTTCGCGTTGGTTTTTTATGTTTGATTTTAATAATCGCCTTGGGCCATCATCGCTTCTGCAACTTTTTTAAACCCTGCGATATTTGCGCCTGCTACTAAGTTATATCCAAATCCATAAGCAGCAGATGCTTCCGCCGCATTTTTATGAATATTTACCATAATCTCTTTCAACTTCTCATCAACTTGCTCAAAAGTCCAAGCATATCTTGAAGAATTTTGACTCATTTCCAGTGCAGAGGTGGCGACGCCGCCTGCATTTGCGGCTTTTGCAGGTGCCACGAGTACATTGTGTGTCAAGAAATATTTAATTGCTTCATTTGTACAAGGCATATTTGCACCTTCACCAACTGCGATGACACCATTTGCAACTAACAATTGAGCTTCTTCAAGATCAATGTCATTTTGAGTGGCACAAGGCAGTGCGATATCGCATTTTAGCGACCATATATTACGATGACCTTCAACAAACTTTGCAGAAGGATGATGATTTAAATAAGTTTTTAGTTTGCCGCGATTTACCGTTTTAATCGTTATAACCAGATCGATATCAATGCCGTTTTCATCGTAAATATAGCCTTCAGAGTCAGACATAGCAATTACTTTACCACCAAGTGCGTTTACTTTTTTACAGGCATAAGTGGCTACGTTACCTGCGCCTGATATAACCACCACTTTGTCTTTAATTTGGTGTCCATTATAGCGAAGCATTTCATCAACGAAGTAGAGTAGGCCAAATCCTGTTGCTTCTGTTCTAACCAAGGAACCTCCGTAACTCAACCCTTTACCTGTTAAGACGCCATTTTCAAATGCGCCTCTAATTCGACGATATTGTCCATATAAATAGCCGATCTCTCGTCCACCAACACCGATATCTCCTGCAGGTACGTCGACATCTGGTCCAATATGACGATATAACTCGGTCATAAAACTTTGGCAAAACCGCATCACTTCAGCATCTGATTTGCCTTTTGGATCAAAATCAGAGCCCCCCTTACCACCACCAATAGGTAATCCAGTTAACGCATTCTTAAATATTTGTTCAAAACCTAAAAACTTAATAATCCCAATGTAAACAGAGGGATGGAATCTAAGGCCACCTTTGTAAGGACCAATAGCGCCACTAAACTGAACACGAAATCCTCTATTTACTTGAATTTCACCACGATCATCAACCCATGGTACTCTGAAAAAAATCTGTCTTTCAGGTTCTGTAAGTCGGTCTAGCAAATTCGCTTTAACATATTCTGGGTGCTTGTCTATTACGGGGACTAAAGATTCAAAGACTTCTTCAACTGCCTGCAAAAATTCTGGTTCAAACGCATTTCGTGCTTTCACACGTGTAAAGACATCAGAAACATATGACATAATTCACCTCATATTTTTAATTTTTTACTTAAATAGAATACCATATTTCCGTTAAATATATATCCATTTTTTTCAAAATATTATCAACATTCTATAAAAATATTTTAAAGTTAAATAAACAAAAACAGGTTCTTATGAAAAGAGCCTGTTTTTTTATTTGATTCATTTATATTCTTTTCCGTTACATGCGTCTAAATACACCTTTGATTTTTCCAAGAATTTGAACATCGTCTACATAAATAGGTAACATGCTTGCGTTTTCCGGTTGCAATCTAATTCTATTTTTTTCTTTATAAAAGGTTTTAACGGTTGCGCTGTCATCAATCATCGCTACGACGATATCGCCACTGTTTGCATCTTCTTGCTTTCTGACCAAAACCAAATCTTTATTAAATATTCCGGCCTCAATCATACTGTCACCTTTTATTTTAAGCATAAAATATACGCCTTCATCTACATAATCCGATGGAATAGGGAATGTCTCTTCTATACTTTCTACGGCTAAAATGGGTTGTCCTGCGGTAATCTCTCCAACAATAGGGATAAATCGTGTATCACGAGACAACTGGATTACATTTTCAACCGGTGCATGATCCATATCAAAAATCTCAATCGCTCTTGGTTTAGTAGGGTCTCTTCTTATCATACCCAATTCTTCAAGTCGCGTTAAATGCGTATGCACCGTAGAAGTTGATTTTAATCCCACTGCTAAGCAAATTTCTCGAACAGAAGGTGGATAGCCTTTTTTTGAGACTTCTTCTTTTAAAAAATCTAAAATCAACTGCTGTTTTTTAGAAATCGTTCCGCCCATAATAACCCCCCTTATATGAATACACTTTCTATGCATGTAATTATACTATACTAACTATAGTGATTATAGCATAATCGATCAAAAAAATCAAACATAAGTTCTATTTTATGCTTTACAAAGAACGCATGTTCGTATATAATTAAAACATAAAGAACATACGTTTGTTAAGTTGAAAGGAAGTGGATTGAATGAATCAAATTAGACCTCAATTAACCGTTTCTTCACGAACAAGAAAAAAAAGACTAATCATCGTTAATAAATTGCGTTTTGTATTAATGTCATTACTAACATTAATCATTTTAAGCATTTTTCTATCATACATCACTGGATTTTTCATGTCTGAAGCAAGCACCGTAAATACACCAATCGAAGTTGAAATTGTTGCTGGTGATACTTTATGGGATCTAGCAGCAACCTATAATTATTATGACGAAGATCTTCGAGAAGTGGTATACCGTATAAAAACATATAACGCCCTCGATAATGGGTATTTAAAAGTTGGGCAAATCGTAAAAATCCCTATGGGAAAATAATCAGTCTATAAACCGCAAAAGTAGGGGATATTCAACGATATTCACGTCTCATTTTTGCGGTTTTTCTTATGAAAATCTTCAAGTAACTCATAATTATTTACCAAGTCTCGTTTTGCATTTTTCTTATGTGCAGCATAGAGTTGTGTGGTCGTTACATTTTCATGATCCAGTAAGTTTTGAACATCATATATAGAAAAACCATATTGAATTAATGAAGATGCTGCAGTTGCTCTAAGTTTATGTGGACTATATCCTTTATCCCTTGATGTTTGCATGCCGATAGATGTGTATTTTTTTACCAAGTCTCTTATGGCACGTACAGTCATGCGATGACCTTGAAGCGAAATAAATAGAGGGTCATCTTCATCATAACCATCTGGTCGTTCCAAGTTTATATAGTCTTGTACAACCGATAAAGCGGATTGATTTAGCGGCATATTAACTTCTTTACCACGTTTTCTATATATTTTAAACTCACTGCGTGCATAATTAAAAGAACTTAGATTCAACTGTTGAAGTTCACTAATTCTCAAACCGTATGTGGTAAATAATACCAAAATGGCCTTGTCACGCTTTTTAGTTTTCTCCCAGTATTGAGATTCTTTCTCAGTTAAACCTTCGCCAGTTTCAACAGCCAAAAGCATACGTGTAACTTCTTCAATTTCTAAACGCTTGATGGCATCAGGTTGCGGCTTAGGTAATTTTATTGGATTAAATCCTTCGGTAATATTTTTTTCAATCAACTGATCGCGGTATAAAAACTTAAAAAGTACACTGAGTGACGATCTTTTACGGGCCAAAGCACGTGTGTGATTTTCCATGATATAATCTGCATTTTCAGTTTCTTTAATATACCTGGTACAATAATCAGCCAAAAATAAATTAATGTCTTTAGCCGTTAGTGAAGCAAATGCTTCAAGTGAAATATCTTTGACGCTGTGTAATCCAACCAGTTTTTTTTCATTAACCAAATAGCTGCAGAAGAAATGTAGATCACGTAAGTATGCAACACGTGAAGACAATGCGATGGCATTTCTAAGGTATAAAAAATAATCTGCAAAGAAATCTGGTAGCCGCGATTCTATAGAAGCGCACAACACCAACATATCATTTTGCTTTAGAACGATGTTGTTTGGTTTATCTGACTTATTCAGGATCTTTACTTTTTTATGTTTAGTCAAAGCGGTTGAAGTCAGTTTCTTTTGTCCCATGGAGCACCTCTTCTTATATCCGATTCAACTATTCCCTAAATATACATTTGAGGAATAGTTGATGGTTTAATTATAGCATATCTTGTTCGCATTTGTAAATAAAAAAAGTAGAGCTTTCACTCTACTTTCATTCTTTAGACTTCTTTCTTTTCAGATTTTCCAAAAATAGATCGCACGGGTTTTAATGCATTTAGTAAAATCATACCTAAACCTAAAACCGCTACGAGTTGTCCTAAGAAAACGCCACCCATCAGAAGCAATAAACCTTCTGGTATACCATAGGCATATTTGAGTATTAAACCTACGATCACGCTGTTTACTAAAATCGGTGGAATCGGTACCCATATTTCCTTATGACGTAAACGATAAGATAGATAAGCTGCCAATAGCGTAGCAAGACTTCCAAATATGGTATCCCATATAATCGCGCCTCCAACGATGTTAGCAACCAAGCACCCTATAAATAGTCCAGGAATTGCTGCTGGTGTAAAAAATGGTAAAATAGTCAACGCTTCAGCCACTCTAAATTGAATTGGACCAAAACTACTAAAACTAAATACCAGCACTAAAACAACGTACAAAGACGCAATCATCCCTGCACTTACTACATAACGTACATTCTTATTCATGTGTTCCTCCTAGTTTTGTTTTATGACAGGATGGTTTCGAACTGTCAATTTTGAGACTCTTTATTATAACACATGAATTAATTCGTACCTACTAAATTGTATAGTTTCTACAAACAATTAAGTCCAACGGTTGTATTTTTTTAGTAACATTAAGTGTTTAAGTGTCAAAATACCCGTCCACTCTCTTTTGGCTATTTCCCATTCATTTTCATAGCAGCCCCAAGTCCATGTTGGTGGTATAAAGCCATGTTTATCAATCAAATCCACTAAATAGTCTAAGTTGGCATCCAGTATGGATTCTTGAACATCAAAAAGTTCGCCCTTAGTTAACTCGATAAATTTTAGCGGATAAGGCACATAACTTCCCCACTCACTTATGTTAACATTTACCAGTTCTTCATAAGCACTTTTAATGCGGTCTATGATTTTAATCTGATTATTTTGATCTAATTTGTAATAGAGTCTAATGATACAATAAAGTTCATGTTCCTCTATTGATGTTGCATCATTGATGGCCTCAACATATAAACTAGTCAAATAATCAGGATCTAATGTTATTAAATATTGCTTATAGCGAATTAGGTATCCTAGTAATTCTGCGCTTGGATTAAACGTTAATGCTTCAGTTGTTTTTTGATACTTCCACCAAGGTGCATGGGGATATAAGTTTACATGCTTTGAAGTTGCTTCCCAGCCCAATATTTCAGTATTAAATGTACTCTCAAGATAATGTATTGCCGATTCGATTTGTGCTTGCGCATCTGAGTGTTCATTTAGTCCATCTAGCAACTGTAAAGCAACGGATGTCGCCATTGGAGATGAATTAGGTAATCTAAAATCGGGCTCTAATCCGTTACCATACCCCCCATCTTTATTTTGATACATTTTTAAAGCCTTAATTACTTTTTCTGGACTTTCTGATTCAAAATAATGTCCAAACAAGATTTTTTCTAAATACCGGGCATTATTCATTATATAACGACCTGATGCTTCTATATTCTCATTAGTAAGTCGCTTCATATTCGCCTCCATTTTACTTATTCTATATTAGTATAACCTTTTTTAAATGATTTAAGCATTTTCCTCACATAATCTTACAATAAATTAAGCCTATGCATTAATTTTATAATCAACGCATAGGCTTTAATACTATACTTTCAGTGAAACACTTTTTCCAAGAATCGATTGATGTTTGTCTCGGATCGGTTGGATATCCGTTTGAATAAATGATTCGACTTGCTCCGAACTTCTTCCGATGTATAGTTGAGGATCTAAGAGTTCGATAATTTCATCACGCGTCAAGTTAAATATCGGATCTTTTTCAATGCGGTCTAATAAATCGTTTTCCAAACCTTCAACTTTAACCTGTTTGCCAGCTTCCATCGCATGCACCCGAATCGCTTCATGAAGTGCTTGACGATCGCCACCTTTTTTTACAGCTTCCATAATGATATTCTCAGTGACCATAAACGGAAGTTCAGCCAATACATGTTTACTGATAACTTTTTCATAAACTACTAGACCCGACGTTACATTATTTGAAATGTCTAAACATGCATCTATCGCTAAAAACGCTTCTGAAACTGCAAGTCTTTTATTAGCACTATCATCAAGTGTTCTTTCAAACCACTGGGTTGCAGCGACAAGTTGCGGACTAACATTTAGGGACATGACATATTTAGCAAGCGATGCGATACGTTCACTCCTCATAGGGTTACGTTTATACGCCATAGCCGATGAACCAATTTGCTTAGATTCAAAGGGTTCTTCAACTTCTTTTAATGCTTGTAATAGTCGAATGTCATTTGTCATTTTATGAAGTGATAAAGCGATGCCATTTAAAACGCCTACAACTTTCGCATCAATTTTTCGCGTATAAGTTTGGCCAGTTATCGGGTAAGATTTCTCAAATCCCATTTTCTGTGCAACCATAAGATCGAGTTTTTCAACTTTTTCATGGTCGTCATCAAATAACTTTAAGAAGGATGCTTGCGTACCGGTGGTACCTTTTACACCTCTCATTTTAAGTTGACTGATAAGAATATTTAAATCTTCATAGTCCATCACCAAATCCATAAGCCATAAAGCAGCGCGCTTACCAACAGTCGTTAATTGTGCAGGCTGAAAATGTGTAAAACCAAGCGTTGCAATAGACTTCGTTTCTTCGGCAAATGTCGCGAGTTTGTCTATGAGTATCGCAAGCTTGTCTTTTACCAACAAAAGCCCTTCACGCATAATGATGATGTCTGTATTATCCCCTACAAAAGCGCTTGTAGCGCCTAAATGTATGATAGGCATGGCTGTTTTACATTGCTCACCAAAAGCATGCACATGCGCCATTACGTCGTGTCTCACTTCTTTTTCAATCTCGGCAGCGCGTTTGAAATCGATGTCATATATAGACGCTTTCATTTCGTTAATTTGCGCATCCGTAATATTTAAACCTAATTCTTTTTCACATTCAGCCAAAGCTACCCAAAGTTTTCTCCAATTTGAAAACTTGTTCATAGGTGAAAAGATTTGTAGCATTTCTTCGCTAGAGTATCTTTCGATTAGTGGGTTTTGATAAGTTTCGTGCATGGTTTCCTCCAATGAACTTAGTAAATCCGAACTATATTTGAAATGTCAGATATAATATACACTTTCTGTATCATTATAAACCATTTATACTTGGATTACAAACAAAAAAGAGCCAAAAGGCCCTTTTTATCTTAACTATTGATTATTATCTGGGTTGAACGATTAACTTAATCGCCGTACGCTCCTCACCATCTATGAGGATATCAGAAAAAGCGGGAATACAAACTAAATCAATCCCAGATGGTGATACAAAACCTCTGGCAATAGCAATCGCTTTAATCGATTGATTGATGGCGCCTGCACCAACCGCTTGAATTTCAGCACTTCCGTGTTCGCGGATTACACCCGCTAAGGCACCAGCAACAGAATTAGGGTTTGATTTCGATGATACTTTCAATACTTCCATTTTTAGAACCTCCATTATTTTAAATTTTGTTTAAAAACGATTAGTTTGATTGCTGTTCGACCTTCGCCATTAATTTCGACTTCCGTAAATGCAGGAACGAAAACGAGATCATAGCCACTTGGCGCAAGAAAACCTCTCGCTATCGCTATGGCTTTTACGGCTTGATTGATTGCACCTGCACCCACAGCCTGCAACTCGACATCATTATGCTCTCTTAAGATGCCTGCTAGAGCGCCTGCTACGGAATTTGGACTAGAACTCGTTGCAACTTTTAATACTTCCATCGTACGTTCCTCCTTACTGCGAATGTTATGACATTGTTAAGAATTATATACCCGAGTAATAACCTGCAAATCAAAAAAATAAAAAGAAGAATTCACGAGTGAATTCTTCTAATCTTCATAATAACTCTATTTTATTTTGCAAAGTCTGTTACACGGAATTCACGAATTACATGTACTTTTATTTGCCCCGGATAATCTAAATCCGCTTCGATTTTTTTACTGATCTCTCTAGCTAACAAGAACATGTCATCGTCATTAATTTTATCTGGAATAACGACTACCCTAACTTCTCTTCCTGCTTGTATTGCAAAAGACTTTTCTACACCATCATAACCATTTGCGATGGCTTCAAGTGTTTCTAATCGTTTGATATACGTATCTAATGTTTCTCTTCTTGCACCTGGTCTCGCTGCAGAAAGTGCATCTGCTGCCGTTACCAAAATTGCTTCAATCGATTCTGGTTCATAATCCCCGTGATGTGTACTCATCGCATGAATAACTGCTTTTGATTCACGATATTTTCTTAAAATTTGCATACCCAACTCGATATGTGTTCCTTCAAGGTCGTGGTCAACTGCTTTACCAATATCATGTAATAATCCAGCACGTTTTGCCACTTTTACGTCTGCGCCAATTTCAGATGCCATCAATCCTGCTAAATGTGCAACTTCAATGGAATGCTTTAACACATTTTGACCATAACTCGTACGATACTTTAAGCGACCAACGAGTTTGATGATTTCTGGATGTAAATTGTGAATACCCAAATCAAATGTTGCATTTTCACCTTCAGCTTTAATGATTAAATCAATCTCTTTTTTAGACTTCTCAACCATTTCTTCAATTCTTGCTGGATGGATACGTCCATCGATGATGAGTTTTTCAAGTGCCATTCTGGCAATCTCTCTTCGAATTGGATCGAACGATGATAGGATTACTGCTTCTGGTGTATCATCGATGATCAAATCGACACCAGTAAGTGTTTCGAGTGCTCTAATGTTTCTGCCCTCTCTACCAATAATTCTGCCTTTCATTTCATCATTTGGAAGATTAACCAGTGAAACAGTACTTTCTGCGACATAATCCGCTGCACACTTTTGGATGGCATAAGCTAATATATCTTTTGCTTTTTTATTGCCCTCTTCACGCGCTTTACTCTCAATGTCTTTAATAAGAACCACAGAATCGTGTTTAACTTCTTTTTCAACATCAGCTAGTAACTGACTTTTCGCTTCTTCAATGGTTAATTGTGAAATGCGCTCTAGTTCTTTAATTTGTTGCTCATAAAGTTGCTCAGCTTCGAGTTCTTTATCTTCAACAGATTTCAGTTTTAACGCAAGTTTTTCTTCTTTCGCTTCAAGATTTAAGGCTTTTTTATCTAGAGCCTCTTCCTTTTGAAGGTTTCGCCTTTCAAGCTTTTGAATTTCAGCACGTCGATCTTTTGATTCTCTGTCAATTTCTTTTCGAATTTGATGCGCTTCCTCTTTTGCTTCTAATACTTTCTCTTTCTTTAGGGATTCGGTGGCTTTTGCCGCTTCTGCGATGATTTCTTTAGCTTTAAATTCAGCACTAAGAATTGCTTTTTCTGCTGTATTTTTTCTTACCATATAACCAACGCCAAACGCAACAGCTCCTACTCCTAAACTAATGAGTATAGCTATAACTATAGGCACGTTAATATCGTTCACCCCCTTACGTAATTTATATGACCCTAATTTAGGATCTTGTATACATGTATTTTTTAAAATACACTTATACACCTAATTTTATAATTTTTATCGACAAATGTCAAGACGGGTTAAATGCTTGCATCAATGATTCTAACTTATTTTCAAGGTTTTTTGACTCAAATTGAAGAATGCATTCTATTTAATGAAAAAACCATCAGATATATACGATAATACATCTGATGGTTCCTCTTACATAATCTTATTCTGTTGTTACTGATTCAACTTTTTTCTCAGTATTATATGCTTTTGCTTTTGATATCGCTTTCATATCGTTTTCATCTATGCTCAAGTTATAAAATGTTCTCACACTGTTCTCGATTTCTTGACATTTATCTGGATTTGCTACCAGATACTCTTTAGCATTTTCTCTACCTTGTCCAATTTTATTGCCTTCATAACTATACCAAGAGCCCGATTTCTTTATAATATCCGCATTTGCAGCAACATCAAGTATACTGCCTTCTTTTGAAATGCCCTCGCCATACATAATATCAAATTCAGCCTGTTTAAACGGCGGCGCAACTTTGTTCTTAACTACTTTGACACGTGTACGATTACCGATAACATCTGCATCTTTTTTAATAGAATCAATTTTTCTAACATCCAAACGAACAGATGCGTAAAACTTAAGTGCATTACCACCAGTGGTGGTTTCTGGATTTCCAAACATAACACCGATCTTCATACGCAATTGATTAATAAAGATCACTGTACAGTGTGATTTGTTAATTATAGCCGTTAACTTTCTCAACGCTTGAGACATAAGACGCGCTTGTAGACCCATATGAGAATCGCCCATTTCACCTGTAATCTCTGCTTTGGGAACTAGAGCTGCAACGGAGTCAATAACCACGATATCTATAGCGCCACTTCGCACCAATGCATCTACGATTTCAAGGGCTTGCTCACCAGTATCAGGCTGAGATACGATTAAGTCGTCAATATTAACGCCAATTGCCTTTGCATAAACGGGATCAAGTGCATGTTCAGCATCTATAAAAGCTGCAGTACCACCCCTTTTTTGTGATTCAGCAATCATATGCAATGTAACGGTGGTTTTACCAGAAGATTCAGGTCCATATATTTCTATGATTCGACCTTTAGGTATACCACCCACTCCAAGCGCTATATCCAAATCAATAGAACCAGTCGGTGTGCTTTCGATATTCATCTTAGCGGACTCATCACCTAATTTCATAATAGAACCTTTACCAAATTGTTTTTCTATTTGTCCAAGAACACTGTCCAATGCTTTTTGTCTTTCGCTCATCTTAAATACACCTGCTTTCATAATTAGAACATTTGTTCTGTTTTATTATAACACACATCTTTACACATGAAAACCATTTCTTTATATAGTTTATCGCATAAATTACTAATTGTCAAATATTTACATTCTGATTAATAGATCATAGAGTAACTTGAGTGCTTTAATAACGGTTCGTGTCTGAATCATGTCACGATTGCCAGTAAATCGATTTTCAAAAGTATATATCTCATCATCAATTTTTATGCCTATATACACGAGCCCCACAGGTTTTTCATCCGTTCCACCCGTCGGACCGGCTATACCCGTAATACTAACCCCTATGTTTGTTCCCGTTTTGTCCACCAAGCCCTTTACCATTTCATAACACGTTTGATGACTTACTGCACCATATGTTTGTAATGTCTCACTTAAAACATTAACTTCTCGGATTTTAGAGGCATTAGAATACGTAACCAGTCCACTATCTACAACATCTGATGCGCCTGGATACTTTACCAGCGCACTAACCAATTTGCCCCCTGTACAGGATTCCACAAAAGAGATCGTTTTGCCTTTAGCTTTTAAAAGTTCAAAAATAACGCTGTCTATGTCTTGTCCAGAATCACTAACAATATATGTCCCTATTCTGCCCTTAATTACATCTACCATTTCGTCTACCAAACGCTTATTCTCATCTTCAGAATAGCCTGAGGAAGTGACGCGAATTAAGACTTTACCATCGCCTGCATACGTGGCAATCGTCGGATTAACCTGATCGACGATTAAATCCATTAGAAGTTCTTCAGCAGTTGATTCTCCTAAATCATAAACACTCAAATAAGCGGATGCCATCGATAAACCGTTTAAATCAGATAAATAAGTTTTAACATACTTATCAAATAAATGTTTTAGTTCTCTTGGCGGTCCAGGTAAAACGATGATTTTTGTATCGGTCTTTTGACAGTTGATAATACATGCGGGTGCGGTGCCTTGATCATTGTCCAAAATAATCGCACCTTCGGGAAAATAAGATTGTCTGATATTACTCTCTGGCATGATGCGATTAAACAGCATAAAACGCTCTTTAACACGTGATAAACTATGCGGATCAAGGACCATCTCAAGTCCAAGCACTTCAGCGATCATCTCTTTGGTTATATCGTCAAGTGTTGGCCCTAATCCACCCGTCGTAATGACCAAATCACATTTTGTCATTAAATCTATTAGTGCACTTTTAATACGCTCCGGATTATCTCCGATTGTATAATGATAATAAACACCAACCCCTAAATCGTTAAGTGCATGACTTAGATAACTCGCATTTGTGTTTACAGTTTGTCCCATTAACAATTCCGTGCCAATCGCCAAAATTCCAGCTTTCATACTGCCTCCATCACTTAAAATAGAAATGGTTGACATAATAATTTTATGTCAACCATTTGCTTAATCATTCAAAATTTGCTTATTTTTTACAATATAATCAAAACCCGAAACAATCGTTAAAACTGTCGCTAAAACAACAAGCACTTGATCCATAGGGAAATTAATCCATTCAAATGGATAATTGTTTAACAACAGTACAATAACCATAAACATCTGACTAATCGTCTTCGCTTTCCCCCACCAACTTGCAGCGATAACGATACCTTCCGCTGCCGCAATGGCTCTGAAGATGCTTACGATAAATTCTCTCGATAAAATAGCGATAACTACCCATGCATTTAACTGGCCCAATTGAACAAAACAAACAAGCGCAGAAGTAACCAAGAGTTTGTCAGCCAATGGATCCATAAACTTACCAAAGTTCGTTATAAGATTTAACTTTCTTGCCAAATAGCCATCGAGAAAATCAGTAAAAGAAGCAACTGAAAAGACGACAAAAGCCCAGAAAGAATACCCACTTAACAACACATAAATAAATAGTGGAATCATAATGATACGTAACAAAGTTAGTTTATTTGCGATATTCATGTTCATCGATAAGTTCTCCTATCAAATCATATTCTAATGCATCGTTAATTTTAACATGAACAAAAGTACCAAACTCTAAATTTTCAGTGGTATGCACGTAGACGACGCCATCAATATCGGGTGCATCAAAGGCAGTTCTTCCTACCAATATTTTACCTTCTTCAGCAACTTCTTCAATTACCACTTCATAGATGCGTCCGATTTTCTCATAAGATAAAGTCTCAGAAATCCTCATTTGAACTTCCATCAAGTGATTCTTTCTCAGTTGCTTCGTTTCCTCATCAATAGGATTTGGAAGTAAAGCAGCAGCAGTATCTTCTTCTTCCGAGTATTCAAATGCACCTAAACGATCAAACTTAACGCGTTTAACAAATTCGACAAGTTCCTGATAATCTGCTTCAGTTTCACCTGGGAATCCAACGATCACAGTGGTTCTAACTACTGCCTGTGGATCTCTTGCACGAATCATATCTATGACATGCGTAATATCCTTTTGAGAGGTTTTACGATTCATAAGTTTCAAAATACGATCACTGGCATGTTGAACCGGTATGTCAAAGTAGTTGACCACTTTATCATTTAAAAAGAATCCATCTAAAAGTGTTTCATCGATGATATCAGGATATGAATAATGCACTCTGATCCATTTCAAATCCTCAATCTTCGATAATTCAGTTAAGAGAACATGTAATTTAGGACCATCATATATGTCCATACCATATCTTGAAGTATCTTGAGCGATAATCATAAGCTCTTTTACGCCCATTTGTGCAAGATCACGTGCTTCTTCGATAATATCTTCCATTAGTCTTGATCTATATTTTCCACGTAACTTTGGAATGATACAATAGGTACATTTGTTATCACAGCCTTCTGCGATTTTAAGATATGCGTAATGCTTAGGTGTCGTTAAAATTCTAGGTAGAGACTCAGGAATTTCAAAATCGATTGATTCTAAGAATATCTTTTGCTCGCTACCACTATAAATTTCATTAATTACACTGTAAATGGTGTGAAAATTACTGGTGCCAACCACAGCATCCACTTCGGGAATTTCTTCTAACAAAGCCTCTGGATACCTTTGTGATAAACATCCCGTTACAATCAATTTTTCACAGGCACCTGTTTCTTTTAATTTAGATAAAGCCAAGATGGTATCTATGGATTCTTCTTTCGCATCGTTAATAAAAGAACATGTGTTAACGATTATAATATTTGCATCATTAATATCATCACTAAGTTCGCAATAATCGTCTAAGATGCCTAACATATGCTCACTATCTGTTAAATTTTTCGAACAACCTAATGTTTCTATAAATACTTTTTTCATCATTTCCTCACTTATATATCTTCTTGTTCTTCTTCAAAAGAAGATTCTTCAAAAACCGCTTCTAACTCATCTGTACCATTAATCGCTCTTAATTCTGCTAGAGAAATGAGAACTTCTCTTGGTTTGCTTCCTCTAGTTGGTCCTATAATGCCCCGTTCTTCCATGGAATCTACTAAACGCGCTGCACGGTTATAACCCACACGAAAACGTCTTTGCATGAGGGACGCAGACGCCTGCCCCGTTTCTACGACAAATTGAATCGCCTCTTCTAAATACTCATCGACATCTTCCATATTTGTTCCAAAACTTTGTACATCGTCTAATATTTCCTCATTATAAGTCACTTCATGATTTTGATTTTTAATAAAGGCAACCAAACCTTCAACTTCTTCATCGGACATAAATGCACCTTGAGCACGCTTTGGTTTGGAAGCACCAATTGGATAGTACAGCATATCTCCTTTGCCCAATAATTTTTCTGCACCGCCCATATCGATAATGGTACGTGAATCAATGGAGGATGAAACAGAAAATGCGATTCTCGAAGGAATATTGGCTTTAATAAGGCCTGTAATGACATCCACTGATGGTCTTTGTGTAGCAACGATCAGATGGATACCTGCCGCTCTTGCCATCTGAGCAAGCCTACAAATGGCATCTTCAACTTGATTAGGCGCTACCATCATTAAATCGGCTAACTCATCAATAATAACGACAATTTGTGGCAATATCTCTAGCGCGTTCATCTCCGCTTTCTTATTATAGCTTTTCATATCACGCACAACTTGTTCTGCAAACATTTTATAGCGTCTTGTCATTTCGTTAACCGCCCAATTGAGGGCAATCGAAGCTTTTTTAGGATCTGTTACCACAGGTAAAATCAAATGTGGAATGCCATTATAATTACTAAGTTCAACGACTTTGGGATCGATCATCAAAAACTTCACTTCATCAGGTCTTGCATTAAATAAGATACTTGAAATAATCGTATTAACACACACTGACTTACCAGAACCCGTTGCCCCTGCGATAAGTAAATGTGGCATATTTGCCAAATCTCCGATGATGGCGTTGCCAGAAATATCTTTTCCTAGTCCTATGGTCAATTTTGATTTTTGCTTTTTAAAATCTGCCGAAGTGATGACTTCACGGATGGTAACCATAGAAGTCACTTTATTAGGAACCTCGATACCAATAGCAACTTTTCCAGGAATAGGTGCGATACGCACATGACTGGTTGCAAGGTTCAGTGCGATATCATCACTAAGTCCCACTATTTTACTGACTTTTACGCCTGGACTTGGTTGTACTTCAAACATGGTAATAGAAGGTCCACGTTTAACAGAAACGACCTTAGCTTCAACATTAAAGTTATTTAAAGTTTCTTCTAACAGTTTAGCCATTTCTAAATATTCCGATTTATCCTCCGACTGTGCTGAAACCACTTCTTCATTTAACAAAGTAAGGGGTGGCAATTCATAGGCTTCCATTTTCAATTGCGTACTTTGTCTGATTTCATCATGAACCATTTGACGCGTTTGAGGATCTATATCTTTATCGCTAATTTTCTCAGTTTTATTTTTTTCCATAGGTCGCTCTATCGGCGATTCTATCGGCTTTGATACTGGCTTATCAACCGCTTTCTTCTCAGTATGGTCGTAAAATTTGACCTGAGAAGGCTGGGATTCCGTTTTTTGAACCACATCAGGACTATCTGACGCGATTTTCTTATCTTCAACAATTGATTTCGTTTCATTTGATTCATAAGTGTCATAATCAAAATCTTTAATTTCTTTTTTACGTGAAGATTTTCTCATCATTTCAAGTTCGGTCAAAAATCCCGGATCTGTTGGTGCGCCAGGTTGTTTTTTCTTCGAAGAAACAACCTCTGTTTTATTTTGAGCCATTTCTAATAGCATTTCTTCTTCTAATGCACGTCTTTCATCTTTCTGTACTTTTCTGGTTTCTGAAGCTTTAACCTTCATCGCCCATAAATCTTGTATAGAAACCCTCGTGAAAATGATAAATCCGACGAGTAAGGTAGCTATGATAAATATATACGTGCCCACTAAGCCAATGCCTTTTAACAACATAATGGTCAATGAGTCTCCAAAAATACCGCCGCCGTCTTTTGTGGCACCTAAAACATAGGCATTTGAGAGCCCTTCAGAAGTCAAATAATTGCTACGCAATACCAATAAGTCCTTTTCAACACCTTCATATGCAAATAAAGTAGAAGCAATCAATAACCCTATCGTTATGAGCAAGAGTGAAAAAGTCACGCGTCTTCTTGCGGGTCTAAAATTAGGATTTAAATGCACAAAAACCAGTGCGAAAAATGCGATGGGAAAACCATAACCGACATAGGAAAATAAGCCTAGTATAACACGTGTTATAAAATGCCCCACAACTCCCACTGCATTTGTATATAGGCTTAACATCATAAAGAGCGTTATAGCCGTCAAAGCAATCATTTTTAATTCGTATTTAATTTTATAATTTTTCTCAACCTCTTCACGCGTAGGCTTAGTCGCTTTTACAGACTTACTTGTGGCAGTGGCTTTACGCGATTGAGGAGGTTTCTTTTTCGTCTTTGTTCTGGAATTAGCCAAAAACTCACCTCTTTTTATTAAACGCCTGTTGATCCAAAACCACCAGTTCCTCTGTGTGTATCTTCTACAGAATCAACAGATTCCCAATCAATTCTTTCGTATTTTGAAATAATAAGTTGTGCAACGCGGTCGCCTTGCTTGATTTCAAAAGGTTCATCACCCAAATTAATAATCGGAATTTTTAACTCGCCTCTGTAATCACTGTCAATCGTCCCTACACAGTTCACCAACGTAATCCCATTTTTAATAGACAAACCACTTCTAGCACGCACTTGACCTTCATATCCCAGTGGAATTTCTACAAACAAACCCGTCGGAATTAAAGTTCTTTCCATGGGTAAAATCGTCATGGGCGTTTCATTGTTTGCTAATAAGTCCATACCTGAAGCACCTAATGTTTTATATTCTGGTAGTGGATTTTTTGAAGTGTTTACGATTTTTATAGTCATAAGTCCCCCCTATATTTTATGCATTTCAACTAATCATTTAATACACTTAAAAAGTGCTTATAATACGCTTCCGTACGCTTTGTATCGATTTCACCAACAATTGCAAATGCAACTTTATCTTTTATCAAACACACATCAATTAATGAATTGATGCCCTCTATACTTATATGATTTATTTTATTGATCATATCATCGATGCTCTTTTCTTTGTGTGCAAATAATTCTATGCGTCCGATCATATCCATGTAGTTATCACTGCCCTCTAGGTTCAAGAAAAAACTACCTCTCAAATGATTTTTAGCATGCTCTAATGCTTCTGTTGATACCTTGTGTTTTTTTAACGTATTAATCGCTTCAGCAATTAAAGTTAATGTTTCTTTTAAATTTTCCATCGAAACACCAAATGAAATCACCAATGTACCTAGTGCATCATAAAAATTGGGTTCTGAATAGATGGAATACGCCAAACCGCGTTCTTCTCTGACCGTTTGAAACAGCATCGAACTATTGGTTCCACCCAATACATTGCTTAAAACCATCATCTCATAACTTAACTCATGATCAAATCTAATGCCTGGAAAACTAATGGCAACCTGTATTTGTTCAAAGTCTTTCTTTCTTGACGCATAGTCCCAGTTGTATAGTGGTTCTGATACTATGTGATTTGTTGAAAACTCCGTTGTTGAAAGGTTACCAAAGTACTGTTCTACCAGAGTAAACAACTCATTTTCATCAAAGTTACCCGCAATGGCTAAAACCATATTGTTTGGTTGATAATAGTGTTTAAAATAATCAAAAATTTGATCTTGTGTAAACGAACTTACCGTTTCTTTTGTCCCTAATATAGGGTATGAGAGTGGATGTCCCTTAAAAGTAATTTCGTTGAGACAATCTATAACCATTTCTTCAGCGGCGTCTTCATACATGTTAATCTCATCAATAATCACCGTTTTTTCCGTTTCAATATGTTCCGGCAAAAATGTAGGTGCTATCATCATGTCAGAAAGTATGTCCAGCGCAATGTTTACATCCGAACTCAAGGTTTTCGTATAAAAACACGTGCACTCTTTGGCGGTATAAGCATTAATTTCGCCACCGATACCATCAATTATACTCGCAATCGCCTTAGCTGTAAAACGCTTTGTTCCCTTAAAAACCATGTGTTCGATAAAATGAGAGATGCCATTATTCACATGATTTTCATAGGAAGACCCCGTTTTTATCCATACGCCAATAGAAATAGATTTATACCCCTCAAGTTTTTGAGTTACGACGGTCAAACCATTTTTCAATTGCATTTTTTTGTGCAAATTTTCACCTCAATAATCATTATCAAACCCTAGGACGATGCAATAAGTCGCATTAGCCCTAGGGTTTATATTTTTTAGGCCATTAGCCTTACATTAAGCTTTATTTTCTTCTAGTAACACTTTTCTAGAGACATTAATTCTACCTTGATCGTCAATTTCGATAATCTTAACAGAAACCTCATCTCCAATGTTTACGACATCTTCAACTTTAGCAACACGTTTTGTGTCAAGTTGTGAAATGTGGCATAAACCTTCTTTGCCATTTCCAAGCTCTACAAATGCACCAAACTTGAGTATGCGCGTTATCTTACCAGTAAAGACTTGACCTACTTCTAATACTTTTACGATGCCCTGAATCTCAGCAAGCGCTTTTTCGCCACCAATGCCGTCAGCTGCAGTTATTAACACGACGCCTGTATCATCGATATCGATTTTAACATTATAGGTAGATGTAATGCGCGTAATCACTTTACCACCTGGTCCTATAACATCTCTGATTTTGTCAGGATTAATTTTGATTTGGAACACTCTTGGTGCATACTTAGACATTTCAGCTCTAGGTTTATTAATAACTTCATTCATTTTTTCTAAGATATGAAGTCTGCCTATACGCGCTTGGCTCAGTGCGTTTTCTAAAAGTGCTCTGTCTAATCCATCTACTTTAATATCCATTTGAAGTGCCGTAATACCATCTTTCGTACCCGCTACTTTAAAGTCCATATCGCCAAGTGCATCTTCCATGCCTTGAATATCACTTAAGATTGAAATCTGACCATCTTCTTGTATAAGGCCCATCGCGATACCCGCAACTGAATCTTTTAATGGCACACCCGCATCCAGTAATGACAACGTACTGCCACAGATACTTGCTTGTGAGCTCGATCCGTTACACGTTACAACCTCTGATACCAAACGAATGGTATAAGGGAAATCTGACTCAGATGGAATAACTGGTAATAAAGCTCTTTCGCCCAATGCACCATGTCCAACCGCACGTCTATTTACTCTACTCATACCTGTTTCACCCACAGAAAATGGTGGGAAGTTATAGTGATGCATGTAGCGTTTTGTATCTTCTAGATCTAATCCATCAATACGTTGAGATTCACCAAGAGCACCTAATGTGGTAATGGTTAACGCTTGTGTAAGACCTCGTGTAAAGAGTCCTGAACCATGTGTTCTTGGCAACAAACCAACTTCACATGCGATCGGTCTAATTTGTGTTGCTACTCTACCGTCTGGACGAACGCCTTCGTGAATAATCATCTTTCTCATGGTCGTTCTTTCGATGGCTTTAAACGCACCTTTAAGGAAGTCTTGAGCATCTGGGTATTCCACGAGGAAATGTTCCATCATTTCGGATTGTAATTCTTCGATCGCTTCATTTCGGTCGTGTTTATCTGCAATTCTTACGACTTGATTCATTTTATCTTTTAAGAAATCTTCGATTGCTTGTACAAATACGGTATCCACTTCTGGTAATTTAAGTTCGAACTTTGGTTTGCCGATTTCACTTGCGATCTTGTTGATGAATGCGCAAATTTCTTTAATCGCTTCATGACCAAACATAATCGCACCCAACATAACATCTTCTGGTAGAATATCAGCGCCCGCTTCAACCATAACCACCGCTTCTTCTGTCGCTGCTACAACTAAATTTAATTTAGATTGTTCTTTTTCTTCAATGGTTGGATTGAGAATGTATTTACCATCGATGTAACCTACTGTTACAGCGCCAGCTGGTCCGCCAAAAGGAATATCAGAGATGCAAAGTGCTAGAGATGCACCGTTCATCGCAATCGTATCTGGCGTACAATCTTGGTCTACAGATAAAACGGTAGCAACCACTTGTACTTCATTCTTCATGCCATCTGGAAAAAGAGGTCTAATCGGTCTATCGATTAATCTTGATGTTAATGTTGCTCTTTCAGAAGGTCTACCTTCTCTTTTAATAAATCCACCTGGAATTTTACCCACAGAATATAATTTTTCTTCAAATTCTACGGTTAACGGGAAAAAATCTATGCCCGCTTTTGGTTTTTTTGATGCAACTGCCGTTACAAGCACCACTGTTTCACCATAAGAAATCAATGCAGAACCATTTGCAAGGTTAGCCATTTTTCCGATTTCCACTTTGAACGTTCTGCCTGCAATAAGGGTTTCAAAAACTTTTACTTCTTTTAATGTATCCCCAGCAGTTGTTGTTACACATCCTAATTGACTCATAAGTCCTCCTAATAATTGCGCACCTTTGTAGAATTTATCCTACTTATTTCAAGTGAACATTTAATCGTTTAAAATCGTTTTTAATAGGCTTAAATGCTCACATCAAATAAGTAGGATTTTAAGATAAATCCTCAAAGTCTGTGCGTTTTTTCTACTTTATTATACTAAAGATTGCATGAAATAGAAAGAAATAATTTCTGCAATGCTTGCAAATTAAAAAGCTTGACAACCGTCAAGCTTTTTATTTGAAGGCGTAACCTTCAAAATTATTATTTTCTTAAACCTAATTCAACAATCAATGCTCTGTATTTCTCAAGATTATTGTCTTTTAAGTAGTTTAACAAGTTTCTTCTTTTACCAACCATTTTCAAAAGACCTCTTCTAGAGTGGTGATCTTTCTTATGTGATAATAAATGTTCGTTTAACTCGTTAATTCTGAAAGTTAATAATGCGATTTGAACCTCTGGTGAACCTGTGTCTGTTGGATGTGTTTTGAATTTTTCAATCACTTCCATTTTTTTGTCTTTTGAAATCATAATGTCCTCCTAAAAAATTTTATATGAGCCAGTCGCCTAGTAAATCGTTGGAGCAGCGATAAACAAAGCAGGTGGCAAACAACATATTAAATTATATCACTCTATATTAAACAAGTAAAGTAATTATTGCTATAGCAAATTGAAATATCTTTTTGTTAATTCCAAATCTTTTTTCATGGTTTCAATTAAGTCGTTTACATGTTCAAACTTAAGTTCATCTCTAATGCGTTTAATAAAATGCACTTCTATCAACTCATCATACATTTCACGATCAAGGCCGATAATGAAGGTCTCGAGGTGAATACCCGTTTGATTAAAAGTTGGATTAAAACCAATATTCGTTACACTCGGATAGGTTCTCCCTTTCCAAACCGTTTCAGTAATATACACGCCTGGCTTTATGGTACTAATATTTTCTTTAATTCTCAAATTGGCAGTCGGAAAACCAAAAGATTTACCCATTCCCTTGCCTCTAACGACCATCCCTTTAACAAAATGATGGCGTCCCAAGTAATGATTTGCCTCTTCAATGCGCCCTTCAAATAACAGTTCACGAATGAGGGTCGATGAAATACGTTTATCACTTTTCATGATGGGCTTTATAATTTCATAGGTAAACCCATAACGCGAAGACAGATCGATGAGCATTTGAACATTTCCCTTAGCGCCTTTTCCAAATCTATAATCATAGCCCACAGTCAAATGCTTCATGTTTAATTTATCAATTAAGACTTCTTTGATAAAGTCTTCTGCTTCATAGGCGTATTGTGACGCATCAAATTTCAAAAGTGCCAGATAATCCACGTCAATGCGTGTAAATATTTGTACTTTTTCTTCAATATCCATAATTTTTGATGGCACCTGATCAGGTGTTAGCAATTCTCTAGGATGATTTGAAAAAGTATAGACAAACGATTTCAATTGCTTTTCAATCGCCGTTTTTTTCATGGCATTTAAAACTTCTATGTGACCGATATGCAAGCCATCAAAAGTTCCCAATGCTACCGATGTTGGTTCAACTTGAGTATCAATTGCCTCAATATCAAAATAAATAATCATGTCCTCACCTTATAACCTATCTATCTAGTCTGTGAGTATTTTTTTCATATAAAGTCCCGTTGGACTCCACTCACCTATGCCTCGAAAATGGTTGTTCACATAAATCTTATATAGACTCTGCCTGGATTTTTCACGCATAAATTCAGATAAATCCACTTTAACACCATTATTAATTTGCATCTCCAGTTTAGCCTGTGCAGAAACGAAAACAGATGGCAACCACGATAAAGCCTTTTCAATATCAATGATGTATTCGTGGACATTGTCCGCGTTTAACGCTTCCAGTTCAATCGCTTGCTGGATATCAAAAGGTTCTGAAAGTATACGATTCAGTTGCGTCATATGTCCATAACACCCCAAAACTGAGCCAATATCATGACAAAGTGTTCTAATATAGGTGCCCTTGGCACAAATCACTTCAAAACGTATAATAGCACCGTCAATCACGATTGAATCAATACTATAAATGGTACGCTTTCTCGGTTCTCTTTCGATGACAATGCCCTGTCTCGCGAGATCCACCAACTTTTCACCACCCACTTTTAAAGCGCTATACATCGGGGGAATTTGATCGATTTCGCCGATGAAACTTTGAATGGCATTTAGTATTTCATGTTTAGATGGCAATGGTTGATCTGAGTGTTCAATTACAGTCCCCCATTGATCTTGAGTATCCGTTGAACTTCCCAGTACCATTTCACAGGCATAACCCTTTTTTCTATCCATTAAGAAATCGACTATTTTAGTAGCTTTACCGATGCAAATAGGTAAAACACCTGTTGCCATGGGATCAAGCGTTCCAGTATGACCAATTTTTTTTGTCTTTAATTTTCGACGTAAAATCGCAACAACATCATGAGAAGTCATGTTTTGAGGTTTGTTTATTACGATTACACCATTGAGTTCTAACATAAAATCACCTTTGATTTTCAAGTGCATCGCGAATCGATTCAACCACTTGACGCTCTATTTCATCTAATGCCAATTCACTCTTAAATCCAGCAGCTTTTGTGTGCCCACCGCCCTTAAAAAACTGTGCAATCGCACTGACATCAAAATCGTATTTACTCCGCATGGAAATTTTATGTGCATTTCCACCGATAAACCGGATAAAAACCACGACTTCAATGCCTTTTATATCACGGACAAACTCAACGATCCCATCTGTATCGTATTCACTTAAACCAAGTGTTTCTATCATCTCATGCGTTAACTTGATTACAGCACATTTACCCTCGATATGTAAATGCAAGGTTTCAAAAACTTTATTTAAAAGCAATACCTTTTCATAAGACTTGTTTTGATAGATTTCAACATTCAAACGATTAAAATCAAAAGAAGTCTCAAGTAGTTTTTTACAAATTTCAAATGTTATTGGACGCGTATTAGAGTATCTGAAACTGCCCGTATCTGTTACGATTGCAGCATACAACGCTTCTGCACTTCTGGTATTATAGGGTATCTCTAATGCATTATAAATCATGCAGACCATTTCGCCAGTAGATGATGCAGCAGGCTCTATGATATTCAAATCCGCATAATTTGTATTTGTTTTATGGTGGTCGATATTTACACGATGCTTTGCACGTTTAAACAAAGGTAAGCGATCTTCAAAAAGTTTAGTCTCTCCACAATCTACTGCAACACACAAGTCAAATTCAATCGTATCAACTTCAGATATTGTATGACATCGAACATCTTGACCGAACAAGAATAATAAATTTGAGGGTATATCATCATTTAAGACGATATACCCTTTTTTATTGTAATGCGTGAGCAAATGATACATGCCGATGGCTGAACCTAAGGTGTCCCCATCAGGCATGTTATGAGGGAGGATTAAAATGTTTTGAACGCTTTCACTTTCTAATAAATCTCTAAAAGTTTCTACGTTACTGAACATAATTATACCTCTTCATCTGAATCTTCCTCTGAAGACTCGATATCTTCTTCGTCGTGTTTTATATCTAAACCACTCAGAATTTCATTTATATGCATACCGTGTTCAATGCTATGATCCGGTTTGAAAATCGGTTCGGGTGTATAGTGTAATTTGAGTTTTTTTCCGATTTCTTTGCGTATAAAACCTTTTGCACTGTTGAGGCCTTCAATATGCACATCAACATTATGCTTTGGATCAAAGACACTGATATAAATCGTCGTAAATCTCAAATCACTGGTTGTTTCCACATGTGTAATGGATGAAAGTTTGGAAACCCTAGGATCTTTTATTTCAAACATCATAATATGGCTAACAATTTTTTTGATTTCTTCTGAAATCTTTTTGCTTCTAGCAATAGACATAAAAACACCACCTTTCGCTGTCAGTCTAACTAGCGTTTAACTTCTTCCATGATAAAGGCTTCGATCTCATCCATTTCCTTTAGATCATTAAATTTCTCAACACCCATACCACATTCAAAGCCTGTTGCAACTTCTTTCGCATCGTCTTTAAAACGTTTTAAAGAATTTAACTTGCCTTCGAAGATAACGATGCCATCTCTAATAACACGTACTTGAGCATTTCGAGCAATTTTACCCGTTGTAACATAAGCACCTGCGATGACGCCAGAAGGAATTTTAAATGTCGCACGTACTTGTGCTCTACCTAGAACAACTTCTTTATAAATTGGATCTAGCATGCCTTTCATCGCTGTTTCAACATCATTGATGGCATTATAGATAATTTGATACGTTCTGATGTCAACACCCTCTTGTTCTGCAGTCATCGAAACATTTGTAGAAGGTCTAACATTAAATCCGATGATAATCGCGCTTGATGCAGATGCTAGAATAACATCTGATTCTGAAATGGCGCCGACATCTGCTCGTATAATATTAACGCGAACTTCTTCGTTTGATAACTTAAGAAGAGATTGTTTAATCGCTTCAACTGAACCGTGAACATCTGCTTTAATGATAATATTAAGCTCTTTCAAGCCACCCTCTTTGATTCGAGAGAAAATATCTTCAAGCGTAACACCAGGATTTTTGTTAAGTGCTTTTTCTCTAAAAGCAATTGCTTGTCTTTCAGCAATAACACGCGCAGTTCTTTCATCAGGTGTCACATAGATTTTTTCACCTGCTTGTGTCATTTCGTTAAGACCGTCGATTTCTACCGTAGTAGAAGGTCCAATTTGCTTAACTTTTTTACCTTTATCATTATACATTGCTTTTACTTTACCATGTGTCGTACCAGCAACCACTGGATCGCCAACTCTCATCGTACCTTTTTCAAGTATAATGGTAGCAACTGTTCCACGGCCTTTAACGACCTTCGCTTCGATTACTGTACCGATACCTAATCGATCTGGATTTGCCTTAAGTTCTAACACTTCAGATACAAGTAAAACCATCTCTAATAACTTGTCTAAACCTTCGCCAGTTTTAGCAGATACAGGCACTGCGATAACATCGCCACCCCATTCTTCGATTAAAACACCACGATCTGACAACTCTTGTTTCACACGATCTGAATTTGCATTTGGTTTATCCATCTTATTAATGGCCACGATAATAGGCACATTTGCCGCTTTACTATGGTCAATCGCCTCTATGGTTTGTGGCATTACACCATCGTCTGCTGCAACAACTAAGATCGCAATATCCGTCACTTGTGCACCACGTGCTCTTAAAGACGTAAACGCCTCATGGCCTGGTGTATCTAAGAAAAGAATTTTTTCGCCTTTGTGCATAATTTCAGAGGCACCAATATGTTGAGTGATACCACCCGCTTCACCATCAGCAACGCCTGTATTACGTATTGCATCAAGTAAAGACGTTTTACCGTGGTCAACGTGACCCATAACCGTTACAACTGGCGCTCTTTTCTTAAGATCTTTAGGATCATCTGGTAAGTTAAGTTCAAACTCTTCAGCATGGTCCTCTTTTTCTTCTTCCTTAACTTCCAATGTGATGTCATAATCCAAAGCAACCAAAGCGGCTGATTCGAAATCAATTATTTTATTTAATGTCGCCATATTACCAAATGTCATTAACTTCACGATGATATCATTTGGTGATTTGTTAATGATTTCAGCAAATTCCTTTACTGTCATCTCATTTGGAACAAATATAACTTCATTTAATAAGATTTCGTCGAGTTTTTCTGACTTTTCTTTTTCAGTCTTTTCCTTATAGATACCACTTTTTTGCTTTGTGCGCTTGCCAAAGTCGAAGTTTCTTCTTGGATTCACTTCACTTACGCTAATCTCTTCTTTTAAAAGTTTCTTAGCTTTCTTTGATTTTGCTTCTAATTTATCTGTTTCAAAAGTAGCAACAATTTTCTTCGTTTTTTTCTTTTTAGGTGTTTTCTCTTGAATTTCAGAAGTTGAGAAAGCACTTTTCATCGTAGAATCTGTTTTCTTGCCACCATAACCTGAACCCGATGACGAATCACGGTCTTTATTATAGCCACCACCACCTGGAGTATAAGGTCTACTTCCCGTTTGTCCAGCAGGTCTATTGCCTTTATAACCGCCACCTTCTCTGTTGTAAACAGGTTTACCATCTGGACCAGTTTGTTGTGGTCTAGAATTATAAGGCGGTCTTTGTCCTCTATCACCCGTTCCACCTGTTCCACCAGTACGTGGCTCATAAGGTCTTTGTGGTTTATTCGGATCATATGGCGGTCTTGGGCGGTTTGGATCATAAGGTCTATTCGCACCCTCGCCTGTTCTTTCAGGTCGTTTAGTCGGATCATAAGGCTTATTGGGATCAAAAGGTTTATTGCCTTTATAATTTGGACTGTGACCTGTTCTTGGTGGTCTCGTATCTGAACCCGTTCTATTTTCGTAAGGTTTTCTTTCTGTGGTGCGGTTCTCATATGGCTTTCTTTCAGTTGTACGATTTTCATATGGCTTTTGCTCAACTGGTTTCGCCTGAGTAGTGCCCTCTACAGGTTTATTTGCATCGTTTGTTCGATTGCCTTGATATGGTTTTTTCTCACCATAAGGCGGTCTCGTATCTGTTCTATTTTGACTATTATAAGGTTTATTACGATTATCCGCCGTTTTGTTTCGAAGTCTGTTTTCTTCTTCGCGTATTTCTTTAGTCCGATCATAGATAATTTTATGGTGTTTCTCTGTAGCCGGTTTTTCTGTAGCCGGTTTCGCTTCAGTCGTCGTCGAAGGATTTGCCGCTGCTTTTGCCGCTGGAGCAGATGTTGCAGGCTTTGTGCTCGTATTTTCATTTGATGTTACTGTGCTGTCTGAAGCTTTCTTCATAAATCTTCCTTTTATCTGTTTTATTTCCGGTTCATCTAATGCACTCATGTGGTTCTTAACCTCATATCCAAGCGCAGTTGCAGAATCGATTACTTGCTTAGTTGTCACATTTAACTCTTTTGCCAATTCGTGTATTCGGGTTTTTGACATAGCTTCACCTCCGTTTATTGAGCGTCAATCTTTTCAATCAAAGCCCGTGAGAATTTTTTGTTTGTAACGCCGAATAATCCATAATTGTCTTTACCAATGGCACATGATAAAGCCAACTTGTTTGAGTAAATTCTATATGTTACACCTTCAGTTTCACAAAGTTTCACCATTTTTTGTACAGTTGATTCATTCATATCTTCTGCAATGATCAGCAGTGAAATTTTTTTGCTTTTAATACCCTGTTCGCAGAGTGTTTCACCAGGTACCAATTGACCTGCTTTTCTTGCAAAACCCAAAAGTGATAAAACATTATTCATTTGCATCTAATTTTTCCTTTAACTTTTCATAAATGTCGTCCGCAATTTTTGTTTCCAAAGCGCGATTAAACGCATTTTTCTTGATGGCGAGATCGAAACAGGCTTTATCCCTGCAAATATATGCCCCTCTACCATTTGCTTTTCCTGTAAAGTCTACAGAAACTTCATCTTCTTTATTTTTAACAACCCTGATCAATTCTTTTTTTGGCTTTTGTATGCCACAAGCAATACATTTTCTCACGGGTATCTTTTTCATAATTATTCTTCATCTCCATATACTTCTTCATATTCACCAATCTCGTGAAGATATGCAATGTATTGCGTCTCGTTCTTGATGTCGATCTTCCAACCCGTCAACTTCGCTGCGAGTCTCGCATTTTGTCCTTCTTTACCAATTGCGAGTGACAACTGGTAATCTGGAACGACGACTAAAGCAGAATTATCATCTTCGTCTACTTCTACACGCATTACCTTTGAAGGACTTAAAGCATTAGATATTAAGATGGCTGGATTTTCATTCCATTCGATAACGTCTATCTTTTCACCTTGAAGTTCTTCTACTATATTTTGAACACGATGACCTTTTTGACCGACGCATGCACCTACTGGATCTAGATCTGGATTTGGTGAGTACACCGCAATTTTAGTTCTTGAACCCGGTTCACGCGAAATGCTTTTGATTTCAACTTCACCATCAAAGATTTCAGGTACTTCTAATTCGAAAAGTCTTTTTACAAGACTTGGATGGGTTCTAGAAACAAAAATTTGTGGCCCTTTAGTCGAATTCTTAACTTCAGTGATTACCGTCTTAATGCGTTCTCCTTGAATATATTCTTCATGAGGAATTTGCTCATTGGGTTGCATTAATGCTTCCGTTCGACCTAAACTGATGTAAACGATGCCTTTTGATACCCTGTGAATCACGCCGTTTACAATTTCAGTTTCACGGCTAGAATATTCATCATAAATCACGCCGCGTTCAGCTTCTCTGATTTTTTGAACCACAACTTGCTTAGCCGATTGAGCCGCAATACGTCCAAAATCTCTAGGTGTCACTTTTTCTTTTACGATATCACCATTTTCATAATCGGGATTAATAAGTTTTGCTTCCTCAACTGAAATTTGAGTAATTTCATCTTCAACAGAATCAGAAACGATTCTTACAGAATACACGTTGATCTCTCCGGTTTCACGGTTTAACTGAACTTCTGCATTATGCGTAGCGCCGAAATTGTTTTTATACGCTTTAACCACAGCATCTTCAATCACATCAAAAAGCATCTCTAAGCCAAGACCCTTTTCTTTTTCTAATTGTTCAAGCGCTAATAACAGTTCCGTTTTCTCTAATTTGTCTACTTTCTCTGCTTTTGCAGCTTTCGGTGTTTTAGTAGTTTTCATGATTATCCCTCCTGTTCAAAGTCTGCAACCAACTTAGTCACAGAAACTTTACTCTTAGGAAGGTCAACTCTTCCCATGTGCTCACTGTCGATAACGATGTGATCATCAATTAGACCCACAAGTGTTCCTGTTATAGCTTTCTGACCTTCATAGGGTTGGAATAGTTTTAACAATACCTTGCGGCCAACAAATTTTTCATATTCTTTATCTTTCTTAAGAATACGTTCTACCCCAGGAGAAGTTACTTCTAAAAAATATTGTTCTTCTATTGGATCAATGCTATCTAATTTCGAATTTAAATACTGACTAACAAGTTGACAATCATCAAGTGTAACTGGCGTTTCTTTGTCAATCGTAATACGCAAGTATCGGTACGGTCCTTCTTTTACAAATTCTACATCGACGATTTCCATCTCTAATGTTTTCACGTATGGGGTTAATAGCTCTTCAACCACATCAACGACTCTTTTCTTTTTCATCTCAACACCTTCTTTCAAAAATTCCATTTATGTAAAACATATAGTCCTACTCAATAACAAAGAGTGGGAAAACCCACTCTTGCTGTCAAAATCTTATTTACACGTCTATTATAGCATAAAACCTTGTCTTATGCAAACGAGAATAGCGTCAACTGATTATCTTCTGGCATACGCTCAAAGCAGCCGTGGGTCTTCATTGCCTCGATTACAGTCTTTGAAACTTTGGTGATACTTTGGAAATCTTCGATGGATAAAAACTCACTGTTTGCATCCCGTGCATTTGCGATACTTATGGCAGCGGTAGCACCTACACCTTGAAGTGCTAAAAACGGAGGCAATATTTTTCCATCAACCACTTTAAACTGTTCTGCATCTGATTGCTCTAGATTAACCTTCATAAATGAAAAGCCTCGAGAATACATCTCATCTGCTATTTCAAGTAATCCTGCTAAATCTTGCTCTTTTTTAGTGGGTTTTTCGATGCCTTCAATTTCCTTCATTTTTTCTCTGATGACTTCACTGCCCTTACACATCAACTCTGCGTCAAAATCATCTACTTTTGTAGAAAAATAGGTGGCGTAGAAAGCCAGTGGCTGATGCACTTTAAAATAAGCGATCCGTACAGACATCATAACGTATGCAACAGCATGTGCTTTTGGGAACATATACTGTATGGTTTGACAGGAGTTAATGTACCAATCAGGGACCTGATTCGCTTTCATAACTTCGATTTCAGCCTCAGTTAAGCCCTTCCCTTTACGCACATTTTCCATGATTTTAAATGCTGTAAGTGGCTCAAGCGCCATATGAATTAGGTAATTCATAATGTCATCTCGCGTCGCGATAACTTCTTTTATCGTAACGGTGTTGTTGCGCACCAATTCTTGTGCGTTATTAATCCAAACATCCGTACCATGTGATAATCCAGAGATTCTAACGAGGTCGGAAAACGTTTGAGGATTTGTGTCTTTTAGCATTTGCCTTACAAACTTTGTGCCAAACTCTGGAATCCCTAAACTCCCTATATCCAGCGGATATTTAGAATCTTTAATACCCAGTGTTTCAACTGACGTAAATATCTTCATCGTAGCGGGATCATCCAGTGGAATGTCAAACACATTCAAACCCGTTAACTCTTCGAGATATTTTATAATCGTCGGTACGTCATGTCCTAGGATATCCAGTTTTAAAAGTCTACCACTAATGGAATGATAATCAAAATGTGTGGTGATTACATCTGAAGTCGTATCATTTGCTGGGTACTGAATGGGGCAAAACTCATGAATATCTCGATCAGCTGGGACTACCATGATGCCACCTGGATGTTGACCCGAACTTCTCTTAATACCCGTCAACCCTTGTGACAACCGTTCTATCTCATAACGATGCATATCCATTTCACGTTCTTCAAAGTACTTTCTTACGTACCCGTATGCCGTTTTATCCGCGATGGTACCGATGGTACCCGCTTTAAAAGTTTTTCCCTTTCCAAAGAGTACTTCACAGTACTTATGGGCATTTGCTTGATAAATACCTGCAAAATTTAAATCTATATCGGGTTCTTTGTCGCCATCAAAACCCAAGAACGTTTCAAAGGGGATATCATAACCATCCTTAAAATACTTAGCACCACAGTTAGGACATATTTTGTCAGGCATATCCACACCCGAACCGTACTGTCCATCTGTTAAAAACTCAGAGTGTTTACATGTGGTACATATATAATGCGGAGGCAGTGGATTAACTTCTGTGATATCGCTCATGGTTGCTGCAAAGGATGATCCAACAGATCCTCTTGAGCCTACCAGGAATCCATCTTCTAATGACTTGGTAACCAATTTTTGGGCGATGATGTACATAACGGCATAACCATTGCCAATAATTGAATTCAACTCTCTTAGCAGCCTTTTTTCCACGATTTCTGGCAAGTCTTCTCCATAAATACGCTTCGCTTTTGTCATGCACATGGTTCTAAATTCTTCATCTGCACCTTCGATTACAGGCGGAAAAGTGCCCTTAGGTACAGGTAAAATCACATCACACATATCAGCGATTTTTTTAGGATTATCGATAACCACTTCTCTTGCGCGATCGCCTAAATATTTAAATTCATCAAGCATTTCATTGGTTGTTCTAAAATATAAGGGTGCCTGATTATCTGCATCGTTAAAACCATTACCTGCCATAAGGATACGTCTATAGACTTCATCTTCTGGTTCTAAAAAGTGAACATCTGCAGTTGCAACTACTGGCTTTTCTAGCAAGTCCCCAAGTTGCAAAATCTTCTTATTTACGTGACGCAGTTCTTCTAAACTTTTCACTTTGCCAGATTCTAGCATAAAGGCATTATTTTCGATGGGTTGTATTTCTAGGTAATCATAAAAGCTTGCGATTTCTTTTATTTGATCAAAAGGCAAATTGTTCATAAAGCCTTTGTAGAGTTCACCTGCTTCGCACGCACTGCCTATTAACAAGCCCTCGCGCTTTGATCGTAACAAACGTTTAGAAATTCTCGGCTTCCGATAAAAATGGTTGATGTTTGAATCAGAAACCAACTCATATAGATTCCTTAACCCCTTTTGTGTTTGAGTGAGTATGATCACGTGATACGTCTCAAGCTGGGTATAATCGTAATGCGCCAACGCGTATTGATTAATATCCTTTAAAGTAAAAACTTCTTTCTCCTTTAATAACTCGAGGAAATGTGTAAATACTCTACCTGTGGCTTCTGCATCAGTAACGGCGCGGTGGTGATCACTTAGTACGATTTTCAAATGCTTGGTGATGGCTTTCAAGTTGTGTTTTTTAATCTGTGTAAGCAACAGTCGACTTAATGCCAATGTATCTAGAATAATAGAATCAAATGTTAAGTGCATTTGATCACACCAATATCGAATAAACGAACAGTCGAAACTGGCATTATGAGCGACCACAGGTAAGTGATCGACAAATGCCATAAAGCGCGGAAGTACCTCTTCTAATGTGGGTTCATTTTCAACCATTTCATCGGTTATACTTGTGAGTTCTACGATTTTCTGAGGAATAGGACGTTTTGGATTAATCAACTGGCTAAATCGATCGATTACAGCGCCATTTTTTATTTTAACAGCACCGATTTCTATAATCGTATCTTTATCATATGAAAATCCCGTCGTTTCTATGTCAAACACCACGAACACATCGTCCAAAGCATAATCCGTAGCATGCTTAATCATTTCTGCTTCGTCATTAATTAGATACCCTTCAACGCCGTAGAGCACTTTTATCTTATCGCCTGCTATAGCTGCAGCATCTGGAAACGCTTGTAGAACACCATGATCTGTTATGGCGATGGCCGGATGCCCCCATTCAATCGCCGTTTGAATCATCTTTTTAACAGGTGTGATACCATCCATCTCACTCATGTTCGTATGAAGATGAAGCTCAACGCGTTTTTCTTTTGCATGATCTTTTCTCGTATCTTCTACCTTACCACGGTTTATAGAGGTAATCATGATGACTTGCTCTTTATCAAATTGATCAAAACGATTGGTGCCTTCTACGACATACCAAAGACCCTTTTGTAAATTTGGGACCAATTCTTCACATTCTTTTTTCTTTAAAAACTGCTTGCAAGCGATGGCATTAGAAAAGTCAGACAAGTACATTTTAAGTAAAAACTTGCCGCCTTTTAACTCACGTGTTTCAAAATTTACAAGTTTCCCTTGTATGGCATAGACTTCTTCTTCTTGATTGATGTCTATGATTTTAGTATGACCTTTTTTTATTTTGTTCCGAAACAGCACCAATGGATCATTTGACTTTGTTGCGCGCGAATTGTCAGTAGGTGCAGCAGACTGTCTGATGGCATCTTCATTGAACCCATTTGTGGAAGACGCAACGATATGTTCGATTGCTTCATCTTGCAAACGATCGAAATCTTCATACCCTTGCACTTCATCCCTAAGCGACTCCGTTGTTATCTTATACTTTTTCCTGAGATTTTGTTCGCAAATTGAATGGATCATCTCTTCCGTTTTATATTGGAAAAAGGTGTTTTCGAGTCCTTTGTCTTCAAAAGTGATATGCATACCTTCTAAGGTAAATGCAATTTTTGATTTTCGCAGAATACTGGCAACTGCCGGATTTTTTCTACGAACCACCATCAGAATATTGTCCCAGTTATCAGCGAGTTCTTCATCAGATTTTGGCGTTTCCACTTTAATGTCAAAACCACCGATAAAACTTAAATGTGATTTTAACTCCGTTTTAAACTGCATGATGTTTTGATGGGGAATTATATTCTGTGCAAACAATTCGATATTGAGAACATCTAAGTCTTTAATGTACTCTATTTTTTTTATAACGATATCATCAACCTTTAAGGCTTCTTGTATTAATTGATTAAAAGGAATTTTCTCCATTAAATCACCTTTCATAAAATCTTAAAGTAAATCAATTTCTGACATAACGGCATCTATCACTTCTTCTTCTTTAAGTTTGCGTATAACCAATCCCTTTTTGAAAAGTAAAAATTCATTTTTACCTCCAGCAATCCCAAGATCCGCTTCTTTTGCTTCTCCAGGACCATTAACGATACACCCCATAACGGCTAAGGTGATGTTTTTCTCGATGCCAGCAACACGTTTTTCTAGTGTCTGTGCGATTTTTACGAGATCGACTTCCGTGCGCCCGCACGTTGGACAGGATATGAGACGCACACCAAATTGCCGGATGTCCATGACTTCTAATATTTTTCTGGCCACTTCAATTTCTTTTACTGGGTCATCGGTTAATGACACGCGGATGGTACTGCCAATTCCATCGTACAGCAATAATCCTATGCCAATGGAAGACTTAACGGTACCAGTAAAAGCGGTCCCCGCCTCTGTAATTCCTAGATGAAGGGCGTATGGAACACTTTTGCTTAATAACCTGTACGCTTCCACGGTAAGTTTTATGTCCGATGCTTTTAATGAAATCACGATATCTGAAAAGTTAAGTGCATCGAGTATTTCCACATGTCTAAGCGCACTTTCAACCAAAGCAGCAGGTGTGACACCGCCATGTTTCTGATAGAGTTCCTTTTCAAGCGACCCTCCATTGACACCAATCCTGATGGGAATGCCCCGCTCTTTCGCCGCAGTAACCACTTGTTTGACGCGATTATGATCGCCGATATTGCCAGGATTAATTCGAATCTTATCTATGCCATTTTCTATCGCTTTAAGTGCAAGGCGATAGTCAAAGTGAATATCTGCCACAAGCGGAATGTTTATTTCCTTTTTTATTTTGGCGATGGCTTCAGCCGCTTCCATATGTGGCACAGCCACGCGAATAATCTCACATCCCGCTTTTTCTAAAGCAAGAATCTGAGACACCGTTTGAGAAATGTTTTCAGTCTTTGTATTACACATAGACTGAATGGCAATCGGATGACCACCACCGATATAGCGATTTCCTATCTTTACGACGTTTTCACGCATAATAACCTCATTATAATCTCGAAATGTCTTTAAACACTAAAAACACCATTAATGCCATAAGTATGGCAAAACCGATAAAATGCACATAGCCTTCTTTTTCTTTGTCAATGGGTTTGCCCATGATCATCTCTATGAACACGAAAATAATTCTTCCGCCGTCCAATGCAGGGAATGGCAATAAATTTACAATTCCCAAGTTAATCGAAATGTACGCAGCTAGCAATAACAGATTCATAATACCTTGTCTAGAAACTTGACCTATGATGCTGACAAGTCCAACAGGTCCAACCAGCTCAGCTTCAACGTTCTTCTGACCTAATGTCGTAAAAAACTTAAAGATATCCGTGAAAAACGTGATGAACTGTTTACCTGCCATGGAAAATGCTTGATCTATTTTTTTAACATACTTAGGTTGAATGCCGATTTGATAACCGCCACCCTCTTTCTCAACAGGCTCAAGGCTAATTTGAACAGGTTGACCTGCTCTTTCGAGTTCGAGTACGATGGTATCACCATTGCTGTTGCCAATCGCTGCGACCACTTGATCCCAAGTTTCTATGCTCTCACCATTAATTTGAGTGATTTCATCGTCGATCAAGACGCCGCCATCTAATGCCGGATAACCTTCGATGGTGCCTCCAACGATATTTGAAGGTGCGCCTATGGAAAACATGATAATCACTAAAAGCACATAAGCGAGTAAAAAATTCATAAGTGCGCCTGCAGCCAAAACCACCAATCGTTGTAGAGGTTTTTTGTTTGAAAAACTTCTAGGATCATCCGAAGCTTCATCTTCGCCTTCCATTTTTACATACCCTCCAATAGGGAATGCTCTTAATGCATAAAGCGTTTCTTTACCTTGCTTTTTAAAAATTGCTGGGCCCATGCCAAGCGAAAACTCATGCACTTTAACCCCATTAAACTTTGCAGTTGCAAAATGTCCCAACTCATGGGCAAAAACGATAAGACCAAATACAAATATAAAACTTACGATTGTAATAAACATATTTTTAAGTTTCCTTTCACAGGTTATTCACACAGTTGTCTGACGAAACGTCTGGTTTCGATGTCACTACTTAGTATATCATCTATAGATGGATTCTGGATATTATTAAAATGTGACAACGCCTTTTCTATACCCTCGGAAATATCATAAAAGCCTATCCGATCTTTTAAATAGGCTGCGACCAAAACTTCATTTGCAGCATTCATAATCGTAGGCATGATACCACCCGATTTAAGTGCATCCATGGCAATTCTTAAACATGGAAAACGTTTATAATCTGGTTTTTCAAAAGTCAAAGCCGTTAAAGTCTGAAAATCTAAAGGCTTGACTGAATTATCAAATCGATCCGGATAATCTAATGCATATATAATGGGCACGCGCATATCCGGAACACCTAATTGTGCCATTATGGAATGATCTCTAAATTGAACCATAGAATGAATAATGCTTTGAGGATGCACCAGCACTTCTATTTGGCTCGGCTGAACATCAAACAACCATTTCGCTTCTATGAACTCCAACCCCTTATTCATCAGCGTCGCTGAATCAATTGTAATCTTTTGACCCATAGACCAGTTTGGGTGTTTTAATGCTTCGACAGCCTTTTTATGCTTAATCTCATCCTGTGTATAATTTCTAAAGGCGCCTCCAGAAGCGGTTAAGTATATTTTATCCAGTGTTTTATGGTTTTCGCCATTAAGACATTGAAAAATCGCACTGTGTTCTGAGTCAACCGGTAAAATCGTACTGCCGTATTGCTTCGCTAAGGGCATAATCAATTCACCCGCCGTAACAAGTGTCTCTTTATTCGCTAAAGCAATGGTTTTGCCCGCTTTAATGGCCGCAATCGTAGGCTCAAGTCCTATATTTCCCACGACAGAGGTTAAGACGATATCCACATCAGAGTGTGTAACCGCTTCAATTAATCCAGACATCCCACATGCAACTTTTATGGTCGTATGTGCAAGTTTTCCCTTAAGTGCTTCATAATAACTTTCATCGTAGACAACAACCAACTTTGGTTTAAAAATTAAGGCCTGCTCAACAATCTCATCAATTCTTTGGTTGCAAGTTAAAGCAAAAATCTCATACCGATTACTTTCCGAAATAATGTTGAGCGCTTGTGTTCCGATTGAGCCCGTAGAACCTAGTAGTGTAATATTTTTTTTCTTCATCTTCTACTCCATATAAAAAATAAGCATATTGCTATGCTTTAAATGAGTTTATCACTAAAATAATTAAATAAAACCATAAAATAGTAAACCAAAGGTAAAGTAATTATTAGACTGTCAAATCGATCCAAAACACCACCGTGGCCGGGCATAATCTTACCGAAATCTTTAATATTAAAAATCCTTTTAATTTTTGATGCAATCAAGTCGCCGATTTGCGACATAATACTACCAATCAAACCTAAGAAAATGGCATAAAACTGAAAATCGGGTTTTCCGATCCTTGCATATAAAAAACTGATTATTAAACATGCTATAATGCCACCTAGGGACCCCTCAACCGTTTTGTTTGGACTCACGCTTGGTATTAGAGGTGTTCTTCCGATCAACTTGCCCGTTAAATAAGCAAAAGTGTCGGTAACAAAAGCAATAATGAATGGATACCATATAAAAAAGTTTTGATCCAAATCCGAAATAAGTATTAAATGGGATAGTGAATATGAAACATAAAAAAAGCCAATAAAAGTAACCATTGCACCTGTTATCGTATGCTTTGTAAAAACAACCAGACTCAGCAAGAAAAACATAAATGCCATAATAATAAAGCTGAAATAGTTTCTAGAGAACTCTCCAAAAAAGCCCAGATACAACGCAAGGGTCATTAAATAGCCTGCCCAATTAATCGCGTGGTGCTCTTTAGAAAAAGCTCTATAAAATTCAAACAAACCGATAATGCTAAGTGCTAAAGCGGATACATAGAGCGCTAAGCCCCCAGTTAATAGAACATAAAATAGTAGTGGCAAGGCTATAATTGCTGATATTGTTCTCGTTTTCATAGAATTCCCCCTAAACTGCGCCAAAACGTCTATTTCTACGTTGAAATTCAAGAATTGCTTTTTGTAACTCGTTTGCATTAAAATCTGGCCAATATAAATCTAAAAATATTAATTCGGAATAAGCAAGTTGCCATAGTAAGAAATTACTCAACCGCACTTCTCCAC
>CAKMJV010000002.1 GCA_927417275.1 uncultured Clostridia bacterium
TTCATCTTACACCTGAGATGCAAAGCATCTTTCGTTTGGGTGACAACTTGTATAGATTATCATTTTTAACAATGCTTGTCAACACTTTTTTTAATTTTGTTTTTCGCTTCTTGCGAGGCGACTTGCTTATATTACACCATCTTGCCCTATGTCGTCAACACTTGTTTGGGATTTAATTCGTTAACTAATTGTAATAGTTATTTTATAAATCAATTTTCTATTATATAATAAGTACAATAATCATTAACATCAATGGAGGCTTATATGAAGCGTGTCTTTTCAGGCGTACAACCAACTGGTCAAATACATTTGGGTAATTACATCACCATGAAGAATTTTGTTAAACAACAAGATGAAAAGGATTGTTTATATTGTGTTGTCGATATGCATTCGATCACTTTACCTCAAGATCCAGAAACACTTAGAAAGAGTATTATAGAATTGGCAGCACTCTATGTGGCTATAGGTCTAGATCCTAACAAGGTGACGCTGTTTATCCAGTCACAAGTTGCTGCACATGCTGAACTCGCTTGGATTTTGAATTGTTTTTCTTATATGGGTGAGTTAAGTCGTATGACTCAGTTTAAGGATAAATCTGAAGGCAAACAAGTGGTAACCACCGGATTATTTACTTACCCTGTTTTAATGGCAGCAGATATTTTACTTTATGACACACACTATGTGCCTGTTGGAAATGATCAAAAACAACATATAGAATTAACACGCGATATCGCAAATCGTTTTAATAATCGATTTGGTGAAATTTTCGTAGTACCAGAACCTATGATTGCGAAAGTTGAAGATGGTGCACGGATTATGTCGCTTGATGACCCTACTTTGAAAATGAGTAAAAGCAACCCAAATCCACATTCTAAAATAACGCTATTAGATTCTATGGCACAAATTAAAAAAAGTATCATGCGGGCGACAACAGATAGTGAAGCCATCATTAAATATGATTTAACTGAAAAAGCGGGCGTTAGTAATTTATTAACCATTTATTCTCAATTTTCTGGCGATTCAATTCCTTCCCTCGTTGAAAAATATGAAGGTCAAGGTTATGGCACACTTAAAAAAGATTTGGTAGAAGTTGTAACTGCCGAACTTGAACCGATTCAAAATAAGTTTCATCAAATTTTACAAAGTGGTGATATCTATGATGTGCTCAAACAAGGCAGAAATCGAGCAACTGAAATTGCAACACCTGTACTAGATCGCGTTAAACAAGCCGTTGGGTTTGTCACATACTAAAAAGAAAAAGGGAATGGCCACAAAACAGTTTTCGTCCTGTTTTGTAGTCGTTCCCTTTTATATCTAAAAGACATCGTTGTTAATGTATTGCTGGTTCAAATGCGTAACCAATGCCTCAACTTGTTTTTCTGGCACTGGACGGCTAAAATGATAACCTTGTACATAATCTACATTTAAAAACTGTGATTTTTCAAGGTATCGTAAGTCTTCAATCCCTTCTGCAACAACCTCTATGTTGATTTTATGTGCAAATTGCACAATAGATTCTAATAAGGTTAAGACATGCTCATTGGTTATTGAATCTTTCATAATACTCTTGTCCATTTTGATCGCACTTAATGGTAAGCGTATTAAATTATTAAAGGATGAATAACCTGTACCAAAATCATCCAGTGAAATGTTGACTTGCTGATTTCTCAAATAGAACAATTTTGCAAGAATATTTTCATTGGAATCCAACATCAAACTTTCAGTAATCTCGAGAATAACCAAATGTTTTGGTAAGTTGTGTTTTTCTATAAGAGCCAAAACGCGGTTTGCAAAGTGGTCTTCCATCAATTGGACCACAGAGATATTAATGGAAATCGTAAATTCAGCACCTAAGCGATTATTTAAATCCGATATAAATGCGCAGGCCTTATCAACGACCATAAATCCAATTTCATTTATCCAGCCTGTCCGTTCTGCGATAGGAATAAAAGCATCTGGATACACAAAGCCTAGTTGTTTGGAATCCCATCTAATTAATGCTTCAAAACCCTTAACTTCTTTATTCTTCATGGACATAATGGGTTGATAATAGAGTAAAAATTCATCGTCTTCAATTGCTGCTCTTAAACTATTTTCTATTTCCATCTCACTAATGGCTTTCATCATAATTTCATAATCATAAAAATGATACAGCTTTTTAGTGACGCGTTTCGCATGATACATAGCGATATCGGCATTTTGAAGCAGTTGTTCTCCACTTGATCCATCATTGGGAAAGAGTGTTATCCCAAAACTTGCAGTTACACGGATGAATTTAGAATCACTATGAATAGGCAACTCAATTTGCGCATTTAATGTATTGATTATAAAAACGATGGCATCGCGATCTACGATATTTCTAAGTAGAACGATAAATTCATTGCCACTAAATCTAGCAAGTAATAACTTATGCGCATCGCATGCGACTTTGGTTAAACGCTCAGCCAATTGTCTAAGGACTTCGTCTCCAAAACTGTGTCCATAAATATCATTAATGTATTTAAAATTATCTATGTTAATAAAAAGAATACTGCCTTTTTCATTATTTAAAAGCGTTTGTGTAAGTACTTCATCAAAATAACTACGATTATATAATTTGGTAAGTGCATCTTTATATGCCATATCACGAATTTTTAACTCGTATTGTTTTCTAGAAGTAATGTTTTGATGAGAGCCAGACATACTGACAAATTTACCATCAATAAACTTAGCCTTACCAATGGCCTCTACCCAAATATAATCGCCACTTTTATTTAATACACGATATTCTGTTCTGTAAAAATCACTTTCATTTTCAATATGCCCATAAAACATGGCACGTACTTGTTCTCTTTCATCAGGGTGAATTAAATCAATCCAATCAGATGTTTTTGAATTATTTAAATCTAAGTTAAATGCTTGGTACCATAATGGGGTTAAATAATTAATACTTAATGAAGCATCTGTGTCCCACAAACCTTCTTTAGATGCTTCAAAAATAAGGGCATAGCGCTCTTCACTTTTCTTGATAAACTCTTTATTTTCATATAATGCATCATATTGTTCTTGTAGTGTTTCTTCAGAAGCATACAATTCTTCATACAATGCTTGCATCTCGATATTTTTTTCATTAATACTTTCAATCATGTGATTAAAAACGGTTACAAGCATTATTAACTCAGTGCTATCCTCTTCAATGTCACATTTTGTTTCATAATTGCCTTCTTCTACGTTTTTCATAGTTGATACGAGTCTAGAAATCGGCTTCACAATTTTATCAACATATTTAATCGATATACGTTCAGCAATAATGATGATCATCATCGCAACAAAAAAAATCATAAAAAAAGCAAGTACTAGCGTTTGAAACAACTCTAAACGATTTACCATCGCTATAATCGTTATCCCTGATTTATTGATATAATCAGAATAATAAATATACTTCGAGTCTTTATTATAATCGGTTCCTATTACCTCTTCAAAGCCGATATCTGAACCTACAGTTTCATCCCAAAGTAGACCTAACTGATTTTTGTTTCTTGATGCCAAAACATAACCAGAGGCACTGAGAATCGTTATGCTACCACTTTCACCGATTGTTGCATTACTTACTATTTCAGATATATCAGACAGTAAAATATCGACACCGACCACAAGTTCATCTGAAACATGCTTAGATCCAGAAAGGGTAAATTCACCAGTTCCATGATCGACATAAGGTTCTGACCATGTGATTTCACGATTATTATCAATCGCATTTATATACCAAGGTCTCAGTCGTGGGTCATAATCAGCCGCAACATAACGCACTGGGAATAAAAAGAATTTTCCCTCTTTATCAGCAAAATATAACGTACTAGAACCATTTATATTCATTTTGATGGTTTCAAGAACTAAGTTTGTATCCATTAGAGATGGATTTTTAACGACATAATCTTCCAGTGACATCAATCCCAATTCAGCGTCTCTTAATGTAACTTCTAGCATTTGTTTTGTTAAATTTATAACACCAAGAGATTCATTTTTTAGACGCTCATTGATTTCATGATTAACAAATACATAGAAAAATATACTTGTTATAAGTGCAAAACTCATGATTAACCATCTAATTAAATTTCTGTACTTATTTTTTATGCTGTCTTTTCCCACCATCTAGTCACCATACTAAATTTCATTTAGTTTTATTAATTCTTTTCTAAATTTCTTTATGATTTTCTTTTCCATCCTAGACACTGTCATTTGAGAAACATTTAACTCATCTGCAACTTGTATCTGTGTTTTATTCTCAAAAAAACGATCATTGACGATCTTGATTTCAACTTCATTCAGTTTTTTTAGACACATATTAATAAAATCTCTATTTTCAATAATGTCAAAATACTTGTCATCTTTGCCTATAATATCTTGAAGTTGGATGTCTTTATCATCTCCAGAAGCATCATAAGTTAAATCTAAAGATTTAGGTGTGTATACTTGAGAGGCTTCCATCGCTTCTATTACTTCTTCTTCAGTGACATTAAGATAAAGCGCAATATCACTTACCTTTGGAATACGTTGTAAGTCCTGTTGCAATTTTGTCTTAGCTTGGTTAATTTTTTTAGAGAGTTCTTGAATTCTTCTTGGCACACGAACTGCCCAGCCTTTATCTCTAAAGTATTTTTTAATCTCACCAATAATTGTAGGCGTAGCAAAACTAGAAAACTCAAAACCTCTATCCACATCAAATCGCTCAATCGCATATATTAAACCTAAAGAGGCCACCTGATAAATGTCCTCGTACTCGATTCCCTTGTTTATATACTTTTTCGCAAGTATTTCTGTGATATACATGTGTCTTTTGATGAGTTCATTTCTAATAGCAACATCACGGTTATTTTTATAAAGATTAAAAAGTTCTTTTGTACCAAGTGAAGTAAATTCATTTGGGCTTGTACTTCCATCTTTCATCATTTGCTTATTTCTCATGACCATCAACCCCTAATCCTAGTAGAACATTTATTCAATGGTCTTACTCATTATAATTTTTGTGCCTCTTCCTTCAAATGATTCAATATCCACTTGATCCATCAAAGATTTTATAATGAATAGTCCAAGTCCATTCTCTTGCAGATCGTCGGCATTTGGCTTTTTATAATTGTCCATACTAAAACCTTTGCCATGATCTCTGATTTCAATTTTCAACTCATTTGTTAAATTTAGGAATTCTATCTTATACGTTTCTTCAGAGCCAGAATGTATAATGGCGTTATTGCAAGCTTCGCCCACTGCAAGTTTAATATCCTCGATAATCTCTACGTCAAATCCCATTTGATTGGCTATAAATGAAGCTGTAAGTCTGGCTATACTTACATATTCAGGTTTGCTAGGTAATGATAAATTAATTGCCTCTTTCATTTTTCATTCCACCTTTTCTTTTATCTGGAAATTACATTCTAATTCAATTTCCTTAGTTACGAATTGAAAATATTTTATCTAAGCCTGTTAATGAGAAAATTTTTAATATACTTGGTTTTAATTTTTCGAAATGGATGGTCTTGTCATTCACTTTTACATTTTTATAAAAACTGATGAGTACCCCTAATCCTGTACTGTCAATATACTCTAATTGCTCACATTTAAAAACAAAATCCACTTGTTTTTTTTCATTGAGTAGTAAAAGTTCTTCTTTTAACATAGATTTTGAATTAATATCGACTTCACCTATTAACTCTACTTCCCATAGTTTATCCAACTCATTGTAATTGGTATTCAATCTTAAAGACATGAATTTACCCCCTTTTTTTTCGTCAATTTCATTTGACAAAAGCGTTTATGAAAATATTATACACTATAATGCACTTAAATAATGCTAAAAGATTTGGAAATCATGATGATTTCCAAATCTTAATTATACTTTTACAACCTCTGGTTCTGATTCATCAGATTCTTCACGATCATCTATTTTAGCTATGGAAACCAATCGCGTTTCATCATCAACTTTCATAACACGAACACCAGAAGTAATACGACCAGTAACTGAAATTTCGTCGACTTTAATACGAATCAGTACGCCATTATCATTAATAATCATCAAATCATCTGTATCTTCTACGACGATGGCACCAACGAGTTGACCCGTTTTACTGTTTAAGTTGTAAGTGATAATACCCTTACCGCCTCTTGTTTGTTGTCTATATTCTTTAAGTGGTGTGCGTTTACCATATCCATTTTCAGAGACTACCAGTAACTTTGCATCTGGTTTAACCACTTCCATATCTATAACGATATCTGTGCTAGACAATCTTATGGCGCGAACACCTGTAGCCGTTCTGCCCATAGGTCTAACATCTTCTTCATAGAATCGAATCGACTTCCCTTGTTTTGTAATGACGATTAAATCATCAGTACCCGTCGTACGTTTAACGGAAATAAGCTCATCGCCATCATTTAAATTAATCGCAATTAAACCTGTTTTTCTAGAGGTGTCAAATTGATCCAGTGTCGTTTTCTTAATAACACCATGTTTCGTACAAAGTGTTAGGTAACCTTGATCAAAGTCTTTAATAGGTACCACTGCATTAACTTTCTCTTCACTTTCAAGTGGCAACAAGTTTACAATCGCAGAACCTTTAGAGATTCTAGAACCATCAGGAATCATATAGGCTTTCATGCGATAAACTTTACCAAAATTCGTAAAGAATAGTAAATAGTCATGTGTTGAAGTGGTGAAAATATGTTTAATAAAGTCTTCTTCTCTGGTAGACAGACCTGTTTTGCCTCGCCCACCTCTTTTTTGAGAGACATACTCATTTGTAGAAACGCGTTTAATATAACCTGCATGTGTGAGTGTAATAACCACTTCATCTTCTTCGATCATATCTTCATAATCAATTTCATCCGGATTAATACTAATTTCTGTACGACGTTCATCTCCATACGCTTTTTTAATACGTAAAAGATCCTCTTTGATAATATCAAGTAGCATCGACTCATTTTCAAGCAGCATGCTCAAATAATCGATGAGTTTTAATATTTCCTGATACTCATTTTCTATTTTTTCGCGCTCTAGACCTTGTAATCTTCTAAGACGCATATCAACGATGGCTTTTGCTTGAATTTCAGACAAATCAAAAGTTTCCATCAACAGTTGTTCAGCATTATTATATGCCGAACGAATGATGCGGATGATCTCATCGATGTTATCTATCGCGATTCTAAGTCCTTCTAAAATATGTGCACGATCTTTCGCCTTTTTCAAATCAAAAATAACACGACGTCTTTCAACCACTTTTTGATGTGCAAGATAAGCCGACAACATTTCATGAATATTCATAACTTTTGGCTCACCATCATGAAGTGCTAACATGATGATGCTATATGAAACTTGAAGTTGTGAATTTTTATAGAGTTGATTCAGTAAAATATTTGCATTAATGTCTCTTCTTAACTCAATGACAATGCGTATGCCATTTCTATTACTTTCATCCCTTAAATCCGTGATCCCGTCGATACGCTTGTTTTTAACAAGTTCTGCGATGCCTTCAATCAATTTTGATTTGTTCACTTGATAGGGAATTTCTGTGACGATGATACGACTTTTGCCGTTTTTCATTTCTTCAATTTCACTTTTAGAACGTAATATAACGCGACCACGACCTGTTCGATAAGCACGTTTTATGCCCTCAACGCCCATAATTTCAGCGCCCGTTGGGAAGTCTGGACCCTTGATACATTCCATAAGTTCGTAGACATCCGTTTCTGGATCGTCAATTAGTTTTATAACGCCATCTATAACTTCTCCGAGATTATGCGGTGGAATCGATGTCGCCATCCCAACGGCGATACCATTGGAACCATTCACTAAGAGATTCGGAAAGCGACTTGGTAAAACCACAGGCTCTTTTTCAGTCTCGTCAAAGTTTGGTGAAAAATCAACCGTATCTTTATCGATGTCTTTTAAGAGTTCCCCTGATAATCGCGTCATACGTGCTTCCGTGTAACGCATCGCTGCAGCGCCATCACCGTCTACTGAACCAAAGTTACCGTGTCCATCAACCAATAAATAGCGCAGTGAAAAATCTTGCGCAAAACGCACCATAGCGCCGTAAATAGATGAGTCACCATGCGGGTGATACTTACCCATAACTTCACCGACGATACGTGCAGACTTTCTGTGCTGTCTATCGTGTGTAAAATTCAGTTCACTCATCGCATAAAGAATTCTTCTGTGAACGGGTTTTAAACCATCTCTAACATCTGGTAAAGCACGGCTTACGATAACACTCATGGCATATTCAATGTATGATTTTTTCATTTCATCCATGACATCAACCATTAAGATCGTCTGATTTGTATTTAAAGTTTCATTGATATCATCTGAAGAATCTTCATATGATGTTTCAATTACATCATCATTTATGTTGTTTTGATCATCACTCAAAGCACTTTCCTCCTAATAGATATCAATATTTTTAACGTATTTTGCATTTGCTTCGATAAATTCTCTTCTTGGTTCAACTTTTTCACCCATAAGCGTAGAGAAAATTATGTCTGCCTCTATGGCATCATCAACGGTTATATTCATAATGGTTCTTACAGAAGGATCCATAGTCGTCGTCCAAAGTTGTTCAGCACTCATCTCACCAAGACCTTTATAACGTTGAATGGTTATGCCTTGTCTACCAATATCGTTAAGCAGTGTGTTTAATTCCTTATCAGAATATAAATAATAGATACTCTTACCTTTTTTCACTTTATAAAGCGGCGGCATAGCCACATAGACGTGTCCATGCTCGATTAAAGGACGCATAAATCTAAAAAAGAAAGTCAATAAGAGCGTTCTAATATGTGAACCATCGACGTCGGCATCGGTCATGATGAAAATTTTATCATATCTCAATTTAGTGAGATCAAACTCATCGCCTATCCCGCAACCAAACGCTGTAATAAGCGCTCTAATTTCCGTAGAACTAAATATTCTAGAAAAATTCGCTTTTTCAACGTTCATTATTTTACCTCTAAGTGGTAAAATCGCCTGAATATTTCTATCTCGGCCCAACTTAGCAGAACCACCTGCCGAATCCCCTTCGACGATGTATATTTCACATTTAGAAGGGTCTCTTTCAGAACAGTCAGCCAGTTTACCAGGTAAAGTCATGCCATCAAGTGCACCTTTACGACGCGTTAATTCTCTCGCTTTTCGTGCAGCTTCTCTCGCTTTTGCAGAAGTTACACATTTATCGATAATCACTTTTGCTTGATTTGGATTTTCTTCTAAGTAGCGATCCATCATTTCTGTCGCAGCCGATTCAACGATGCCTCTAATTTCACTGTTACCAAGTTTCGTCTTGGTTTGACCTTCAAATTGAGGTTCTTCAAGTTTAACTGAAACGATGGCCGTTATGCCTTCACGAACATCCTCACCTGTTAAATTCTCATCCTTTTCTTTGATGTGTCCTTTTTTTCTACCGTAATCATTTATAATACGCGTTAAGGCAGATCTAAAACCGATTAAGTGTGTGCCACCTTCATGCGTACTAATATTGTTTGCGAAAGTAAAAACATTTTCTGAGTAGCCATCTGTATATTGAAAGGCAATTTCTACTGTATTTGTGGCATTAATTTGCTCCGAGTAAACGACATCATCATGAATGGGATTACGATTTGCATTGAGATACTGAACAAATTCTTTAATACCACCTTCATAGAAAAATCTCGATCTTTTAGGCACATCCAAACGATTGTCAACAACGATGATTTCTATGCCTTTATTTAAAAATGCCAGTTCTCGAATTCTTGATTCTATGATGGTAAAATCATAATCAAGCGTTTCAAAAATTAGATGATCTGCCATAAAAGTCGTACGTGTTCCAGTCGATGCAACTTCATTGTTTTCACTAATAATGTGAAGGGGTTCTACCGTTGCACCTCTTTCAAAACCAATTCTGTAAAGATTGCCATTTCTCTTAACTTCAACGATAAATGTTTCTGATAATGCATTTACTACCGATGCACCAACGCCGTGAAGACCGCCAGAAACTTTATAACCGCCTCCGCCAAACTTACCACCTGCATGAAGGACTGTATGAATAACCTCAACTGCCGGCTTACCCATTTTTTGGTGCATATCAATCGGCATGCCTCTACCGTCATCTTCAACCACTATGACATTTCCAGGTTCAATACTTACCAATATTTTTTTACAATAACCAGCCAATGCTTCATCGATACTATTGTCAACAATTTCATAAACCAAGTGATGAAGGCCTCTGGAACTGGTTGAACCAATGTACATACCAGGTCTTTTACGAACGGCTTCTAACCCTTCTAAAACCTGTATCTGATCAGCATTATATGCTTGATTTGACATTAATAACCTCCTAATGGTTTAAAACACTACCATTTTTTATTTTTATAATTCTCGATGGTTTAATATAATCATCCAAGAGATTTTTCACATCAGTTGTTGTGATAATGGTTTGAACATCTTTTAAAGCATAGATTAAGTCTTTTTGACGGTTCACATCCAATTCACTCATAACATCATCTAAAAGTAAAATTGGATATTCTCCAACTTCATTTTTTATAATTTCAATTTCAGATAATTTTAAAGAAAGCGCTGCAGTTCGTTGTTGGCCTTGAGATCCAAATGATTTAATATTAATCGAATTGATACAAATATCAACATCATCTCTATGGGGGCCCACAGATGTGTAGCCTCTTTTAATATCAAGTTCCAAATTTTTACTTAATAGAAAAATTAACTCACTCTTTATTGTATCATAATTTTCAAGATTCTTCACAGAAGTTAAGTATTCTATTGTTAAATGTTCTTTATGATTTGTAATCTTTGAATGAATTTTAGCGCTAATTTCACCTAAATCATTTAAAAACTGCCTTCTTTTAACAACCAATCGAGCCCCTTTATCTGCCAATTGTTCATCCCATACCTCTATCATCTCTCTATACTCAGGTTTAAAGTATATTTTCTTTAACAGTTCATTTCTCTGCTCTAAAATGTTATTGTACGCAATAATATCTGCACAATATACGCGACTAATATGTGAAAGCTCTCTATTTATAAATTTTCTACGTTCCACGGGACTGTCTTTAATTAATTTCAAATCATCTGGATAGAATAAAATAATGTTTACAGTACCCAACAACTCAGAAATTCGCGTGATATTTACACCATTGATCAAAAATTCTTTTTTTGATTTTTGGCTAATGCGATACTCAATGACTTCTAAATAGCCATTGTCTTTTTCTATTTCCACTCTTACACTTGCAAACTCTTTATTAAAATTTACAAGATCGCTATCTTTATTTGTTCTAAAAGACTTACCAAATCCTGCAACGTAAATTGACTCAAGTAAATTCGTCTTGCCTTGAGCATTTTCACCGATGATAATATTGAGTTTTTTATCAAATGTCAGTTTAATTTGATCATAGTTTCTATAGTTCTTAATAACGATAGACTTAATTATCAAGGTTTTCCCCTCTTAAAATTTTAAGTTTATGCACTTCTGGTTCACCATTTTCAACAGGGAGTGTCACTTCTACCATATCATCGTATACTATTTTTTTACCGCGTTGTGTACAAAATGAGCCATTAACTTTCACACAACCTTCAGCGATTATAATTTTTGCCAGACCACCAGAATCAACAATTTCAGCAAACTTTAATAATTGATCTAATTTAATAAATTCTGTTTCAATAAATATTTTTTTCATAGGAAGCCTCCATGATGGTCCAACTTTTTATTTTGAAATTCTACAAGGCAATACGAGGTAGATATAGTTGTCATTATCCATAGGTTTAATAATACATGGACTCACATTGTTAACAAACTCTATTTTAATGTCTTCACTGTCTACAATTTTGAGTGCATCAATTAAGTATTTAGGATTAAAACCAATTTCTAAGTCTTGTCCTTCTAATTTAATATGCACTTTTTCAACGGAACTACCCATTTCAGAATTAGAAGTAATTTTGATAAAATCATCTTTCACTTCAAATTTAATGGCTACATTTTTATTTTCTCTTGCCATAAGAAAAGATCGATCAATAGCAGTTAGAAATGAATCGGTAGAAGTAATTGCTACAGATTTATGTTCTGTAGGTAGTATTTGATTATAATTGATAAATTCTCCAGCTAATAAACGCGAATAAACTTTCAAGTCACCAGTAGAGAAAAGGACTTGCTTATCGTCAAAAGAAATTCTCAAATCACCTTTACTATCATTTTGAGAGAGTAATTTATTGATTTCATTTAATGTTCTACCTGGAACAACCGCTTTTTTATTAAGGTCTGTTTTAATGATCGCCTTTTTTATAGCCATTCTAAAACCATCTATGGCTACCATGTTAAACTTACCATTTTCTATTTCTAATAAAGCACCTGTTAAGATGGGTCTTGATTCATCTTGAGAAATCGCAAAACTGGTTTGTCTAATCATATTTGCAAACAACTCTTTATCAATAAGAAATGAATTTTCTTGATCCATATTTGGAAGCTCAGGGTATTCATTACCAGGTAAACCGACTATTTTAAAATTAGAATCACCACATGTAATTTCAACCACATGATTTTCATTAATGTTAAATGTAATTTCTTCATTAGGTAATTTTCTAATGAGTTCTGAAAATAATCTAGCAGGTATAACGATGCTGCCTGTTTCAATAATCGTTGCTTCAACAGTTGTTTCAATACTTAAACTTAAGTCATTACCAATTAATTTTAATGATCCATTAGTGGCTTCAAAAAAGAGTCCAGAGAGTATAGGTAAAGTTGTTTTGCTTGAAACTGCTTTAGAGACCATGTTAATCGCATTTGACAAAATATTTTGCTGGCATTTGAATTTCATAATGGATCCTCCCTCGTATAAATAATATATAAAATAATATATAAACAAAAACAGTAATAGTAGTAGGCGCTGTTGATTTGTGGAAAACAACTCATAGGCCTTATAAAGACACAAAAAAGTATTAAAAAAATCTGTTGATGAAAGTCGTTAAAAACAACAAGTTATACACAGTGGATAAAGTATCGATTCAATTAAAGTTATCAACAATCATTTTATAAACATAATAACACTATTCACCTTTAATATCTTTAATCATGCTGTCTATTTTGTTTTTTAGATCAAAATCAGAAACGAGTTCCGTACTAATTTTTTCACATGCATGTATTACGGTGGTATGATCCCTACCGCCAAATTCTTCTCCTATTTTAGGCAACGATAAGTCTGTGAGTTCTCTTGCAATATACATGGCTATTTGTCTTGGATATGCTATTTGTCTGGTTCTTTTTTTAGATTCAAAATCTTCTATCTTCATATTAAAGTACTCTGCTACAGTCGCTTTAATAAAATCAACATCAATTTTTCTCACACGTGTTGTAGATATAATATCTTTGAGCGCTTCATTTGTAAGTGATATATCCACTTCTCTTTTGGTTAGTGTAGAATAAGCAACCACTCTATTTAGAGCACCTTCAAGTTCTCTTATGTTGGATTTGATTTTAGTCGCTATAAATTCAAAAACTTCTCCAGGTATGTCTATGCGATCTCTTTCTGATTTTTTCTTTAATATAGCGATACGTGTTTCATAATCTGGTGGTTGAATATCTGTTATAAGTCCCCATTCAAATCTTGAACGTAATCTGTCTTCAAGTGTTGGAATTTCTTTAGGTGGGCGATCTGATGATACGATGATTTGCTTATTTGCTTCATATAATGCATTAAAAGTATGGAAGAATTCTTCTTGTGTTCTTTCTTTACCGGCAATAAATTGAATATCATCCACTAAGAGAACATCGACGGTTCTGTATTTATTTCTAAACGCTTCATTTTTATCATCTTTAATGGAGTTGATCAGTTCATTCGTGAACTTTTCACTTGAGACATAGAAGACTTTAGAATTTTTATTTTGTGAGAGTATATAATGACCAATGGCATGCATTAAGTGTGTTTTGCCTAGTCCAACGCCACCATAAATAAAAAGTGGGTTGTATGATTTTGCTGGTGACTCTGCAACAGCTAGTGAAGCCGCATGTGCAAAGCGATTACTATTACCAACGACAAACTCATTAAACACATATCGAGGATTCAAATTGTTTGTTTCAAATAAATCTGTATTAGATGTATCTTTAGATTGATTTAAGTCCAATGTGTTTTCTTCAGGAATAATGTATTTAATGATAAAATCAGTGTTCGTAACAAATTTTACGGTGGTTTTGATTAAATCATTGTATCTGTTTTCTAATATGTTTCGATTTAAGTTGCCTGAAGTTTGAAGGATAATCGTATTGCCTTCGATTGCTATAGGTACGATATTCTCGATCCAAGTACTATAACTTAAAGGCATCAGTTCATTTTTCATGTTCTGTCGTGCTTCTTCCCAAATTTCTAATAAGCGATTATCCATGCGTTATCCTCCTAAATATTATGATTATCAACAGTTTAAAGAGATAGGCTGTTGATAAAGTATGACATATTTCTGATGTTTTTTAAAATTAAAACAGTTACTAAAAATGTGGATAAAAAATGTTAAAATATAGTTATCAACAGAAAAGGGGTTGATTTATCAACAGTATACACAGTTAGATAATCAAAAAGTCAAAAAAAAATGACAAACAATCAACAATCACGAGTTATCCACAAATTTTTACTAACACGTTGTCTAAATTGTGAGTACAAATTATTTTAACAAATTTCAAGCCACTTTTCAAACTTATCCACAAAAAAGAATATAATATATTTTTGTGGATAAAATTTTACATAAGATTAAAATTTAAAATATGTGGATGATTGTGTTTTTTTATTCAAATTTCTGTGTATGAAATGTTTATAACTACTAAATAAGTCTTTTTTATATTTCTTCCTTACTATATATAGTATGATGGACAATTTGTAGATCAAAAAAACCTTTGTTTCTTTAAACTTGACAGAGATAAAGGTTCAAGTTATAATGTTTTAGCGGACTTATGAAAAAAAATATGTTTATATATATGTATATGTAAAGTTTAAGGAGGTGTCTGGAATGAAAAGAACTTATCAACCTAAAAAGAGACAGAGAAAAGTTGAACACGGTTTTCGCAAAAGAATGAAAACAAGTGCAGGCAGAAATGTCATTAAAGCAAGAAGAAGAAAAGGTAGAAAAAAATTATCTGCTTAATGGATTAAAAGACCGCAGTCAGTGGTCTTTTTTTGTAATTAGCATAATGGAGGCATGATGACTTTTGAAAGTTTAAAGAAACCTTCAGAGTTTTCCAAAGTCTATAAGCGTGGAAAATCATTTGCCGATAAGAACATTGTTGTTTATTATCTACCCAATCAGTTGGGGGTAACACGCATTGGATTTTCTATTAGTAAAAAAGTAGGAAATAGCGTCGTAAGAAATAGAGTCAGAAGGCGGATTAGAGAGTCATTCAGGTTGAATTTTAGCGGTTTTGGTGGGTATGATTTGATTTTTGTAGCGCGCGTGCGCTCAAATCAAGCAGATTATAACGAATTGACAAAATCTTTAAAATACATATTTAGAAAGATATCTCTATAGTTATTTTTTTGGAAAGTGTATTTTATGAAGAGTGTGTTGATTTTGATAATAAGAGTTTATCAAAAATATATTTCACCTATATTGGGTAGCAATTGTAGGTTTCATCCTACCTGTTCTCAATATGCAATTTTGGCGATTGAAAAGTATGGTGCGATAAAAGGATCTCGTTTAAGTATAAAGCGTATTCTTAAATGTCATCCCTTTCATCCAGGTGGATACGACCCATTAGAGTAGAATTAGGAGGGTATTAAAGTTGGCTATATTTGCACAAATTTTCGGGTACTTATTAGGTTTAATTTATACGATTGTAAATGATTATGGTATAGCGATTATTTTATTTACATTGATAACTAAGTTGTTATTAATGCCTTTTACAATTAAACAAATGCGTTCTTCAAAAGCGATGGCTGTTATTCAACCAAAAATGAAGGAAATACAAGAAAAATATAAAGACAATAAAGAAAAGCAAAATCAAATGCTTGTTGAACTATATAAGGAACATAAGTATAATCCTTTAAGTGGTTGTTTACCTCTTTTAATTCAGTTCCCTATTATCATCGGTCTTTTTACGGCATTAAGAGAACCAGGTACCTATGTGTTTATCGACAATCCAGATTTATTAGTAAGTGCAACACAAGATACTTTTCTATGGATTAAGAACCTTTCTTTACCTGATTTAATGGGTAATGTCGTTTCTTCAGGTCCTGATTGGTTTGTAGGTTTACCAGGTATCATGCCTATTTTGTCGGCTGCTTTAACTTATGTACAAATGTCTTCTATGAATGCGACTACGCCATCTAGTGATAATAAGGCGATGAACAGTCAAATGAAAATTATGCAAACGATATTTCCAGTAATGATTCTTTTCTGGGGTACATCATTGTCTGCGGGTTTAATATTGTATTGGACCGTAGGTAGTATTTTCCAAATTGTTCAGCAACGTATTATGAATGCGCCAGCTAAGGGGGATGCGAAATAATGAAATTTGTTGAGAAATCCGGAAAAAGTGTTGAAGAAGCACTTCGTTTAGCACTTATTGAGCTTGAAGTAACACGCGAGCAAGTTGAAATAGAAATTCTTGAAGAAGGTTCAAAAGGTTTTTTGGGTTTAGGTGCAAAAGAAACACGTATTAAAGTGTCTAAGAAAAACACTTCAACTGATGTTGCACAAAACTTCTTAGGACAGTTGTTAAAAGAGATGCACATAAAAGCGGATATCGAATGTGAGCAAGTTGAAGAAACATTAAATATCAACATGATTGGCGAAGATATGGCTATTTTAATAGGTAAAAGAGGTCAAACTTTAGATTCTTTACAGTATTTAGTGAGTTTGGTTGTAAATAAAGACAGAGAAAGTTATTTAAGAGTTATTTTAGATACTGAAAATTATCGTGCAAAGCGAAAAGAAACGCTTGAATCACTTGCAGATAAATTAGCGCTTAAAGTAAAAAAATCTAGAAAAAATGTAATTCTTGAACCAATGAATCCATATGAAAGAAGAATTATTCACTCAACACTTCAGAATAATCCAAATGTAAGCACTAAATCTGAAGGTGATGAACCTTATAGAAAAGTAGTGATTTACTATGACTATAAAAAGAATAAAGTGAACTAATCCTAATAACCCAGTTAAACACTGGGTTATATTTTAATTTACAGGAGAAGTAAAATGTTAGTTGATACAATAGTTGCAATTTCAACACCTATAGGTGAAGGTGCGATAGGTATTATAAGAATGAGTGGGCCTGAGGCCTTTCATATAATAGATCAAATATTCGTATCCCCTACCCATACACCTTTAAAAAATAGGGTTTTAACTTATGGGCATATAATAGAAGACCATCAAGTAATCGATGAAGTCATGGTCGTAAAAATGCACGCGCCATCAACATATACATGTGAAGATGTGGTAGAAATTAATTGTCATGGTGGCATTATACCACTTAGAGAAATACTCTCGCGCATTCAAAGAAAAGGTGCAAGAATGGCAGAGCGTGGAGAATTCACACAGCGCGCATTTTTAAATGGAAGAATAGATTTAACACAAGCTGAATCTGTAATGGATTTAATCTCTGCTAAAACGAAAAAAGGGTTTGATATTGCCTTAAATCAATTAGAAGGTCATCTTTCTAAACGGGTTAAACAGGCTAGAATGGATATGATGGCTTTGATGGCTTTTATTGAAGTTGGCATCGATTACCCAGAAGAAGATATAGAAGATATATCATATGAAGAGATAAGTGATCGCTTAAGTCAGGTTGAAGTTTTTTTAAGTGGTTTACTTGAAAATGCTGAAAATGGTAGAATACTAAGAGAAGGTTTAAAAACGGCGATTGTTGGAAAACCGAATGTAGGGAAATCAAGTTTGATGAACGCCTTATTAAAAGATGCGCGTGCGATCGTAACTGAAATTGCAGGTACTACCAGAGATTTAATTGAGGAATTTATGAATATTGGCGGTATACCTATTAAATTGGTGGATACTGCTGGTATCAGAGATACAGAAGATGTCGTTGAAAAAATTGGCGTCGAGCGTTCAAAAATCGCTTTTAATGAAGCTGACTTAATTATTTTTATGTTGAATGCAGCAGAAGCATTGTCAGAAGAAGATTTATTGATTATGGATCTCGTAAAGGATAAACATGCTATTGTAATCGTAAATAAAACAGATTTAGAGCAGAAAATAGATTATTCAAAGATTGAGATGTTACTCCACGATAAACGGATTATTAGAACATCCATAGAACGTGACACAGGTATTTCTGATGTTGAAAAAGCGATTTCAGAGATGGTGCTTACGCAGCAAGTTGGTGTCAGTGAAAATGAAATAATCAGCAATTCACGTCATATTCATTTGCTAGAAGCGGCTTTAAAAAATGTGAAAGATGCAAAAAAAGCCACTCAAACGCGATTGCCCTATGATTTTATAGAAGTAGATATTAAGGATGCTATTTTAAATCTCGGTAAAATTACAGGTGAATCTGTTGAAAGTGATTTATTAAATAGTATATTTAGCAATTTTTGCTTAGGAAAATAAGGAGTATATAATGGTAAGAACCTATGATGCTGGCAACTATGACTGTATAGTTGTTGGCGCAGGACATGCAGGATGTGAAGCCGCACTGGCCAGTGCACGAATGGGTGTAAAAACGCTGGTACTTTCTATAAATTTAGATTCAATTGCGATGATGCCTTGTAATCCGTCTATTGGTGGAACAGGAAAAGGGCATCTAGTAAAAGAAATTGATGCTTTAGGTGGTGAAATGGGCTTAAACATCGATCGTTCATTTTTGCAAAGTAAAATGCTCAATAGCAGTAAAGGCCCTGCAGTTCATTCTTTACGTGCACAAGCAGATAAAAATAAGTATCATACCGAAATGAAGCGCGTTATGGAGAACACGGAGCATTTGCATGTAAAGCAGGCTGAAGTTTCTCAAATTGTAATAGAAGATGGAAAACTCAAAGGTGTTATCACACAAACAGGTAGTTATTATAAAAGTAATGTTATCGTGTTAGCAACAGGAACGTATTTAGGAAGCACGATTTTTATAGGAGATGCTTTAATTCAAAGCGGTCCAAATGGCCTCGCTGCTTCATACGACTTGGTTAAAGATCTAAAAAAGCACGATATTGAACTTAGAAGATTTAAAACGGGTACGCCTGCACGTATAGATGGTCGAACTTTAAATTATGATGAAATGGAAATTCAATGGGGAGACAAAGCATACGAATTGTTTTCATTTATGAATGATCATGTTGAACTGGACGAAATGCCGTGTTGGTTAACATATACGAATCAAGAAACACATGATGTTATATTAAATAATTTAGATCGTTCTGGTCTTTTTACAGGAACGATAGAAGGAACGGGTCCACGGTATTGTCCTTCTATTGAAACAAAACTCTTGCGATTCACAGATAAACCAAGACATCAATTGTTTATAGAGCCTGAAGGGCGTGATACAAATGAAATGTATGTTCAAGGTATGTCTACGAGTATGTCTGAGGATGTTCAACTTGCTTTTATGCGAACGATTCCTGGGTTAAGAAACTGTGAAATTATGAGACCTGCTTATGCCATTGAGTATGATTGTATTAACCCGCTTGATTTGTCGTTATCATTAGAGTTTAAGGAAATCGAAGGCTTGTTTTCTGCAGGTCAATTTAATGGTACTTCTGGTTATGAAGAAGCTGCTGCGCAAGGACTTATAGCTGGGATTAATGCTGCTTTAAAAGTAAAAGGTCAATCGCCATTTATATTGGACCGATCTGAAGCATACATTGGTGTTTTAATTGATGACCTTGTCACTAAAGGAACAGATGAGCCATATAGGATGATGACCTCTCGTTCTGAGTATCGATTACTTTTGCGACAAGACAATGCAGATTTAAGACTTACACAAAAAGGTTACGATATAGGATTGGTTAAGGATTCACGTTATAGTAAGTTTACGCGAAAACTGCAAATGATTGAAGAAGAACTTATGCGTGTTTCAAAAGTTACACTAAAAGCGACAGACTTAAATCCTATTTTTGAAGCCATGGGTATTCCGGTGGTTACTCAAGGATTTAAAATTATAGATTTGTTAAAGCGACCAGAAATTTTTTATAAGCATTTAGAATCCATTGACGTGAATAGACCGAGTGATCTAACCATAGATGTCATTAAGCAAGTCGAAGTATCTTTAAAATATGAGGGATATATTAAGAAGCAACTTCAACAAGTTGAAAAGTTTAAGTCACTTGAGGAAAAAAAGTTGCCTGAGGGTATTGATTATTCCTCAATTGATGGTTTAAGGTTGGAGGCAAGACAAAAACTAGATGCAATTAAACCCACTTCTATCGGGCAAGCTTCTAGAATTTCAGGTGTTTCACCAGCAGATATATCTGTTCTTTTGGTGTATATTGAACAGTTTAGAAGAAGGGGAAATTAAGTATGAAGCAGTATTTTGATGAAATTGGTATAAATGTAACACCGCATCAATTAGAGCAGCTTGAATTGTTTTATAATCTGCTTATTCAAGAGAATGAAAAATACAATTTAACAGCAATTACCGACAAAACAGAAGTTTATATTAAACATTTTATTGATTCGATGATTATCAGTAAACTGGACTTACCTTATGAGCACAAGCGCTTTATAGATATTGGTACTGGCGCGGGATTTCCTGCAATACCATTAAAAGTGATGTATCCAAGTATAGAGATTACTGGCCTTGATGCCTTAAATAAGCGTATTGGATTTATTGAACGTGCTTGTCGAGAAATTAATGTAGACGCAATGCATTTAATTCATGGCCGTGCAGAAGATTTTGGACAAGACATTAAGTATAGAGAAAAGTACGATTATGCCGTTTCACGTGCTGTAGCTGAATTGCGACTTTTATTAGAGTTTGTGATGCCCTTTGTAAAAGTGGGTGGACATTTTCTTGCTTATAAAAGTTTAAAGACAAAAACAGAATTAGACGATGCGAATAGATCGTTATTGCTGATGCAATCTAAACTTGTTGATATGGTAACATTCGATTTACCAGGTAATTTTGGTAAACGAGAAATAATGATTATAGAAAAAATTGGAAAAATTGACAAAAAATATCCAAGAAAACCTGGTGTGCCCAAAAAGTCTCCTTTATAGGCTTGCAATTCCTTTGTTTATATAAGCATTATAAAGTATAATATAGTATAGGCTATACAGGAGGTTCTATGAGTAAGTCAATTGCTATATTCAATCAAAAGGGTGGCGTAGGAAAAACCACTACAGCTGTTAACTTTGGTGCTGCTTTAGCAGATCAAGGAAAAAAAGTGTTGCTAGTGGATAATGATCCGCAAGGAAACCTTACCAGTGGTGTAGGCATAGATAAGTCTTCTCTACAGTCGACCATATACAATGTGTTAATTAATGAAGTAGATATAGAGGACTGTTTACTGCATACTCAGTTTGAAAATCTCGATATAATACCTGGGAGTGTCGAACTCGCAGGTGCGGAAATCGAACTTATAGAGTTTGAGTCACGTGAGTTTTTATTAAAAAAGCAATTAGACCGTATTAAGAATAACTATGATTACGTTATCGTAGATTGTCCCCCTTCATTGGGACTTCTGACGATTAATGCGCTGGTTGCAGTAGATAGCATTCTAATTCCCATTCAATGTGAGTATTATGCACTTGAGGGTGTTGGACACTTAGTAAATACTTATAATCTGGTAAAAAAGAGTATTAATCCTCAATTAGAAATTCAAGGTGTTTTGTTAAGTATGTTTGATGGCCGTACGAACCTGTCTATACAAGTTGTTGATGAAGTTAAAAAGCATTTTAAACAGTTGGTATATACCACCATTGTCCCAAGAAATATACGTTTAGCAGAGGCACCAAGTTTCGGACTTCCGATAATTCACTATGATCGTAAATCAAAAGGTGCTGAAGCATATGTTGATTTGGTAGAAGAATTTTTGGAGCGCGAGGAGGACTTAGATGAGTATTAAGAAGACGGGTTTAGGTAAAGGTTTGGGGGCATTAATACCAAATGAATCCATGCAAGCCTTTGAAAATAAGATTTCTGAGCATGGTGAGTTAATTCATGAAATTGATATGAATTTAATTATGCCCAACAAAGATCAGCCTAGAAAGAACTTTGATAGTGAAAAAATAGAAACCCTTGCCCATTCTATTTCTGATCACGGTTTGTTGCAACCCATCGTACTAAAAAAAATAGGCAGTTATTTTGAAATCATTGCAGGTGAGAGAAGATGGCGTGCTTATAAGCACTTAGGATATAAGAAAATTGCTTCTATTATAAAAGATGTGGATGAATCTACGATTGCGCAACTCGCTTTAATTGAGAACTTACAAAGAGAAGATTTGAATCCAATAGAAGAAGCAATGGCGTATCATCATCTGATTGAATTATATAAAATCACTCAAGAGCAAATGAGTCGAATTGCTGGTAAATCCAGAACGTATATTACAAATACGATGCGTTTATTAAAGTTAGAAACCACGATTCAAGAAGCGATTTCTGAATCTGTTATATCAAATGGTCATGGACGTGCTTTGTTGGGGATTGCATCAGAGAAAAACCGAAGAATAGCGTTCGACAAAGTCGTTAAAGAGGGTTTAAGTGTAAGAGCAACCGAGGACCTTGTAAAGAATTTTGATTCTATATTTAAAGAACCTGTTAGCCGAGTTAAACCAAAAAAGCCAGTTGAAATCGTATCACTTGAAGACGAATTGTCTGTTACAATAGGCACTAAAGTTTCAATTAAAGAAAACAAAGGCAGAGGAAAAATTCTCATCGATTTTTATGATCAAGATGATTTAAATCGAATTATCGATATCATTTTCAAGTAATGTTTCACGTGAAACATTACTTGAAAATGATATCGATAATTCGATTTAAATCATCTTGATCATAAAAATCGATGAGAATTTTTCCTCTGCCTTTGTTTTCTTTAATTGAAACTTTAGTGCCTATTGTAACAGACAATTCGTCTTCAAGTGATACGATTTCAACTGGCTTTTTTGGTTTAACTCGGCTAACAGGTTCTTTAAATATAGAATCAAAATTCTTTACAAGGTCCTCGGTTGCTCTTACACTTAAACCCTCTTTAACGACTTTGTCGAACGCTATTCTTCGGTTTTTCTCTGATGCAATCCCCAACAAAGCACGTCCATGACCATTTGATATAACAGATTCAGAAATCGCTTCTTGAATCGTGGTTTCTAACTTTAATAAACGCATCGTATTTGTAATATACGTTCTGGATTTACCAGCAATTCGACTCATTTGCTCTTGAGTGATTTTATATAATTCAATCAGATGATGATACGCCATTGCTTCTTCTATTGGATTCAAATCTTCTCTTTGTAAGTTCTCAATTAAAGCGAGTTGCGCAATCGTAGATTCATCCACATCTTTTATAATAGAAGCAATTTTCTTATATCCTAAGTGCTTATAAGCACGCCATCTTCTCTCACCTGCAATGATTTCAAAATAACTGCCTATTTTTTTTAGTACGATGGGTTGCAACAAACCGTGATCAGAAATAGAATGGGCAAGGGTTTCTATTTTTTCACTATCAAAGTTCTTTCTAGGCTGATCTTTGTTGGGCATAATTAAATTCATATCAATTTCATGAATTAACTCACCATGCTCAGAAATCTTATTTTCAAAGGCTTGCATGGATTCATTTGGTATTAATGCCCCCAAACCTTTACCTAAACCCGTCTTCTTAATACTCATCTAAGTCCTCCTCGCGCTCCAAAAATTCTTCTACCAAATCAACATATGCTTCAGCACCTTTTGATTTACGATCATAGTGAATTATCGGAAGTCCGAAACTTGGTGCCTCTGCTAAACGTATATTTCTTGGGACAATGGTGGTATATACCAACTGTTTAAAATGCTTTTTAACTTCATCAACAACTTGTATAGACAGGTTCGTACGGCCATCAAACATACTTAACAAAACACCTTGAATTTCTAATTGAGGATTAATACTCTTTTTTACCAGATTATAAGTATTTACTAAGTGTCCAACACCCTCAAGTGCATAATACTCACATTGAATGGGAATTAGAATGCTATCTACTGCAACCAGCGCATTAATCGTCAGAAGTCCCAATGAAGGGGGACAATCTACGATAACGTAATCATAGTTATTCTTAATACGGTCTAATTGCTTTTTTAATAAAAACTCACGTGACTCAAACTCTATAAGTTCGATTTCCGCACCTGCGAGTTCGACACTCCCAGGTATTATATCGAGATTTTCAAACTGAGTATGCAGTAAACAGTCCTCTATATCTACTTCATTAATTAACACATTGTATATGGTCGACTGTAGAGAAGACTTATCTATGCCTACACCACTGGTAAGGTTTCCTTGCGGATCATTATCCACTAGCAACACTTTTTTTCCTTGATCTGCTAAAGCAGCACCAAAGTTAACAGCTGTAGTGGTTTTTCCTACGCCACCCTTTTGATTGAATATAGCAATTGACTTACTCATAGAACCTCCTGTATAGCCTATACTATATTATACTTTATAATGCTTATATAAACAAAGGAATTGCAAGCCTATAAAGGAGACTTTTTGGGCACACCAGGTTTTCTTGGATATTTTTTGTCAATTTTTCCAATTTTTTCTATAATCATTATTTCTCGTTTACCAAAATTACCTGGTAAATCGAATGTTACCATATCAACAAGTTTAGATTGCATCAGCAATAACGATCTATTCGCATCGTCTAATTCTGTTTTTGTCTTTAAACTTTTATAAGCAAGAAAATGTCCACCCACTTTTACAAAGGGCATCACAAACTCTAATAAAAGTCGCAATTCAGCTACAGCACGTGAAACGGCATAATCGTACTTTTCTCTATACTTAATGTCTTGTCCAAAATCTTCTGCACGGCCATGAATTAAATGCATTGCGTCTACATTAATTTCTCGACAAGCACGTTCAATAAATCCAATACGCTTATTTAAGGCATCAAGGCCAGTAATCTCTATACTTGGATACATCACTTTTAATGGTATTGCAGGAAATCCCGCGCCAGTACCAATATCTATAAAGCGCTTGTGCTCATAAGGTAAGTCCAGTTTACTGATAATCATCGAATCAATAAAATGTTTAATATAAACTTCTGTTTTGTCGGTAATTGCTGTTAAATTGTATTTTTCATTCTCTTGAATAAGCAGATTATAAAACAATTCAAGCTGCTCTAATTGATGCGGTGTTACATTTATACCAATTTCATCAAAATACTGCTTCATACTTAATTTCCCCTTCTTCTAAACTGTTCAATATACACCAAAAGAACAGATATATCTGCTGGTGAAACACCTGAAATTCTAGAAGCTTGCCCGATAGAAGTGGGTTTAATTGCATCTAGTTTTTGTCTTGCCTCCAACCTTAAACCATCAATTGAGGAATAATCAATACCCTCAGGCAACTTTTTTTCCTCAAGTGACTTAAACTTTTCAACTTGTTGAAGTTGCTTCTTAATATATCCCTCATATTTTAAAGATACTTCGACTTGCTTAATGACATCTATGGTTAGATCACTCGGTCTATTCACGTCAATGGATTCTAAATGCTTATAAAAAATTTCTGGTCGCTTTAACAAATCTATAATTTTAAATCCTTGAGTAACCACCGGAATACCCATGGCTTCAAAAATAGGATTTAAGTCTGTCGCTTTTAGTGTAACTTTTGAAACACGCATAAGTTCTTCTTCAATCATTTGCAGTTTTCGCGTAAACTTACTATAACGTGAATCCTTAACCAATCCTATATCGTAACCTTTTTGTGTAAGTCTTAAATCTGCATTGTCTTGTCGCAAAAGTAATCGATACTCAGAACGAGAGGTCATCATCCTATATGGCTCATCTGTTCCTTTAGTGACAAGGTCATCAATTAAAACACCAATGTATGCTTCAGATCGGTCCAATATAAATGGCGATTGACCTTTTACTTTTAAAGCAGCATTAATCCCAGCTATAAGTCCTTGCGCAGCAGCTTCTTCATAACCAGAAGTACCATTAAATTGACCTGCAGAAAACAAGCCTTCGATTTCCTTAAACTCTAATGATAACGACAAATCAAGCGGGTTAATACAATCATACTCAATGGCATAAGCAGGTCTCATAATTTCACAGTTTCTTAACCCAGGAATCGTTCGCATAAAAGCAAGTTGAACATCCTCAGACATACTCGTAGACATACCTTGAACATACATTTCATTTGTATCACGCCCTTCAGGCTCTATAAACAATTGATGTCTTGGTTTATCTGTGAATCGCAAGAGTTTTGTTTCAATAGAAGGACAATACCGTGGACCCGTTCCTTCTATCGTTCCTGTAAAAAGACCAGAACGATCTAAATTATTTAATATAACATCATGTGTTTCTTGATTCGTATATGTTAACCAACACGGCATTTCGTCCAGTTCAACATGATCATTCATAAATGAAAACAATTCGTATGCTTTGTCTCCCCATTGAATTTCCATTTCATCATAATTTAAAGTTCGACCATCTATACGTGCAGGCGTACCCGTTTTAAATCTTCTAAGTTCAATATCGTGCTTTTTTAGATCTTTAACCAAGTCGTATGAAGCAGCGAGGCCATTTGGACCGCTTTGAATTAAAGCATCTCCTATAAAAATCGTGCTTCCTAAATACGTTCCTGTTGCTAACACGATAACATTACTTTTATAATAACTACCTGTTTGTGTGATAACACCTTTGAGTTTTCCATCTTCTATTACAATTTGAGAAACTTCAGCCTGCTTTACATGCAAATGCTCCGTGTTCTCCATAACGCGCTTCATTTCGGTATGATACTTATTTTTATCTGCTTGTGCACGTAAAGAATGAACTGCAGGGCCTTTACTGCTATTGAGCATTTTACTTTGCAAAAATGAACGATCGATGTTTAAGCCCATTTCACCACCTAAAGCATCAATTTCTTTTACTAGATGCCCTTTTCCTGTTCCACCAATAGACGGATTACAAGGCATCATCGCAATTGAATCTAAATTTATAGAAAGTACCAGCGTTTTTACACCCATTCGTGCACTGGCCAGTGCGGCTTCACATCCTGCATGTCCTGCGCCAACAACTATACAGTCATAGTTGCCAGCATCATAGGTTCTTACCATTATATACTCCTTATTTTCCTAAGCAAAAATTGCTAAATATACTATTTAATAAATCACTTTCAACAGATTCACCTGTAATTTTACCGAGATTTAAAATAGCATCCTTAATATCTACTTCTATAAAATCATAGGGCAATCGCGTTTGAGTGGCTTTTTTTGCATCTTTCACATTTTTTAAAGCCGCTTCTAGCAAATGAATATGACGTGAATTGCTGATTATTTCATTTTCACTGACACCAACTTGCTGCGTAAGCACCATCTCTGAAATCGCTTTTTCAACATCAGAAATACCTGTGTCACGTTCTATGGATGTTCTAATAATCCGTTTATCGTGGAGTAACATCTCAATCTTTGAATAATCTATTTTCTGCTCTAAATCTGTTTTATTTACGATTACAATAGCATGTTTATCCTTTACGAGATCCATAATCAATAAATCTTCTTCTGACAATGCTTCTGCTGCATTCAACATAAAAATAATTAAGTCAGCTTCATTAAAAGCGATTTTTGAACGCTCGACGCCAATTTTTTCAACGACATCTTCTGTATCTCTGATACCAGCAGTATCCACCAATTTAATAGGTATACCGCCAATATTCATAAATTCCTCAATTAAATCTCTGGTAGTACCTGCAATTTCAGTTACGATCGCACGCGCATCTTTTAATAAGGCGTTCATCAAACTTGATTTCCCTACATTCGGTTTTCCAACAATCGCCGTTTTTAAACCTTCTCTTAGTATTCTACCATTTTCAGCATTTTCAAGTAAACCACTTAAAAAAACTTCAACCTGACTTAAGCGATCACTTATCTCTTCATATGATATATCTTCTATATCTTCTTCTGGGTAATCGATGCCAACTTCAATAAAAGCCATCAAAGCCATCATATCCATTCTAGCCTGTTTAACCCGTTTAGAAAGATGACCTTCTAATTGATTTAAGGCAATATCAAACCCTTTTTTCGTTTTAGCAGAGATTAAATCCATTACAGATTCAGCTTGTGTTAAATCTATTCTTCCATTTAAAAATGCGCGCTGTGTGAATTCTCCACGCTCTGCCATTCTTGCACCTTTTCTTTGAATGCGCGAGAGTATTTCTCTAAGTGGTATAATGCCACCATGACAATTAATTTCTACCACATCTTCACATGTATATGTTGATGGCGCGTGCATTTTTACGACCATGACTTCATCGATTACTTGATGGTCTTCTATTATATGCCCATAAGTTAAAACCCTATTTTTTAAAGGTGTATGGGTAGGGGATACGAATATTTGATCTATTATATGAAAGGCCTCAGGCCCACTCATTCTTATAATACCTATCGCACCTTCACCTATAGGTGTTGAAATTGCAACTATTGTATCAACTAACATTTTACTTCTCCTGTAAATTAAAATATAACCCAGTGTTTAACTGGGTTATTAGGATTAGTTCACTTTATTCTTTTTATAGTCATAGTAAATCACTACTTTTCTATAAGGTTCATCACCTTCAGATTTAGTGCTTACATTTGGATTATTCTGAAGTGTTGAGTGAATAATTCTTCTTTCATATGGATTCATTGGTTCAAGAATTACATTTTTTCTAGATTTTTTTACTTTAAGCGCTAATTTATCTGCAAGTGATTCAAGCGTTTCTTTTCGCTTTGCACGATAATTTTCAGTATCTAAAATAACTCTTAAATAACTTTCTCTGTCTTTATTTACAACCAAACTCACTAAATACTGTAAAGAATCTAAAGTTTGACCTCTTTTACCTATTAAAATAGCCATATCTTCGCCAATCATGTTGATATTTAATGTTTCTTCAACTTGCTCACATTCGATATCCGCTTTTATGTGCATCTCTTTTAACAACTGTCCTAAGAAGTTTTGTGCAACATCAGTTGAAGTGTTTTTCTTAGACACTTTAATACGTGTTTCTTTTGCACCTAAACCCAAAAAACCTTTTGAACCTTCTTCAAGAATTTCTATTTCAACTTGCTCGCGTGTTACTTCAAGCTCAATAAGTGCTAAACGAAGTGCTTCTTCAACACTTTTTCCGGATTTCTCAACAAATTTCATTATTTCGCATCCCCCTTAGCTGGCGCATTCATAATACGTTGCTGAACAATTTGGAAAATACTACCTACGGTCCAATACAATATTAAACCCGCAGACAATGATGTACCCCAGAAAAGAATCATTACTGGAAATATCGTTTGCATAATTTTCATTTGACTGTTCATCGCCTTATTATCACTAGATGGCGTAGTCGCATTCATAGAAGACATTTGTACATAAGTTAAAGCAGCCGACAAAATAGGCATGATACCTGGTAAACCTACAAACCAATCAGGACCTGAAGAAACGACATTACCCATTAAATCAGGTAAAGAAAGGTTCTTAATCCATAGAAAAGTATCTTGTGTTGCACTTACTAATAAATCTGGATTGTCGATAAACACATAGGTACCTGGTTCTCTTAATGCCGTAAAAAGACCGATGATAATAGGGAACTGAATTAAAAGAGGTAAACAACCACTTAAAGGATTATACTTATGTTCCTTATATAGTTCAACAAGCATTTGATTTTGCTTTTCTTTATTGTCTTTATATTTTTCTTGTATTTCCTTCATTTTTGGTTGAATAACAGCCATCGCTTTTGAAGAACGCATTTGTTTAATTGTAAAAGGCATTAATAACAACTTAGTTATCAATGTAAATAAAATAATCGCTATACCATAATCATTTACAATCGTATAAATTAAACCTAATAAGTACCCGAAAATTTGTGCAAATATAGCCAACTTTAATACCCTCCTAATTCTACTCTAATGGGTCGTATCCACCTGGATGAAAGGGATGACATTTAAGAATACGCTTTATACTTAAACGAGATCCTTTTATCGCACCATACTTTTCAATCGCCAAAATTGCATATTGAGAACAGGTAGGATGAAACCTACAATTGCTACCCAATATAGGTGAAATATATTTTTGATAAACTCTTATTATCAAAATCAACACACTCTTCATAAAATACACTTTCCAAAAAAATAACTATAGAGATATCTTTCTAAATATGTATTTTAAAGATTTTGTCAATTCGTTATAATCTGCTTGATTTGAGCGCACGCGCGCTACAAAAATCAAATCATACCCACCAAAACCGCTAAAATTCAACCTGAATGACTCTCTAATCCGCCTTCTGACTCTATTTCTTACGACGCTATTTCCTACTTTTTTACTAATAGAAAATCCAATGCGTGTTACCCCCAACTGATTGGGTAGATAATAAACAACAATGTTCTTATCGGCAAATGATTTTCCACGCTTATAGACTTTGGAAAACTCTGAAGGTTTCTTTAAACTTTCAAAAGTCATCATGCCTCCATTATGCTAATTACAAAAAAAGACCACTGACTGCGGTCTTTTAATCCATTAAGCAGATAATTTTTTTCTACCTTTTCTTCTTCTTGCTTTAATGACATTTCTGCCTGCACTTGTTTTCATTCTTTTGCGAAAACCGTGTTCAACTTTTCTCTGTCTCTTTTTAGGTTGATAAGTTCTTTTCATTCCAGACACCTCCTTAAACTTTACATATACATATATATAAACATATTTTTTTTCATAAGTCCGCTAAAACATTATAACTTGAACCTTTATCTCTGTCAAGTTTAAAGAAACAAAGGTTTTTTTGATCTACAAATTGTCCATCATACTATATATAGTAAGGAAGAAATATAAAAAAGACTTATTTAGTAGTTATAAACATTTCATACACAGAAATTTGAATAAAAAAACACAATCATCCACATATTTTAAATTTTAATCTTATGTAAAATTTTATCCACAAAAATATATTATATTCTTTTTTGTGGATAAGTTTGAAAAGTGGCTTGAAATTTGTTAAAATAATTTGTACTCACAATTTAGACAACGTGTTAGTAAAAATTTGTGGATAACTCGTGATTGTTGATTGTTTGTCATTTTTTTTTGACTTTTTGATTATCTAACTGTGTATACTGTTGATAAATCAACCCCTTTTCTGTTGATAACTATATTTTAACATTTTTTATCCACATTTTTAGTAACTGTTTTAATTTTAAAAAACATCAGAAATATGTCATACTTTATCAACAGCCTATCTCTTTAAACTGTTGATAATCATAATATTTAGGAGGATAACGCATGGATAATCGCTTATTAGAAATTTGGGAAGAAGCACGACAGAACATGAAAAATGAACTGATGCCTTTAAGTTATAGTACTTGGATCGAGAATATCGTACCTATAGCAATCGAAGGCAATACGATTATCCTTCAAACTTCAGGCAACTTAAATCGAAACATATTAGAAAACAGATACAATGATTTAATCAAAACCACCGTAAAATTTGTTACGAACACTGATTTTATCATTAAATACATTATTCCTGAAGAAAACACATTGGACTTAAATCAATCTAAAGATACATCTAATACAGATTTATTTGAAACAAACAATTTGAATCCTCGATATGTGTTTAATGAGTTTGTCGTTGGTAATAGTAATCGCTTTGCACATGCGGCTTCACTAGCTGTTGCAGAGTCACCAGCAAAATCATACAACCCACTTTTTATTTATGGTGGCGTTGGACTAGGCAAAACACACTTAATGCATGCCATTGGTCATTATATACTCTCACAAAATAAAAATTCTAAAGTCTTCTATGTCTCAAGTGAAAAGTTCACGAATGAACTGATCAACTCCATTAAAGATGATAAAAATGAAGCGTTTAGAAATAAATACAGAACCGTCGATGTTCTCTTAGTGGATGATATTCAATTTATTGCCGGTAAAGAAAGAACACAAGAAGAATTCTTCCATACTTTTAATGCATTATATGAAGCAAATAAGCAAATCATCGTATCATCAGATCGCCCACCTAAAGAAATTCCAACACTTGAAGACAGATTACGTTCAAGATTTGAATGGGGACTTATAACAGATATTCAACCACCAGATTATGAAACACGTATCGCTATATTAAAGAAAAAATCAGAAAGAGATCGCATAGACATACCTGGAGAAGTTTTTGAATTTATAGCGACTAAAATCAAATCCAACATAAGAGAACTTGAAGGTGCTCTAAATAGAGTGGTTGCTTATTCTACACTAACCAAAAGAGAAGTGGATATATCACTTACAAATGAAGCGCTCAAAGATATTATATCTACAACACGTGTGAGAAAAATTGATGTTGATTTTATTAAAGCGACTGTAGCAGAGTACTTTAATATGAAGATAGAAGATTTTGAATCTAAAAAAAGAACCAGACAAATAGCATATCCAAGACAAATAGCCATGTATATTGCAAGAGAACTCACAGACTTATCGTTGCCTAAAATAGGAGAAGAATTTGGCGGTAGGGATCATACCACCGTAATACATGCATGTGAAAAAATTAGTACGGAACTCGTTTCTGATTTTGATCTAAAAAACAAAATAGACAGCATGATTAAAGATATTAAAGGTGAATAGTGTTATTATGTTTATAAAATGATTGTTGATAACTTTAATTGAATCGATACTTTATCCACTGTGTATAACTTGTTGTTTTTAACGACTTTCATCAACAGATTTTTTTAATACTTTTTTGTGTCTTTATAAGGCCTATGAGTTGTTTTCCACAAATCAACAGCGCCTACTACTATTACTGTTTTTGTTTATATATTATTTTATATATTATTTATACGAGGGAGGATCCATTATGAAATTCAAATGCCAGCAAAATATTTTGTCAAATGCGATTAACATGGTCTCTAAAGCAGTTTCAAGCAAAACAACTTTACCTATACTCTCTGGACTCTTTTTTGAAGCCACTAATGGATCATTAAAATTAATTGGTAATGACTTAAGTTTAAGTATTGAAACAACTGTTGAAGCAACGATTATTGAAACAGGCAGCATCGTTATACCTGCTAGATTATTTTCAGAACTCATTAGAAAATTACCTAATGAAGAAATTACATTTAACATTAATGAAAATCATGTGGTTGAAATTACATGTGGTGATTCTAATTTTAAAATAGTCGGTTTACCTGGTAATGAATACCCTGAGCTTCCAAATATGGATCAAGAAAATTCATTTCTTATTGATAAAGAGTTGTTTGCAAATATGATTAGACAAACCAGTTTTGCGATTTCTCAAGATGAATCAAGACCCATCTTAACAGGTGCTTTATTAGAAATAGAAAATGGTAAGTTTAACATGGTAGCCATAGATGGTTTTAGAATGGCTATAAAAAAGGCGATCATTAAAACAGACCTTAATAAAAAAGCGGTTGTTCCAGGTAGAACATTAAATGAAATCAATAAATTACTCTCTCAAAATGATAGTAAAGGTGATTTGAGAATTTCTTTTGACGATAAGCAAGTCCTTTTCTCTACTGGTGACTTGAAAGTTTATTCGCGTTTATTAGCTGGAGAATTTATCAATTATAATCAAATACTACCTACAGAACATAAATCTGTAGCAATTACTTCTACCGATTCATTTCTAACTGCTATTGATCGATCTTTTCTTATGGCAAGAGAAAATAAAAATGTAGCCATTAAATTTGAAGTGAAAGATGATTTTATCAAAATTACTTCTAATTCTGAAATGGGTAGTTCCGTTGAAAAAGTGCATATTAAATTAGAAGGACAAGACTTAGAAATTGGTTTTAATCCTAAATACTTAATTGATGCACTCAAAATTGTAGACAGTGAAGACATTAAAATAGAGTTTGTTAACAATGTGAGTCCATGTATTATTAAACCTATGGATAATGACAACTATATCTACCTCGTATTGCCTTGTAGAATTTCAAAATAAAAAGTTGGACCATCATGGAGGCTTCCTATGAAAAAAATATTTATTGAAACAGAATTTATTAAATTAGATCAATTATTAAAGTTTGCTGAAATTGTTGATTCTGGTGGTCTGGCAAAAATTATAATCGCTGAAGGTTGTGTGAAAGTTAATGGCTCATTTTGTACACAACGCGGTAAAAAAATAGTATACGATGATATGGTAGAAGTGACACTCCCTGTTGAAAATGGTGAACCAGAAGTGCATAAACTTAAAATTTTAAGAGGGGAAAACCTTGATAATTAAGTCTATCGTTATTAAGAACTATAGAAACTATGATCAAATTAAACTGACATTTGATAAAAAACTCAATATTATCATCGGTGAAAATGCTCAAGGCAAGACGAATTTACTTGAGTCAATTTACGTTGCAGGATTTGGTAAGTCTTTTAGAACAAATAAAGATAGCGATCTTGTAAATTTTAATAAAGAGTTTGCAAGTGTAAGAGTGGAAATAGAAAAAGACAATGGCTATTTAGAAGTCATTGAGTATCGCATTAGCCAAAAATCAAAAAAAGAATTTTTGATCAATGGTGTAAATATCACGCGAATTTCTGAGTTGTTGGGTACTGTAAACATTATTTTATTCTATCCAGATGATTTGAAATTAATTAAAGACAGTCCCGTGGAACGTAGAAAATTTATAAATAGAGAGCTTTCACATATTAGTCGCGTATATTGTGCAGATATTATTGCGTACAATAACATTTTAGAGCAGAGAAATGAACTGTTAAAGAAAATATACTTTAAACCTGAGTATAGAGAGATGATAGAGGTATGGGATGAACAATTGGCAGATAAAGGGGCTCGATTGGTTGTTAAAAGAAGGCAGTTTTTAAATGATTTAGGTGAAATTAGCGCTAAAATTCATTCAAAGATTACAAATCATAAAGAACATTTAACAATAGAATACTTAACTTCTGTGAAGAATCTTGAAAATTATGATACAATAAAGAGTGAGTTAATTTTTCTATTAAGTAAAAATTTGGAACTTGATATTAAAAGAGGCTACACATCTGTGGGCCCCCATAGAGATGATGTTGATATTTGTATCAATTCGATTAATATTAAATCATTTGGATCTCAAGGCCAACAACGAACTGCAGCGCTTTCTTTAAAATTATCTGAAATTGAAATTATAAAAAATGAAGTTGGAGAATATCCAATTTTACTTTTAGATGATGTTATGAGTGAATTGGATGTGAACCGTCAAAAAGACTTAATCTATGCTTTAAAAGATGTTCAAACCATTATCACAACAACTGATGTGAAAAATCTCTTGGATGATTATATTAAACCATCGAGAATTATAAAAATAAAAAATGGTAGTGTTTTAAACCATTAGGAGGTTATTAATGTCAAATCAAGCATATAATGCTGATCAGATACAGGTTTTAGAAGGGTTAGAAGCCGTTCGTAAAAGACCTGGTATGTACATTGGTTCAACCAGTTCCAGAGGCCTTCATCACTTGGTTTATGAAATTGTTGACAATAGTATCGATGAAGCATTGGCTGGTTATTGTAAAAAAATATTGGTAAGTATTGAACCTGGAAATGTCATAGTGGTTGAAGATGACGGTAGAGGCATGCCGATTGATATGCACCAAAAAATGGGTAAGCCGGCAGTTGAGGTTATTCATACAGTCCTTCATGCAGGTGGTAAGTTTGGCGGAGGCGGTTATAAAGTTTCTGGCGGTCTTCACGGCGTTGGTGCATCGGTAGTAAATGCATTATCAGAAACATTTATCGTTGAAGTTAAGAGAAATGGCAATCTTTACAGAATTGGTTTTGAAAGAGGTGCAACGGTAGAACCCCTTCACATTATTAGTGAAAACAATGAAGTTGCATCGACTGGAACACGTACGACTTTTATGGCAGATCATCTAATTTTTGAAACGCTTGATTATGATTTTACCATCATAGAATCAAGAATTCGAGAACTGGCATTTTTAAATAAAGGCATAGAAATCATCGTTGTTGACAATCGTTTGGATGTGCCTAAAAGATCGAGATTTTTCTATGAAGGTGGTATTAAAGAATTTGTTCAGTATCTCAATGCAAATCGTAATCCCATTCATGATGATGTCGTTTACTCGGAGCAAATTAATGCCACAAATACAGTAGAAATTGCCTTTCAATATACAGATGGCTACTCAGAAAATGTTTTTACTTTCGCAAACAATATTAGTACGCATGAAGGTGGCACACACTTAATCGGTTTTAGATCTGCCTTAACGCGTATTATAAATGATTACGGTAGAAAAAAAGGACACATCAAAGAAAAGGATGAGAATTTAACAGGTGAGGATGTTCGTGAAGGCATAACGGCCATCGTTTCAGTTAAACTTGAAGAACCTCAATTTGAAGGTCAAACCAAGACGAAACTTGGTAACAGTGAAATTAGAGGCATCGTTGAATCGGCTGCGACAGAAATGATGGATCGCTACTTAGAAGAAAATCCAAATCAAGCAAAAGTGATTATCGATAAATGTGTAACTTCTGCAAAAGCGAGAGAAGCTGCACGAAAAGCGAGAGAATTAACGCGTCGTAAAGGTGCACTTGATGGCATGACTTTACCTGGTAAACTGGCTGACTGTTCTGAAAGAGACCCTTCTAAATGTGAAATATACATCGTCGAAGGGGATTCGGCAGGTGGTTCTGCTAAGTTGGGCCGAGATAGAAATATTCAGGCGATTTTACCACTTAGAGGTAAAATAATGAACGTTGAAAAAGCGAATTTTTCTAGAATATTTAGTTCTACGGAAATTAGAGCGCTTATTACAGCGTTTGGTTGCGGGATAGGCGATGAGTTTGATCTCACTAAATTGAGATATGATAAAATTTTCATCATGACCGATGCCGACGTCGATGGTTCACATATTAGAACGCTCTTATTGACTTTCTTTTTTAGATTTATGCGTCCTTTAATCGAGCATGGACACGTCTATGTGGCTATGCCGCCGCTTTATAAAGTGAAAAAAGGTAAGAGTATCTATTATTTATATTCTGATAAGGAATTAAACACACTGCTTAACGATATTGGTAGACAAGGCATAACCATTCAACGTTATAAAGGTCTTGGTGAGATGAGTGCTGAACAACTTTGGACGACGACTATGGATCCTTCTGTAAGAACCATTATGAATATAACCGTTGATGATGCCATAGAGGCAGACATAATTTTCTCTACGCTTATGGGTGAAAAAGTTGAACCAAGAAGAGAATTTATCGAAGCAAATGCAAAATACGTTAAAAATATTGATATCTATTAGGAGGAAAGTGCTTTGAGTGATGATCAAAACAACATAAATGATGATGTAATTGAAACATCATATGAAGATTCTTCAGATGATATCAATGAAACTTTAAATACAAATCAGACGATCTTAATGGTTGATGTCATGGATGAAATGAAAAAATCATACATTGAATATGCCATGAGTGTTATCGTAAGCCGTGCTTTACCAGATGTTAGAGATGGTTTAAAACCCGTTCACAGAAGAATTCTTTATGCGATGAGTGAACTGAATTTTACACACGATAGACAGCACAGAAAGTCTGCACGTATCGTCGGTGAAGTTATGGGTAAGTATCACCCGCATGGTGACTCATCTATTTACGGCGCTATGGTGCGTTTTGCGCAAGATTTTTCACTGCGCTATTTATTGGTTGATGGACACGGTAACTTTGGTTCAGTAGACGGTGATGGCGCTGCAGCGATGCGTTACACGGAAGCACGTATGACGCGATTATCAGGGGAACTCTTAAAAGACATCGATAAAGATACGGTTGATTTTTCACCAAACTTTGACGAGACTGAAAAAGAGCCTGTGGTTTTACCAAGTCGCTTTCCGAATCTCTTAGTGAATGGTTCCAATGGTATCGCCGTTGGGATGGCGACATCGATTCCACCGCATAATCTCGGAGAAGTTATAGATGGCGTTATAAAACTAATTGACGATCCAGAAACGGATGTCTACGAACTTATGGAATGTATCAAGGGTCCAGACTTCCCAACGGGCGCTGAAATTATGGGCGTTGAGGGCATAAAACGTGCTTATCGAACAGGTCGTGGTCGCGTTATATTACGTTCTAAAAGTGAAATTGAAGAAATGAAAAACGGCAAAAGTCGTATCATCGTCACAGAAATTCCCTATCAAGTGAACAAATCAAAATTGATTGAAGGCATCGCAGAACTTGTTAAAAACAAGCGTATCGACGGGATCACGGATTTAAGGGATGAAAGTAATAGAAATGGCATACGCATTGTCATTGAGTTAAGAAGAGACATTAATGCAAATATTTTACTGAATCAACTCTATAAAAATTCACAACTTCAAGTTTCATATAGCATCATCATGTTAGCACTTCATGATGGTGAGCCAAAAGTTATGAATATTCATGAAATGTTGTCGGCTTATCTTGCACATCAAAAAGTGGTTGAAAGACGTCGTGTTATTTTTGATTTGAAAAAGGCGAAAGATCGTGCACATATTTTAGAAGGACTTAGAATCGCGATAGATAACATCGATGAGATCATCCGCATCATTCGTTCGGCATATAATAATGCTGAACAACTGTTGATGGAAACTTTTGATTTGTCTGAAATTCAAGCAAAAGCCATCGTTGATATGCGTCTTAGAAGATTACAAGGTCTAGAGCGCGAAAAAATAGAAAATGAGTATCAGGAAATATTAAAACTCATCGATTATTTGAGCATGCTGCTTGAAAATGAGTCGATGCTACTTGATATTATCAAAGAGGATCTTTTACGTATTAAAAAAGCGTATGGAGATGAACGTCGTACAGAAATTAGTATTAATCCGGATGAAATTGATTATGAAGATATGATCGAAGAAGATGAAGTGGTTATTACACTCACACATGCAGGTTATATTAAACGCGTTTCTACAAATGAGTATGTCTCTCAAAAAAGAGGTGGGCGAGGCAAAACAGGTCTGTCTACCAGAGAAGAAGACTTTATTAAACATATTTTCACCACTTCAACACATGACTATTTACTATTCTTTACGAATTTTGGTAAAGTTTATCGCATGAAAGCCTATATGATTCCTGATGGTTCTAGAATCTCTAAAGGTTCTGCGATTGTAAACTTGTTGCCACTTGAAAGTGAAGAGAAAGTTAATGCAGTGGTACCTATTAAAGACTTTGATCAAGGTTACCTAACACTTTGTACGAAACATGGTGTTATTAAGAAAACGACACTGGATCAATTTGACACCTCTAGAAAAACAGGTTTAATTGCGATTAATTTAAATGATGGCGATGAGCTTATTTCCGTTAAACGTACGACGGGTACTGATGATTTAATCGTCATTACAAAACAAGGGAAGTCGATTCGATTCTATGAAGAAGATGTTAGACCTATGGGCAGAACGGCTACAGGTGTTCGCGCCATAAGATTGTCTAGCACAGATATCGTTATAGATATGGAAGTGGTTAAACCAGATGCAAAGTTACTGGTAGTCTCTGAAAATGGATATGGTAAACGCACACCACTTAAAGAATATAGACAACAAACAAGAGGCGGTAAGGGTATTATCACTTACAACTTAAACAGTAAAACGGGTCAACTCGTTGGTGCCATCGTCGTAGAAGATACAGATGATTTGATGATTATTAATGATAATGGCGTACTGATTCGTATTAAAGTCGACGAAATTTCAGTTACTGGTCGTATTACTTCTGGTGTTCGTGTTATGAAAGTTGATGATGAAACGCGATTGGTTTCCATAGCTAAAATAGATGATCGTGAAGAATCTGATGAATCAGAACCAGAGGTTGTAAAAGTATAATTAAGATTTGGAAATCATCATGATTTCCAAATCTTTTAGCATTATTTAAGTGCATTATAGTGTATAATATTTTCATAAACGCTTTTGTCAAATGAAATTGACGAAAAAAAAGGGGGTAAATTCATGTCTTTAAGATTGAATACCAATTACAATGAGTTGGATAAACTATGGGAAGTAGAGTTAATAGGTGAAGTCGATATTAATTCAAAATCTATGTTAAAAGAAGAACTTTTACTACTCAATGAAAAAAAACAAGTGGATTTTGTTTTTAAATGTGAGCAATTAGAGTATATTGACAGTACAGGATTAGGGGTACTCATCAGTTTTTATAAAAATGTAAAAGTGAATGACAAGACCATCCATTTCGAAAAATTAAAACCAAGTATATTAAAAATTTTCTCATTAACAGGCTTAGATAAAATATTTTCAATTCGTAACTAAGGAAATTGAATTAGAATGTAATTTCCAGATAAAAGAAAAGGTGGAATGAAAAATGAAAGAGGCAATTAATTTATCATTACCTAGCAAACCTGAATATGTAAGTATAGCCAGACTTACAGCTTCATTTATAGCCAATCAAATGGGATTTGACGTAGAGATTATCGAGGATATTAAACTTGCAGTGGGCGAAGCTTGCAATAACGCCATTATACATTCTGGCTCTGAAGAAACGTATAAGATAGAATTCCTAAATTTAACAAATGAGTTGAAAATTGAAATCAGAGATCATGGCAAAGGTTTTAGTATGGACAATTATAAAAAGCCAAATGCCGACGATCTGCAAGAGAATGGACTTGGACTATTCATTATAAAATCTTTGATGGATCAAGTGGATATTGAATCATTTGAAGGAAGAGGCACAAAAATTATAATGAGTAAGACCATTGAATAAATGTTCTACTAGGATTAGGGGTTGATGGTCATGAGAAATAAGCAAATGATGAAAGATGGAAGTACAAGCCCAAATGAATTTACTTCACTTGGTACAAAAGAACTTTTTAATCTTTATAAAAATAACCGTGATGTTGCTATTAGAAATGAACTCATCAAAAGACACATGTATATCACAGAAATACTTGCGAAAAAGTATATAAACAAGGGAATCGAGTACGAGGACATTTATCAGGTGGCCTCTTTAGGTTTAATATATGCGATTGAGCGATTTGATGTGGATAGAGGTTTTGAGTTTTCTAGTTTTGCTACGCCTACAATTATTGGTGAGATTAAAAAATACTTTAGAGATAAAGGCTGGGCAGTTCGTGTGCCAAGAAGAATTCAAGAACTCTCTAAAAAAATTAACCAAGCTAAGACAAAATTGCAACAGGACTTACAACGTATTCCAAAGGTAAGTGATATTGCGCTTTATCTTAATGTCACTGAAGAAGAAGTAATAGAAGCGATGGAAGCCTCTCAAGTATACACACCTAAATCTTTAGATTTAACTTATGATGCTTCTGGAGATGATAAAGACATCCAACTTCAAGATATTATAGGCAAAGATGACAAGTATTTTGACATTATTGAAAATAGAGATTTTATTAATATGTGTCTAAAAAAACTGAATGAAGTTGAAATCAAGATCGTCAATGATCGTTTTTTTGAGAATAAAACACAGATACAAGTTGCAGATGAGTTAAATGTTTCTCAAATGACAGTGTCTAGGATGGAAAAGAAAATCATAAAGAAATTTAGAAAAGAATTAATAAAACTAAATGAAATTTAGTATGGTGACTAGATGGTGGGAAAAGACAGCATAAAAAATAAGTACAGAAATTTAATTAGATGGTTAATCATGAGTTTTGCACTTATAACAAGTATATTTTTCTATGTATTTGTTAATCATGAAATCAATGAGCGTCTAAAAAATGAATCTCTTGGTGTTATAAATTTAACAAAACAAATGCTAGAAGTTACATTAAGAGACGCTGAATTGGGATTGATGTCACTGGAAGATTATGTCGTTAAAAATCCATCTCTAATGGATACAAACTTAGTTCTTGAAACCATCAAAATGAATATAAATGGTTCTAGTACGTTATATTTTGCTGATAAAGAGGGAAAATTCTTTTTATTCCCAGTGCGTTATGTTGCGGCTGATTATGACCCACGACTGAGACCTTGGTATATAAATGCGATTGATAATAATCGTGAAATCACATGGTCAGAACCTTATGTCGATCATGGAACTGGTGAATTTACCCTTTCTGGATCTAAGCATGTTTCAGATGAACTTGTGGTCGGTGTCGATATTTTACTGTCTGATATATCTGAAATAGTAAGTAATGCAACAATCGGTGAAAGTGGTAGCATAACGATTCTCAGTGCCTCTGGTTATGTTTTGGCATCAAGAAACAAAAATCAGTTAGGTCTACTTTGGGATGAAACTGTAGGTTCAGATATCGGCTTTGAAGAGGTAATAGGAACCGATTATAATAAAGACTCGAAGTATATTTATTATTCTGATTATATCAATAAATCAGGGATAACGATTATAGCGATGGTAAATCGTTTAGAGTTGTTTCAAACGCTAGTACTTGCTTTTTTTATGATTTTTTTTGTTGCGATGATGATCATCATTATTGCTGAACGTATATCGATTAAATATGTTGATAAAATTGTGAAGCCGATTTCTAGACTCGTATCAACTATGAAAAACGTAGAAGAAGGCAATTATGAAACAAAATGTGACATTGAAGAGGATAGCACTGAGTTAATAATGCTTGTAACCGTTTTTAATCACATGATTGAAAGTATTAATGAAAAAAATATCGAGATGCAAGCATTGTATGAAGAATTGTATGCTTCTGAAGAAACACTACAAGAACAATATGATGCATTATATGAAAATAAAGAGTTTATCAAGAAAAGTGAAGAGCGCTATGCCCTTATTTTTGAAGCATCTAAAGAAGGTTTGTGGGACACAGATGCTTCATTAAGTATTAATTATTTAACCCCATTATGGTACCAAGCATTTAACTTAGATTTAAATAATTCAAAAACATCTGATTGGATTGATTTAATTCACCCTGATGAAAGAGAACAAGTACGTGCCATGTTTTATGGGCATATTGAAAATGAAAGTGATTTTTACAGAACAGAATATCGTGTATTAAATAAAAGTGGCGATTATATTTGGGTAGAGGCCATTGGTAAGGCTAAGTTTATTGATGGTAAATTTGTCAGTATGTCTGGCTCTCATCAAAACATTACTTCTAGAAAACAATACGAGTTAAAAATTCGTGATATGGCATATAAAGATGCACTTACCAAATTATATAATCGTAGTTATTTTGATGAAGTACTTACACAAACGCTTTTAAATAATGAAAAAGGCAGTATTCTTTTTATTAACATAGATAATTTTAAATACATTAATGATATTTATGGACACAGTTTTGGAGACGAAGTCCTTAGACAATTGGCTGAGCGTTTAACCAAAGTCGCATGCGATGCGCATAAGTTATTACTTGCTAGATTTAGTGGCAATGAATTTATCGTTCTACTTAGAAATATCGTAGATCGCGATGCCATCGTTTTTATAATCAATACATTAAATGCGCAAATTGAGTTGCCTATTCATAGTGATTCTAAATTCATCCGTGTAACTGCAAGTTTTGGGATAACACTCTTTCCCAATGATGGATCAAGTGGAGAACAACTGCTTCAAAATGCCGATATCGCTATGTATCATGCGAAACGCGTCACTAAAAAGCTGTATCATTTTTATGATTATGAAATTATGATGAAAGCCATTAGTGAGATGGAAATAGAAAATAGTTTAAGAGCAGCAATTGAAGACGATGAATTTTTACTCTATTATCAACCCATTATGTCCATGAAGAATAAAGAAGTTAAGGGTTTTGAAGCATTAATTAGATGGGATTCCAAACAACTAGGCTTTGTGTATCCAGATGCTTTTATTCCTATCGCAGAACGGACAGGCTGGATAAATGAAATTGGATTTATGGTCGTTGATAAGGCCTGCGCATTTATATCGGATTTAAATAATCGCTTAGGTGCTGAATTTACGATTTCCATTAATATCTCTGTGGTCCAATTGATGGAAGACCACTTTGCAAACCGCGTTTTGGCTCTTATAGAAAAACACAACTTACCAAAACATTTGGTTATTCTCGAGATTACTGAAAGTTTGATGTTGGATTCCAATGAAAATATTCTTGCAAAATTGTTCTATTTGAGAAATCAGCAAGTCAACATTTCACTGGATGATTTTGGTACAGGTTATTCATCCTTTAATAATTTAATACGCTTACCATTAAGTGCGATCAAAATGGACAAGAGTATTATGAAAGATTCAATAACCAATGAGCATGTCTTAACCTTATTAGAATCTATTGTGCAATTTGCACATAAAATCAACATAGAGGTTGTTGCAGAAGGGATTGAAGACTTACGATACCTTGAAAAATCACAGTTTTTAAATGTAGATTATGTACAAGGTTATCATTTTAGCCGTCCAGTGCCAGAAAAACAAGTTGAGGCATTGGTTACGCATTTGAACCAGCAATACATTAACAACGATGTCTTTTAGATATAAAAGGGAACGACTACAAAACAGGACGAAAACTGTTTTGTGGCCATTCCCTTTTTCTTTTTAGTATGTGACAAACCCAACGGCTTGTTTAACGCGATCTAGTACAGGTGTTGCAATTTCAGTTGCTCGATTTCTGCCTTGTTTGAGCACATCATAGATATCACCACTTTGTAAAATTTGATGAAACTTATTTTGAATCGGTTCAAGTTCGGCAGTTACAACTTCTACCAAATCTTTTTTAAGTGTGCCATAACCTTGACCTTCATATTTTTCAACGAGGGAAGGAATTGAATCGCCAGAAAATTGAGAATAAATGGTTAATAAATTACTAACGCCCGCTTTTTCAGTTAAATCATATTTAATGATGGCTTCACTATCTGTTGTCGCCCGCATGATACTTTTTTTAATTTGTGCCATAGAATCTAATAGCGTTATTTTAGAATGTGGATTTGGGTTGCTTTTACTCATTTTCAAAGTAGGGTCATCAAGCGACATAATCCGTGCACCATCTTCAACTTTCGCAATCATAGGTTCTGGTACTACGAAAATTTCACCAAATCGATTATTAAAACGATTTGCGATATCGCGTGTTAATTCTATATGTTGTTTTTGATCATTTCCAACAGGCACATAGTGTGTGTCATAAAGTAAAATATCTGCTGCCATTAAAACAGGGTAAGTAAATAATCCGGTGGTTACCACTTGTTTGCCTTCAGATTTATCCTTAAACTGAGTCATACGACTTAACTCACCCATATAAGAAAAACAATTCAAAATCCAAGCGAGTTCAGCATGTGCAGCAACTTGTGACTGGATAAACAGCGTCACCTTGTTAGGATCTAGACCTATAGCCACATAGAGTGCTGCCAATTCTATAATACTCTTTCTAAGTGTTTCTGGATCTTGAGGTAAAGTGATCGAATGCATATCGACAACACAATATAAACAATCCTTTTCATCTTGTTGTTTAACAAAATTCTTCATGGTGATGTAATTACCCAAATGTATTTGACCAGTTGGTTGTACGCCTGAAAAGACACGCTTCATATAAGCCTCCATTGATGTTAATGATTATTGTACTTATTATATAATAGAAAATTGATTTATAAAATAACTATTACAATTAGTTAACGAATTAAATCCCAAACAAGTGTTGACGACATAGGGCAAGATGGTGTAATATAAGCAAGTCGCCTCGCAAGAAGCGAAAAACAAAATTAAAAAAAGTGTTGACAAGCATTGTTAAAAATGATAATCTATACAAGTTGTCACCCAAACGAAAGATGCTTTGCATCTCAGGTGTAAGATGAA
>CAKMJV010000003.1 GCA_927417275.1 uncultured Clostridia bacterium
TGATAAACTTGATGTCATAGAATGCTTTGAATACCCTGGACAAGAACTACGTGTTGGAGAACTTTTAGAGAAACAGAAAGAATTATACAGCAAACTGGGTATAACACCGCCTGTCTCGTTATGAGTAGGCGGGAATCCAGGATGATTACAACGACATTGTCCACACTTATAGAGATGATGTTAGACTATGAAGTAATTACTTTTAATAACCCCAAAACGCTTATAGAGAGTGGCTTATTAGAAAACGAAAAAATCGATTTGGTGATTTCTGATTTTATAATGCCTTATATGAATGGTCTTGATTTGCTTTCACTCATAAAGGAAAAACAACCACATATCATACCTATATTACTTACAGGGTATTCCGATAAGGAAAGCGCCATAAAGAGTATCAACGAACTGGGGCTCTACTACTATCTTGAAAAACCTTGGGACAACAGCGAACTAATCAAAGTCATCCAAAACGGTTTGGATAAGGCAAAACTCGAAGAGCAATTGAGTCAAAAACTCGTCGTCATCGAGAAGAAAAATCAGGAAATCTCAAGATTATATGACTTACTCAGACGTGATTTTGATAAAGAAATGGGCAACGTCCTAGAATTTATCGTGAGCCTTACGAATCTTGTAGAAGCGAAAGACGCTTACACGGATAACCATACCCGAAGGGTCTCTGACCTTGCGATTGCTTTAGGCAAACGCAAATCGCTCACACAAGAACAACTTCGAAACATAGAAATAGGGGCGATGATACACGATATCGGCAAAGTTTCAACGCCAGAGTCTATTCTCAACAAACCAGGTCCTTTAACGACGGCTGAATTTGAGATCATGAAGAATCATCCCGAAGCAGGTGCACGTATCATTAGACCCATCAGTGCACTACAAAAACCTTCAGAAATGGTGCTTTCTCATCATGAAAAACTCGATGGCAGTGGTTACCCACATGGGCTTAAGGCCGATGAGATTTCCATCGAAACGCGGATCATCACCATCTCTGATATCTTTGATGCACTTTACACCGACAGACCTTATAGAAAAGGTATGCCACTGGATAAAACACTCTCCATTTTAAAAGAAGATGCAGATAAAGGCAAACTCGATCAAGAACTGGTGGGCTTCATCTTCGAGATGGCTGAAAGTGGCGAATTACAAGCGATTTATCACGAATAGAGAAAACACCTATACAGAGGCGCATTACACTTCTGTATAGGTGTTTTTTTAATGATCTAATCTTTACAAAATTAATTCCATTACGACTTCTTCTTCATCGGCTTCCCCAGTATGAATAAATCCCAATCCTTCATATAAATATTGAGCTGCTGCATCACTTTCAATATAGCATAAAATTACTTTTTCACATGAACGATCATTTCTCAACTTTTCCAATACAAGTTTCATTGCCTGCTTACCATATCCTTTGCCTTGATGGCTTTGATCTATCATAAACTGATCCAAACAATATTTCCCATCATATTGTCTAATCAACAAATAGCCGATCATTTCCATTTCATTGTATATAGCCATTGCTTCAGATGTTTCTCTATATACATAGGCTCTGGCTAACATAACTTCAGCGGAAGCAACAAAATGTTTTTGTCCATCGCTTACTTTTAGCTTAAAAGCCTCTCTAAAATTTAACGCATTTATTTCCTGTATAGTAATCATAATCGCCCTTTCAAAACATGTTAACAAATTTTATTTTAGCCGTACTAAATCAATGGTTTCTTCTTTACCATTCCATAAAACCGTCAATTTCATAGAATCTTTAAATTCAATATCAAAAAAATCAGCACTGGTTTTACTGCCCACATGAAAATAGCCAGTACCTTCTAGATTTTGAGGAAATGAACTTTCAAAAGTCATGTCATCACCGATCAGTTTATATTCGATTTTACCAATTGACTCTTTTTGACTGTCTGTTTTTTCATCAAATACATGTTGAATCACCAACGAATTATAGTAGATTGAATCAATATTAGATACGGTGAATGTACCTAACCACGTTTCACTGTTTCCTAAATATATTATGTTGTCCTCTGAGTCACCCGAGTTTGTACAACCCAACTGAAACATTGACAAAATAAGAATCATAAGAAAGATTATCTTTTTCATTTTATGGCCCCCCAACTACATTTCAAAGTCTTCTCTTGTTATCGAATAGCAAACATCATCGTGTACATCGCCATTATATATCGTACTCGACTGCCTTAAAGTCCCTTCATATTTAAACCCACACTTTTCGATTACGCGTTTTGAGCCTTCGTTAAATGGATAGTGATAAACCGAAATCAACTCTAATGCCATATCCTCAAATGCGTGTTTAATAATCGCTTTAGCCGCTTCTGTTATAAGGCCTTTTCCCCAATGGGTTTCGCTGAGTACATAGCCGATCATTTTCGCTTTCGCATGATTTCTTTTACGATCATCATGTAAACCGATTGAGCCTATAACCTTATTTGACGCTTTGTCAACGATGGCCCATACTTCGTTTTCTTCTATAAACATGTCCAAAATTTTCTTTGAAACAGATTTGTCAACATGGGGTTCCCACCCTGCATTGGGCCCAACATTAGGATTTTTTGCATAGTCGTATAAGTCGTCTAAATCGCTTGATTGAAATTTTCTAAGCATTAAGCGTTCTGTATTTAATGTTTTCATTTTATATGCGCCTCTCTTTTAGTTGATTTAAAAACACTTGATTTTATCTGGGGGAGTATATCAAATTGTAAAGCGTAGTAAAATCTGGATTTCTTCTAAAGACCTCCACTTTCCATCTGCCATTCTCTTCTGCCATCACAAGATCACCTGAAACTTGAACTGCCTCACGCTCTCCATTAGAATATTCTATGCGAAGTGAAATTAGGAAACCATAATGAACGCTTCCATCCTTATAGTCATCCATTTTTATGACTTCGTAAGAATCCACTAAAAGGACAAAGTTATCATCTTCAAGCGCTAAAACATCCCATGGAATAAATCGATTCGCTACAGCTTTTTCAAAACCATTAGCCGTCATTAAATCTTTATATTCACTTTCCAGTGCAATTCCAAATGATTCCATAGCACTTGGATTTACATCGCCTGATAACATTTCACGATAGTACCCCGTTGATTCATCCTCTTCAGGGGTCGTTAATTTTTCGAGAAATGCCTGGGCATAATACATCGAATCTTTCTTAGGATTAAACACGAAACGCGTAACTAGAAGTATGATCAAAACCATCGAAAGCATAAGTAAAATATTCTTAACTAATTTCTTCTTATGAATCATTTTGCATACCCCCTATTTTGTAGTATGCTGAAAACTTGCTATAATCCATACCATCCATTTCTATAACCAGCGGCCCAATAACAAACGCCGTTTCATCTTCAGTGCCCATAGCTAAAAAATGCTTATGATATACGTAATTTTTATAGGCTTTCATGTTCATCGGATCAAAGCCCTTTATCTTAAACGCACCAGTTACTTTGCTCACTTGCTCATGTGTTAGGATGTCACTCACAAGTTTACTGATGTTTTCATAATGTGCATTGATTAATTGTATGACGATAGGATTTACTGTCTCTGGTACATCTAAGGTTTTACTATATGCATACTTATGAGAAATTAAGTCAAAATTATATGGCAAACCTGGCACAATCTCAGTTTTATAGTCGATTGCAAGTTCATCGGCCAATATGCAGATAAAAGCCCCTGAAAAATAAGCAGTGCGTCTAATATCAAGTAAATGCTCATTAAGCGTATTCAAATAATTAATGGCTCTATTTTTATGCGCATTGTAAGCATCTATGTTGATTGCTTTAAGCACAGATAGCGTTATATACTCCGCAGAACCTTCTATCGTTTCTATGCCCTTTTCATAGTTTGCGTGGGGACCTAACAAATCAAATCTTTTATGTCTAACTGCTAAAAATTCACTAAAATAAATTGCCTTTTTTTCTTGCGTTTCTTCAATGACTGCGCGTGACAAATGCGATAATTCCAACGCTTTAAGACTCAAGTTCACGGACTCTAGTGGATATGTAACGCCATCGAACTCATTAGAAAATCTACTGTCTCCCAAATGAAACTGATGCGCATGAAACATCTCATGGACAAGAGCAGCTGCTAAATAATCAAAATCTAACACATCCTCTTCTTCGATTTTCCAGATCGCGATTTGCTTACCCTCAAATTTAATTGATGTGTTGCCCATAAATTCATTCGTGACTGGGATTTCTTTGGTTTCAAAGCAAACCTTTTCATCGTTATACAGTGCAAATTCATAGGAGTTAAAACCTGGCCATAAAGTGTCAAAATTTATGTTATTAATACGGTGTTGAATTTCTTGATAAATTTTATCCATTTGGGCTCCTTTTGCTTAATATTTCTTCAGAATCTTAATGGAGGACGCAATGGCATAGATTATGAGTAAGATCATTAAACCTATTACAATACCTAAAATCCATCCTGTATCGAGCAGCATTTCTATCGCCATCAATAAAAAAATAATGCCAAGTTGGAAAAACACGATTGCCGATTGGCGATAATGTGGTTTCTTATTCATGGTTTTGCGTGTTTCTTTGGTGGCGTAAATGTATGCGTTATTTAGCAAGAAGCCTTTTTCTTTGAACTGAAAATAACTCATAACAAAAGCACCCATTGATATTAAGAAGAGTGTTACTAAAGAAATTATTTCGATGGTTTGCATGATGCGTACCTCCTTAAGAATTCAAGAGCACTAACAATTGTATGACTAAACCTGACCCGAAAACTAATAGTAAAAACACTTTTAGAAGATTTCTTTTGAGATTGAGTGATTTGTTATAGCGTTGTCTGTAATCATCCATGTTAGCTACGTCATCCGCTTCGTATTCTGCATGAACTTCTGCTAAATCAGTATCACCCCACAAATCATTTATCAGCGCTTTGGCTGATTCAGCATCTTCTTCATTGACATAAATTGACGTTCCAAGGTAATTAACCCCACTGTGGATTTGAAGATATGAGCCAATCCCAGTATTTTTTATCTCAGAGAGAATGCCATTTTCTTTTAGTAACTCAACGACATGAAGCACATCACTTTCAAGTGTGGACTTATACACTTCTGTGAGACTAAGGTGTCTTGAATAATCTTGTCGAACCGTATTTTCTTTCATCGCAAGGCTCCTTCGACTTTAATTTCGGACTAATCTCAATTTGTATGCATTCTAATGAGCGTTAGCCACTGGTTTGTTACAATTCTAACATTAAATTCTTAAAATATAATTAAGAAAATCTTTTCGTTCACCAACAATTAAAGTATCTCTCATTTCAGCGTTTGTTAAAGTTTTCTAGCGATAATCAACCCATGCTCGCTTGATCCCAATATAGACCGATCCTCACATGTTTTGAAATGAAATGCCATCCATTTTTCAAATTGATCATCTGTTAATGTATTTACCACATCACTAATGATAAATTTCATACCGTCTGTCGCGATATGATGCATAATTTCTAAGTCGAAATTAAGGACTTCTTTTTCTACCCGTTCAGGCGTTGCACAATAAAACACCTTGTTTTTCGAATGAAAGCCTTTTTCAATATATTCATCCATCAGCTTAAAGTCTTCTGTAAACATGTCTCTAAATTTTATTATATTGGCATATCGATTTACATAGGCAAGCGCATATATCCCACCTTTTTTGAGCACTCTTATACTCTCTTTAAGTGAGGTATACCGCTGAATATCATCGGTTAAATGATAATAAGAACCAAAATTCAAAACAACGTCAAATGTTTCATCCGCGTATTTATGTAAATCCAAAATGCTTCCGAGAAAAATGTCTTTTAAGGGCCTATGATCCTTTTGATCACGCTTCATGTCGACGACATTCTTTTCGACCAACTCACCTGCATATACATGATGCCCTCTATCAGCAAAATAAAAAGAATAAATGCCACCACCCGCACAAGCATCTAAAATTTGTGCATTTGGCTTAATGCATCTATTCAAGTATTCTACGGTGGTTAAAAATTCTATTTGATTTGCATTTTTCCTTTTTAATCTGGCACTTTCATCTATTGAGTTATAGAATGCCTCGATGGATTCGCTTTTTATTTCCATTTTTTATCTCCTAACTTTTAGTTTAACTGCTTTTGTATGTCTTCAACCAATCCTTCTAAAAACTCAAGTTTTTGTGCTTTTACTTGCCCAAATGGCAGCGTTTTTCCGACGATGATTAATGTATTATGTGGTGCTGTTTCGATAGACTCGATTTCATCCCATAGAATATACGTGCGATTCATAACCATTCCTGTGGGATACAGTTTAATGTCATGGGAATGTCTCAATGCCTGTATGGTGGCAAGCGTTAACATTGGAAGAAAAAAGATAATTGTTTCTATGCTTTTCGGATAAAGTATAAAAGACCATATAAGTATGATGGAAATAACATTCGTGTATTTAACAGGATTTGATATTGGGTAAGTCTTTTCAGCGACTGTTTCAAGTCTTTTTCTCTTTATTTGGTCTAAAGCAAATTTTATAACAATGAACACTTCTATAAAGATGCATAATCCAAAAAATACGATCATTTTTTCCTCCTATTCAAATCCATGGATAATTCTTCAAAATCACGAATGACTTTGTGACGTCGTACGGTTAGTTTTCTAAACCAATATTCTAAGCGCCATCGACACATCAAGTATGTTTTCTCTATGCCAGCGCTTTTAGCGCCATCACAATTTTTAAGTCGATCGTCTATGAAAGCGACCTCTTTTATATCACAAGTAAAATTCTCAACCGCTTTCTGATACATTAATTCATCTGGTTTTCTAATCCCCAGTTCGCAGGATATGATAAATGATTTGAAGTATTTTAAGAAATCATTATGCGTAAAAACATGCCTTAATGATGGCCATGCATCTGAAACGATGGCGAGTTCATAGTGTTCACTTAAGTTCGGAATCCATTTATTTGCATCGTCATAAAATCGATATTTCTCATAATTATATACGAGGTCTTGGGTAATGGCCTCTATGCCGGCTTCGTCTATTTGAATCTCAGGAAGCGCACGAAATAACACGCTATAATGTTCTTTAAAATGCGTGTACTCCTCTTCTAAATCATGCATAACATGAATCGTATTTATATATGCCATTGCTTCACTAAAAGCACTTGCGCGACGTTGTTTGTCAATCTTGTAAAACACGTCTTTATCAATCACTTCAAAGAAGTTTGTGGTAATCATCCAGTGACCGGTAACTGGACCGTTTAGTACACCGCCGGAATCTATTAGTAACCCTTTTATGCGCATGTTAAGTTCCTTTCATGATGAAATCTAATGGATGTTTCAATCCACTTATAAAATTTAGATTCTTATATAAGAAGAATTATATCAACCAACTTAAAGAATGGCTAGTCGAAAAGTCTATAAATATCAAAAGATTAGGAACTAAGAAAAGAAAATGCAAATAGAAGTATACATTTCTGCATCTTACTATTTGCATTTGGACTAACCCATTCCTTATATAGACAAAGCTATAACGCTTCTCGCTAATATCTCCGTAGGATTGATCACACGATCTAGGAGACCTGTTAATTCAAAAATCAAAGGCAATTCAGTACACCCTAGAACAACTTGAACATTTCCTTGAGCATCTGCAGACTCAATAATTTTACGCAAGAAACGCTTATCAAACTGTCGCTTACCTGCCTTGTAATCATATATCATTTTCATAATGATCGATTGACTTAATTCATCCATGACAGCGACTTCAATTTCAGCTGACTCAAAAAAATTCTGATAAATGTTCGTCTTCAGCGTACCATCTGTTGCAAGTAAAAGCACTTTGTCGACACCTTTAGTTTGAACGGTCTTGACCACTTCCTCAATCATATTTACGAAAATGACCTTTTCATTAGGAAATTCCACCTCTATGCTTGCGCATATTGCGTCATAAAAATAATGTGCAGTATTACACGGCATAGCGAGTATTTTTGCACCCGACCGAACTAAATTCAAAGCCGAACTTTGTAAGGCAAGTGTAGGATTTTCTCCATGACCCAATATAAAAGACGTTCTGTCAGGAATTTTGGTATTGTTATCAATTATCAAATGTGGATATTCTTGATCACAAGTTGCATCAGATAACAAAATTATTTTCTTGAAAAAATCTAATGTCGCCATCGGTCCCATACCGCCAATCACACCAATGGTTTGCATAAGTTACGCTGCTTCCGCTGCTACTGCAACATCGTTTGCAATTTCGTAATCTAATTCATTTTCAGATGCTGCAACTATAACTGCACATGAAGCATCACCAATAACATTTACCGATGTTCTCGCCATATCTAAAATACGGTCGATACCAGCGATTAAAACTAATCCTTCAAGCGGTAAGCCTACGGATTGAAGAACAAGTGTCAGCATGATAAAACCTGCACCAGGAACACCAGCAGTTCCGATCGAGCCTAATGTCGCGGTCAAGATGATCGTAAACATTTGTGCAATCGTAAGATCTATACCATACACTTGAGCCAAGAACAGTGCACAAACACCTTGATACAAAGCTGTGCCATCCATATTGATGGTTGCACCAAGTGGTAAAACAAATGAAGAAATCTTTTCAGATACGCCTAGATTTTCACGCACGCTTTTAATCGTCACAGGCAATGTACCTGATGAACTTGTAGTACTAAATGCAGTAATCGCTGCAGGTGAAATGCCTTTAAAGAACTTTATCGGACTGATTTTGCCAAGCACTTTCACTGCAGTTGAATAAACAACGACCGCATGAATCAGACAACCTAAATAAACTGCAAATATAACCATACTCAAAGGTTTAAGTACATCTAAGCCGTATTGTGTGACCACAGGCACGATTAAACCAAATACGCCTATTGGTGCAAATTTCATGATAAATGCAGTAATTTTATACATAATCTCAGCTAAACTGTCAAAAAAACCGATAAATGGTTTTGAAACATCATCCGGTAAAGCCGTACATCCGATCCCTAAAAAGAGTGCAAATACGATAACTTGAAGGATATTACCATCAACTAACCCTTTAAGTGGATTATTTGGTACCATATTGAGCAATGTATCAATAATAGAAGGAACTTCAGCAGGTGTTGCCACAGCATCGATTGGTATTGCTAAACCATTACCTGGTTTTAAAATAATCGCCAACACAAGGCCAATGGACACTGCGAATGCAGTTGTCGCAAGATAATAAATCAACGTTTTGCCACCGATTCTTCCCAGTGTTTTTGGATCGCCAATACTCGCTGCACCAACAATAAGTGATGAAAATACAAGTGGTACAATAATCATTTTAATCATGTTCAAGAAAAGTGTACCAAAAGGTTTAATGTAAGTGTTTGCAAATTCTTGATTCCCATTCAATAATATACCAACCACAATACCCAAAATAAGACCTAATAAAATTTTTGTGGTCAATTGTATCTTTTTACCTTTCATTTTTAATCCCCCTTTTATATTTAATAATTCTTCATGAATTGTTACAATTATAAAATATAGAGGACGAAAAAAGACACAACGAGACAAAAAAAAGAATAATAATCTGAAATTTCTGATTATTATTCTTGATTATCCATTAATACGATGCTACTTTCAACAAATTGTTTAATATTAATTTTACCTGGTTTATTAGAAGTTCCTTCTAATAACTTCATTTCTAGTCGAAGTTCACTGTAATCAAAAAGTTGACTTGAGTAATTTTCAAACACGGAATTGTACGGATCTTCAACACCCATGCTAGCAAGTACCCTAAATGCCTTGGTAATCACTCTGTTAATGCGTTTTTTAACTGCATAAACTTGTTGCTCATCGGATGACAGCTCCCCTTCATGATCCACCAAGGCACTATACATCTCAGACAAAGAATAATCTACCCTTTGTTTCTTTGCCCAAAGAACGGCTTTAACAAGATCCTCACATCCACTGACACCTATAATCCCAAGTCGAGAATAAATCTTTTTCAATTTTTTGACACTATGATCTGCATCATCTGGCATTTGAATGTGCTTATTATTCAAACCTTTAATCGCCATTTCAAACTGATTTAAAGTCTTCCTAACCATCCGATGTTCAATGACTTGATTTATGACAGCTACTACCTCCACTACATTGATTGGTTTGGTGATAAAAAATGATATTTCTTCATTATACGCTCTAGCAATCATCTGTTTATCTGAAACTTCAGAGATCATGATTATCGCGGGTTGGCTTGCATGACGTATTTGTCTAATCACCTGTAGACCATCACAATCAGGGAGTAGATAATCCAGTAAAAGAATGTCAGGTTGTTCATCTTTTATCTGCTGAATCGCTTCTTTACCAGATGAGGCAGTACCGATACTTGCGTTCTCAATATGCTGTGAAACAATATCCTTTAAAATATTAACGATACTCACATCATCATCAACAATCATTACATGTAACATATCATTCCACCTCTTTAATTAAACGGTTACGCGGTATGCGAACGATTGCCTTCGTCCCATTTTCAATGCCGGATTCAATAAGGACCTCTCCACAAAAAATCTCTGAGACCAATTGTTTTACATGTGACAATCCAATCCCCGTTGACATTTTACCAGTCATCTTATCGTATTTAGTCGTATAACCCACATCAAAAACCATGTCTTTTTTTTCATCAGGAATCCCTTCGCCAGTATCAATCACTTCAAAAACGATTACTTTCTCTAAATAATCACATCTGACATTAAACTCAATCCGTCCATATAATGGTATTGCATCAATACTATTTACAGCGAGATTATTGAGAATTGATATGACCGTATAAAACTCAGGTGTTACAAAATGGTCGTTATAATTGACGACAACTTCAATTTTTTTACCTTGATCTAATATTAATTTGCTAATGTTATCCTTGAGGATAAACAAAATGTCTTTAATACTCATGAACTTAATATTTGAATCCCCTCCAAATACCACATTCATGCCCGTAATCACCCTTAAGTAGTCTTTCTTTATCTCATGAATATCTTTCGCTATTTTTAAATAGGGCGCTTTCTCAGCATCACCTTCTATTAAGTTGTAGTGCTCATGAGCGTATGCAACCGTTTCTTCTATGTCTGATCTGGATTTACTTAGAAAAAAAAGTTCTGTTTTTAGTTTGGATATGAAGAACACTAATTCTTGAAAATATTTGTCTTGTTCTTGTTTTTTTATTTTTGAATGAAAATGTTTGACTGTATAATAGGTTAACAGTGTCATCACGGTTCTTACACCACCTACTATGATTATAGTCGATACCAACTCTTCAAAAGAAGTTGTCTCCCAAGTCCGCCTAACCATTGCTTCTAGTATGTTTGCTACAGAATCGCAAACCCACAAACTTAGAAAAAAATTGAATGGTTGGTTATAATAACTCCTTACAGATAGAAACTTGAACATTAATCCGAAAAATACATAAAAAGTTAATACAGGAAAGTAGATCATCAATACTTCTTGAAATGGCAGCCCACTTCCAACATAATTGACTATCGATCTAAAAATAAAAGTTGAAACTCCAACAGACATAGTAATGAGCATCACGCTATAGTTTTCAAAATAAATTAAAAACAGTGACATGAAAAAAACAGCGAGTGTCAATCTAAAGACTGTATTAAATGGACTGATATAGAACTGTCCCATTAAAACTGAAATCATACATATGATAAAGACATTTCGCATTTTTTGTGTATTGTTCAGAATGGACATACTCAAACCCTCATATCATTTCAACTTATTTTTCGATACCCTTTAGCGCCTTGCGTCTTTTTATTTTAACCTTACGTCGATATGACGATTATCCGTCATTTCGTCATAAACTTGTTGCTCACCGATTTCTCTTTTTAAGAATTCAGATAACGTCTTGGTGTTCTCTTTAATATAAACTTTGCGCCACGTTAAATAGGCAGTTGGTATAAAATCTATAAACGGGATTATTTCTTCTACCGCTCCAAAGATCGCCATTTTCAATTTGCCAGGAAACAACATGAAAATAAAGAGTCCACTCATTGGCCCCCAAATGATATCACCAAACTCGCCTAAAGCGGGCAGAATATAACTTAAATAACCTATGCTATCTATAAGGATTGATAGCGCTAACTTCGTATACTTGATTTTATTATATTTTTTCATTAAGAATTCGTTCATAAGACCTCCTACTGTTACGCCTAGATCCCGCTCTGCTTCTGATAATTCCTAAAATTCATACCTTGCGTTTTTATCATCTCGAACTGCTCATAAAACGCCTGTAGTTCTTGATCACATAATAAGTCTACCATATAAAACCCACTTAATGTAGAAAGCATGTGCTCAACTAGATTTTTACCGATGCCTCTTCCCTTGTATTCTGGTAAAACTTCCAATAAAGGAATATATGCCGACAATACTTCATCTGATATTGCCGTGATAAACCCCACCACATTTCCCGTATGATCATCCACCGCAAGCCAAATATATGAACTCTTCTCAAGCAGTTTATGGTGTGTTGTTACGGAGGGTGGATTTGGCCAATCCACAAAAAATCCGTTCAAATGATTGGTTGTGATGTTGTCTAAGGAATTAGTGTATTTGATCATAACGATCTCCTTTCTTATGATAGGATCTACTCCATACGTTTAAGTTGTCTACTTATTTCGATTGTTTTGTCTAATCGAGATTGTCTCGTTTTTTCTTGTTTAGCACTCATAATCCAGTGTATCATCACTTTTTTGTACGATGCTGCTTGTTCACTAAAAAAATCCCATGCCACTTGATCTTGTTTGAATTGATTTTCATATGACAAATCTAACGCAACTGGTTCTTTCTCATGAGAATATATTTTAGACCTGCTTTCAGTTTTATAACTGAAAGCTATTAGGCCCTCTGGTTTCATCAGTCCTAATTTCGTAAGTTCTTCGACTTTACATAATTTTATGCATGTTTACCCCCAACTATAAATTGAGATACCAAATGAACTGAACCTCATCTCTAACTTCTATATCATTATGGTAGGCGTATTCGTCAATCTTGCTTAATACAGCACCTTGCTTATGATAAAATTTACATGCTGGAACATTATTATTCTGGCACTCAATTTTCATTTGTTTGAACCCGTTCACTATGGACCAATCCACCGCTAAATCGAATAATTTTTGACCAACGCCTTGCTGTTTATAACCATCTGTAACGCGAATATCCCAAAGAACACTCAAGTCCTCTCTACCTTCGAGCATATGAACATTTTCCGTTTTTGTGGCAACCGTTGCAGCGCCTATTGGCTGATCACCATCAAAAGCCATAAAAAAAGCCCAATTAGTAATATCAAATGAATCCTCATATTTACTAGCTGCATCGTATTTACCTAAATCTTTAATATACGCTTTAACAGGTGTCTCATTAAGGAGTATTCCAGCTAAGCCATTATTAATCTTCTCTAAAGCATAATAACTGTTCACATGAACAAGCATATCAATTCCATCATACGCTTTAAAAAAACGCTTATCAATTTCTCTATATGTCATCATATTTGCACCCCCATTAAACACCTAGATATAGCGTACCATCGTTTAGAATTCTTAATAGTAGACGACTTCAAACGTCTCACATACGACCAACATATTTTCATCAAACGTTTTATCCGTTTTTTCAAGTGCACTAGAAAAAAACGCTTTATGTACCTTTCTCCAATACTCTAATGTCATGTCACCTTCACCTTCTGTCTTTGCAAAAGTCTCTGTCACTTCATTAAATGGCATTATATTAACTTCCGTCGTTTTAATGACACATTGAGCCTCACCATTGCCATCTAAAATAATGCTGTATGCGTTTTTTTCAGGCAACGCTTCACCTTCATCTCCTCTTTAATCGTTTGGTTGATACCACGGCTTCATTTTAATCCATATTAACGAAAAAATAAGTCACATCATCATCCATGGCATTATGTGATTTATCGCCACCAGCTTTTTCATAGAGTGCACAAGCGGCTTCATTGTGCTTATGCGTAATTAAGAAAAATCTACAAATGCCTGTCAGCTTGCATAATTGCTTGATATGCGTAAGGAGTTGTAGAGCGATGCCTTGTCTTTGATACTGCGGGAGCACACCCACTTCATGAATATATAACATATTGCCTTTGTGATCGAGTCGATTAAGTTCATAGCCATATGCAAAACCTATGATCTGCTGATCTTCTATACATGCAAAAATCCAGTTCATTGGATTTATGAGAAACTGCCTTGCATTTTCTTCACAAATAAAGTTGGCGCGAAAGTTCCCATCCATACCTAAAACCAATGCTAAATCTGAAATTTGAAGTTTTCTGTATTCTCTCATAGAGTTCTCACTCTCCTATTTTAAACAACCCCTTATACACACTACAACGCCCTTCTAACATCCTATGCGTCCCTTCAGATACCACGCGGCCTTGGTCTAAAACGAGGACGTGATCTGCTGTCGTTATGGTGGATAGGCGATGGGCGATGGATATGATGGTTTTGTGGTGCTTTAACTGTGCCAACGTTTGAATGATGCTTCTTTCGTTTTCGTGGTCTAAAGCCGATGTTGCTTCATCGAATATCAGGATATCGGCGTTCATAAGGAGCATTATGGCGATGGCCAATCTTTGTTTTTGACCGCCCGATAGCTTGATGCCTTTTTCGCCGATCACCGTGTCGTAACCGTTTGGTAAATCGTTAATAAAGTCGTGGATATTTGCCTGTTCGCACGCCGAAACGAATGCTTCGAGGGTGGCAGATTTATTTGCCATTTTAAGATTATCGGCGATGCTGAGGTTGAAAAAGTACGGTTCTTGCATAACCACAGCAATTCTTTTGCTTATGGCTTCACGGCTCATTTCGGATATCATGTGTTCGCCTAAAAGCACTTGACCTTTTGTGGGCTTTAATGTCCCCATCAAGAGTTTAATCAACGTGCTCTTACCAGCCCCGCTGCGCCCTACGATGGCGATGTGTGTATTTGGATTAACCGAAAGTGTCACATCGATTAGGGCATTGTCATCATCCGAATAAGCGTAACTGACATTTTTCATATTTAAATTCCCGTGTACAATGGAAGACTTTTGGGTCTCATTATACTGCGTATCGAGTATTTCCAAGACGCGCGAGAGAGAGGCATCGTCCATTTTTAACGACATAATGGACTGAATAATCTGCTCGATGTTGCTGTAGAACTTCGCGTAGTAATTCATGAACATGAGTAAAAGTCCCAGTTCCAGTTGTCCATTAATCACCAAGATCCCGCCCACAAAATATAAATTCATGGTGGTGATAAACGTGTCTTTAATCGCGATAAACCCTCTGTTGATAAACCAAAAGATTTGCCGTTTTATGAACAGCGGCGTTAACACATCCCAATGTTTCTTAACCATTTCGCTCTCATGTTGTTCAAGCCCATGCGATTTAATCATGCGCCAGTTCTGAAAAGCATTGTGGACATCTGTTTCGTACACGCCATGATGCGTGCGGAAATCATCTGAAATCTGACCAGGCTTTTTACTCATAAATGAGGCAAACAAGAAGGAAAGTGGCACGGCAATTAAGCCTATAAGCGTTAAAATCCAGTTTATATAAAGCATAAATCCAGTTAACACCAGCGCGCTCAATGCGGCATAAGCATACTCAATACAGTGGGTCGTAAAAAATGTTTGAACCACCTCGACATCGGCATCCAGCCTTTGATTCAAATCCCCCACGCGATAGTGACTATACGTTTCATGGTCCATAACCGAAAGATTATGCGCCATTTGCTTTCTAATCTTAAGCTTCATGGGCAGGAAAAACTGATTCTGAATCTGCTTTTGTACCACGATGCCTAGCGATTCCATCATATAAAGCAGCGTGTAGCTGGCAAGGACAAACCAAATCAACTCAAATCGTTTGGCTTCAAGCACGTCTCGAATAAACACCAAATAGCAAAGCGGCGTCAGTAGGACGATGCCTAAAAAATACCCCTTCAGAAATAGCAGTTTAAGCAGCGGCGACGTTTTATGATGCCCCAACTGAATCAATCGCTTAAACGTATTTAGGCGACTAGGTGAAGGCTGCATAAGCACCCCCTTTCTGCTCGATTTCATGTTGGTTCTCGAACAAATTTTTATAGATTTCATTTTGTTTTAGTAGCGTTTCATGTGGACCAAAACCGACTATTTTCCCAGCAGATACAACGGCGATTCGGTCTGCGCCGATGATCGTCGATAATCTGTGTGCGATAATCAAAGTTGTGCGCCCTTCACATACACTTTGCCAAGAGTCTTTTATCGCACGTTCACTTTCTCGATCCAGTGAAGAAGTTGCCTCGTCAAACACGAGGATTTTAGGATCCGCTAGAAAAGTGCGTGCGATGGCAATCCGCTGTTTTTGACCCCCTGAAACACCCTCGCCTTGTATGCCCATAACGGTGTCTAAGCCATTTGGTAAGGCGTTAAACCATTCACTTAAATGCGCTTTTTCAAGCGCCTGAATCACCTGTACATCGTCGATGCCGTGTTGGTTTAATGTGATATTGTCTCTCAGCGTTGCGTTTAGGAGTACCGTATCCTGCTGAACCACGCCAATTTGCTGGCGTAGGCTGTAGAGTGGATATGCATTTAATGGGACATCGTCTATTAAAATCTGACCAGATTGTGGTTCGTAAAATCTTTGAAGTAACGTTGACAGCGTCGTTTTGCCTGCGCCGCTATGCCCGACCACGGCAACCGTTTCTCCTGCATTGACATTCAAACTCAGCCCTTCAAGCACGGGGGCATTTGCCTCGTAACTAAAAGTCACATCGTCAAATGTGATATTGCCCATTTCGATGATGCGTGGGGCTTGATCATACTCATAATTTTCTTGCGCGTTTTCTAGCAGTTCGATGACGCGGTCCATGGAAAGCAAATTGCCTGGAATCGTGGTGATTCTCTGCGTTAAGACGCTAAATGCACTTACACAGGTCTGGAAGTAGCCGATACACGCGATAACTGCACCGATGGTGAGTTGCCCACGCGACACCAAATACGCAGCCACGAGGAAAATGACCAACTGACCGATTAACGCGATGCCTGCTGCAGATCTTTCCGCTGTCACTTCCACACGGTCCATTTTAATTTTCAATCTGGTTAAGTGGATATGCCTTGATGTGAAACTGGCGACCATTTGCCGCGTGGCACCTAATCGCCCCAGTTCATCCATCCCCTTTAACATCTCGTATAACCAAGAAGCCAGAAGCCCTTCGTCTTCTTTATAGCGTTTGGCCAATGGTTTTATTTGCATGGCAAAATATTGCGTGGCAAACACTGAAACAGGTGTCATCACAAAAGCGACAATCGCCATAGGCACACTCATATACGCGATGTACAGCAGTGATAGGACTAGGTTCAGTATGCCACCGATGAAGTAAAAGACGTTCCAATGTATGAAGTTCATAAACTCACTCACATCTTTTTGCATACGGGAAACCAAGTCACCAGAATGCATATTCGATAAGGCGTGCGCTTTTAATCCCAATGTTTTATCAAACACGGCTTTCCTAATATCAAATAAGAACTTCGTCATCAAATTCGCCCAAGAAATGTTCAGCGTCAAATGCAGCATTTGATTCATAAAAAATATTCCACAGTACAAAAGCACCCAATCGGTAAACTTGCTCATGTCTTTTGCCGTGATGACTTCATCGATGAGTTTTCCAAATATAAACTTAAACGTTGAACCTATAAATATGGTTACGATGACACACGTAAACAGCAAGGCGAACTTGATCCAGTGTGATTTTGCAAAATGGAAAATGTATTTTAGGCGTTTCTTCATATTTTAACTCCATATATGAGACTGTAAAGTGTCATTTTCTATGATACTGTTACATATCACATTCTTTTTTTAACCTTATATCAAACTACTAAACATTGAAAATACTAAGTATAAAAACATCAATATTGTAATGCTCTCAATAATTACATAGTCATTTCAAAGTTAATAATTGTATGAATTTCATCAACTTCAATAGTTTTTTTTAGTTTACATTAAACAATTTAAAAGAGTAAAATATTGTATTTTATATGTAGAGAATTATTTATAATACTTATTCCAATTCACTTTTTACTTCCAAAATTTATACTATTAGTAAAATTTCTAAATCTCAAAATTTCATCTATAGCAAGCATTAGTTTTAACGAGTAAATCTCTTTTCCAAAATCTAATGTTTGACCGTGTACAATTTTATGCCTATTGAAATTCCCTATTTCATTAAAATCGCCACTCTTATAAAACATCTCTAATATAAATAGAAAATTCGAAAAATATATCTTACTACTTTCAAAATCACTATTGAATCGTTTAATTGCAGTATTTACTTTATGCATATTAGAATCATAATAATTATTATGTGTCTTCAAAATTAATCGTTCAATAATTGGAATCATTGTACATACAGTAAGATAATAGTCCCCTCTAATATGAGCATTTAAAATTTGATTTGTTATTGCACATAATTCTATTTCTAAACCGATTGTACCCCATTTGTTAATTATCGATTTTAATCGTTTGAATTTGAACTCTTTAAAGTGATTGATTACCAAATCATTAAACTCATTTTCTGAAATGCCCATTTTGCAATTTTTTATAACAAAATCATTGCTTATACTATGTAGATACCACCAGTTTATTTGATTGAAAAATTTTGTGGAGTTTAAAAAATGATCAGCAATGCTCAGTTTTATAATATCAACGGATTGAGATATTTGGTTAATTCTTGGAAAACCTTCTCGTAGTCCTTGTATCAAGTCATTGATCGCAAGGTTTTCTTTTTTTTCTATTTTGTCGTATATATAAAAAAACTGATTAACAAGTTTCACAAAATCTATACTAAAATTCATACAATACCGCCCTAATTGTAGTAATGTAAACGTTATTATAGTGGAAAAGGGTGTAACGTCCATATTTTTACTAATTTAACAAACGCTACTTCTATAATTTGAATAAATGCTATTTCTAGAAATGTTTAAATTATTCAATCTTTTTTACTTGTATTAGTCATTCAATACTCTAGGACTATTCCCAAACATTAAAAAAACTAGTCATATAAATGTATGACAATTCTTCTTCCAAATTAAAATTTTTAAACATACTCTAATTCAATTGTTTTGCTAATATGCTCATAAACTGGTTTTAAAGAAATTTTATTATGAAATTCATCGGCAAATCTTAATACATTTACTAAAAACCATTTTCCACAACCATATCCAATACATTTCCCTGGAAAAATTGCATTTCCAGTATTTTTAAAGAATACAGATACCTCAAATTTATTAACTAACTTGTCAGTCAATTTATTTTGATTTTCATATGCACTAGTATAAGGAGAGTGAACTGAATTCCATTCTGGCTTAAAATGTATAAGTGTATTACGTACTTCAATCATCCTGGATTCCCGCCTACTCATAACGAGACAGGCGGTGTTATACCCAGTTTGCTGTATAATTCTTTCTGTTTCTCTAAAAGTTCTCTATAAGCGTTTGGTAATTTGAAAGAAAGACTCAATATGCGGCGTACTCTTGTCTCATCGGAACAAAGCCTTGATGGCAAGTTGTTTGTTGAATTCATTGCACTCATATATCTGTCATACTTAAAAAAGCAGATGCAGGATAATG
>CAKMJV010000004.1 GCA_927417275.1 uncultured Clostridia bacterium
CATAATAGTTCATGATAACAAAAGAAGTTAGCGGATAAAATAGTCTGATGCAAAATGCAACAGAATAATTTGTCTACTAACTTCTTTTATTTTGCTTGATAGTGTTTGATTCAAATGCAGATAGTGTGTGGAATAACACATTATCAGGATACTCATAAATTTTATTCATTGTGTTGTCAATTAACAAAATCAGCCATTGTGTTTCAAAGAGCGATTTCACCCTCTCTGAAAATCTTTCCTGTTCGTTATCTGGCGCGTAGTTCGCCAGATACTCAAGCGCTTCCTCCATTGTTCGACTACAGTACATTTCTGCACTCTCACAAACTTCAAAAACACGATTTGATGTTGACCAAACAACGGGTCTATATATCTTGAGTAGCAATTTTGTTTTATGCAGAACAGAATTACGATCAATGTTCAATCCTTTAAACATTAACCCACATTGCTTCATTACTCTGCTTTCCTTTCTCATGGCATCAATCCTTCCTTATATTTCATGTTGACTCTGGGCAACAAGAAGTGGTATATTTATTACGAACGAAGTTGCATATTCAATAATCAAATTATACTCGAACGTATGTTCTGTGTCAATCAGAATATTAAGAACATTACTGCATGCTAAATGCAAAATAACTGGAAGGAGTCATGGTCATGTTGTTTGGTGATAAAATTAAGGAACTCAGGAATTTGGCAGAAATGAGTCAACAGGAGTTAGCTAATCAAACTGGACTTTCATTGCGCTCTATTCAGAACTACGAGAGCAATCAACGCTATCCAAAAGATGTGGCTATTCTAAACAAGCTGTGCGTTGCTTTAAGCACCACAATCGAAGAACTCATGAAAGAAGAAGACAATTTTATTGTAGAAGCAGCATCTAAGTATGGCGCACGTGGGAAAAAAGATGCTAAATTGCTTGTTGAAGAACTCGGCGGACTATTTGCAGGTGGCGAACTAGGCGAAGAAGACAAGGACAAAGTATTTAGAGCCATTACAGAGATGTATTGGAAGGCAAAAGATAATAATAAAAAATACACTCCCAAAAAATACAAAAAAAACAGCGAGCCTAATGAATAGTCACTGTCCGTTTTTAGGGATAGTTCATTTGTTATACTTGTTATGCTGGGGGAGGTGAATTTATCATGCCAAATAGAGATTATATTCAGGCTGTCGCTCATGAGCTTATAAAAAAATATGATACACGGGATCCATTTGAATTATGCAAAGCCATTGGAGTTGAGGTCTTTTATGCAGACCTCGGAAGTTTGAAAGGGATGTATAAATATCTTAAGAAGAACCGTTTTGCTGTCATAAATGAAAAGCTTGACTCATACTCCAAAACGCTTGTGTGTGCTCACGAGCTTGGCCATGATATATTGCATCAAGATTTAGCCAAAAGGGTCTGCTTACAGGAATTCATGCTCTATGATATGAAAAGTCGTCCGGAGTATGAAGCCAATTTGTTCGCTTCAGAAATTCTGTTGCCTGACGATAAAATTTTGACGTTGGCACATGATGGCTATGACATTGATCAAATTGCTAAAGCTTTATCGACCGATATAAATTTGGTGGCCATTAAGATATCTTCAATGAATACTCGAGGGCATCAATTCAATAATGTAATCGATGCGAAATCTGATTTTTTGAGAAAATAGGAGCTTTCTAAACTGGAAGCTCTTCTTTTATTGATTTTATTGCAGCTTCAATCTTATATGCATCCAATAACGGCTTATTTTTCTTTGATATGTTCACGCCATATTCCGGTGCGCTTTTTAAACCATCATAGTCCTTATCACATAATAATGAGTTTGGTGTTTTCCAAGCGGTTGCTGGAATAAGGTAAACATCTGGGAGCTTTCCATCTGAAAATACCATCAGGATCAGATACGTGTTCAAATCACAGATATTCCATTTATCTTTTTTCATGAAGATATAATTTGTTTGACGAACCGCCTTTACCTGTAATTCAAAGAATCGTCCGTCTTTATTTTTTGCAATAAAATCTATGCCGTGATCATCGACCTCGGACGTATAAATTTCAAATCCATAAGATGCGAATTCCATCTTTGCATAGTATTCTGCGTATCTTCCCAATTGCAAATGATTTAGTTTTGACCAGTCAGTACTTGGCATATAATTCACCCTTTCAGTCACAATTAAACATCTATTTTTATTCGCCCTCAATCAGCCTGGCAACATCCTTGCCACATTTTTTGCATTTCCCCTTTAGTAGAACGCCATATTTATCATCATTAATTGTATAATCAACAACGGTTGTCACCTTACAGGAAATACAAAATACATTGTTAATAAGCATCTCTTGAACATTCTTCGGAATCTTATTCCATTTTTGAGCTGCCTTAAAATCAACTACAGCCATTGCTATCCCTCCAGATATTACAAACCCATTATATTCATGATCCACATTTGTCAAAACAGGCAGCTAGATTCATTTTATACGTACTGTTCCAATATTTCTTTCAAATTTGTCTTGTACTGCTCAACCACCGTTTCGGGAGATAACACTTTTACCTTGCTTCCGAATTGAGAGATCCAAGCGAAGAATGTTGAACTCACAGCTACTTTAATCCATATATTAAAGTTATCATCATCTGATTTTCCGATTATAATGTCTTTACCAAAGCGGTCAACTACAGCATTTACAAGAGAATTATCAAATTGAATTTTTACAGTTACTTCTTCTCCACCGAACATATTGAAGACTTTCTTTGAATATTCTGATATGTCAAATTGCTCTCTATTCAGAAGTGGATCTCTGGCCTCATCTTTCAAATCAATTTCTGTCATCCTATCCACTCGATAGTGCGTGAAGCCATTATATTTGGTTGAGAATGTAACCAGATAATAATTCTCATCATCCCATGATAAACCATAAGGACTCACTGTATACTTATCGCCATTTTTTCTATAGGCTGAATTGAAAAGTTAAATTCCAGTTCATTCAGCCAAAACTAGAATTTACTATTGCAAAGTTACTACCAGAATTTACTGTTGCAAATGTTCTGGTCTGATATACTAATAGCTTAGCAACAGAGTCCGCATGGCGTAAATCCAAGGAGAAATTACCATGGCGAAAAACGCACATCTGACTCTTGATGAAAGAGCCCATATTGAAGTATCCCTTAGAGAAGGAGACTCATTTACTGAGATTGGAAGAGAACTGAATAAAGATCCATCTACCATCTCAAAAGAAGTTAAAAACCATATTCAAATAGTACGTAAAGGAAGTTTTAATCCCTGTACCAATCGCTCCGACTGTTCACATTTGGGAAAAGCATGCAAACCGTGTAAACACCCACATCATGGATCCTGCAAGAGATGCACATATCGTAACTGTTATGAGCATTGCCCTGATTTTATTGAACTTACTTGTCAGAAACTGAATAAACCACCTTATGTTTGTAACGGCTGCGATGTTCGCATGCGTTGTAAGCTGGAGCGTCATCTTTATGATGCTAAGCAAGCACAAAAGGAATACGAGTCCATTCGTTCTGAGAGCCGCCAAGGTATAGCAATTACCTCGACAGAATTAAAACGTATCGATGGAATTATCTCACCATTGGTTAAGCAAGGACAATCGATACACATGATTTGTGTTAACAATTCCGACAATATCATGTTGGATGAAAAGACTATCTATAATTACATTGATGCAGGTCTTTTATCTGTTGGCAACATCGATCTTCCTAGGAAGGTGCGATACCGTACCCGCTCACGCAAGAAACATGTAAGAGTAGATAAGCAATGTCATGTAGGTCGAACCTATGAAGAGTTCGAGTCATACATCGCTGTAAATCCTGATGTTCCTATCGTAGAAATGGATTCTGTTGAAGGTCGCAAAGGCGGAAAGGTCCTTCTTACAATCTACTTTAGAAACTGCAGTCTCATGTTAGCCTTTGTCCGGGATGCAAATACAGCTCGAACAGTGTCAGAAATATTTGATTGGATGTATGAACTTTTAGGTCATGATGCGTTTACTGATTTATTCCAGTCCATCCTCACAGACAGGGGAAGCGAATTTACAAATCCTCTCTCAATAGAGTTCAATAAGGATAATGAACGTAGAACCCGTATATTTTACTGCGATCCTCAACGTTCTGACCAAAAAGGTGGATGTGAGGTAACCCATGAAATGATAAGACGTGTATTACCAAAAGGAACATCCTTTGATGCACTGAGTCAGGAGGACATTTCCCTAATGATGAGTCATATCAATTCATATAACAGAAAAAAGCTGAACAACCAGTCCTCACACCAGATGTTCAGCTTCCTATATAGCGAGGAAATACTTCATAAGCTTAATATCAAGCTCGTTCCCGCTAATGAGATTAATCTAACACCTCTGTTGCTAAAAAAGTAAAATAGTAAACGCCATTCGGAATCAATATCGAACCGTGTAGGGGTGGAATTTAATCTTGCGAAAAAGGAAGCTAAATTCGACCTCCGGTTAGCGTGCACTTCTTTTTTAGTGGTATTAACCTCAAAGAAAGCATAACAGCTATTGGACTATAAAACAATCTGTTTGGTGTAGTAAATTCTGGTTATAGAACTGTTTGCAATACTTACTTCCAGTATTTTAGTAACAACTTGGTTTGCTGGAATTTAGTCTTGCAAGAGATTCGGCGAACAGGAAGTTACTTTTGCAAACTGGAATCTTGGATTTCAATTCAGCCTTTAACATTTAACGAATCAAATAATCTGGCAATTAGATTGCAGATATTCATTAATAGGTGTATTATTTAACTTAGGCAGGTGATAATTAATGAAATTAACGATGGGTGAGAAAATTCGAATTTTACTGAAGAGAAAAAATGTAACGATAATAGAACTTAGCAAAAGACTTGGAACTACAAATCAGAACATGGCAAATAAATTCAAAAGAGATAACTTCTCAATGAATGAATTAGAAGAGATTGCAAAGACTTTGGATTGTGAGTTCGAGGGATATTTTGTTGATAAGAACGGGAATAAGATATAATACTCTTTTTCGCTAGTTATAAATGTTATTATTGAATAGTTTTGGCAACTGATGTATAATTGCTAGATGGTTTTAATACTTTTCATGTTAAGAAAGAGGTGAGATATATGGATAGTGGTCCTGAACATAGTTGTTACAACCAAAATTTAATAAAGCACCTTAATCCTATCTATATGATTACCTTTATGTATACTTGATTATATCTTGTATTAATCCCGTATACTAAGTTTACTGTGAGAAAAAACGCTTGAGACATGTAATCATAAAGATCGCTTTTGTGTGCTCACATTATTCTAAGTATTGAAAGGAGATTATTATGATCAAGTATTTTAAAACACTCAATGAATCTTTAATCCAATTAAATGAAATTCAAGATAACATCTGGATTAATATGATTAAACCAACAGAGGAAGAAATCAATATAATAAGTAATTCATTTTCAATTCCACAAGACCATTTACGAGCAGCTCTTGATGAAGAGGAACGATCAAGAATAGAAGTAGATGAGAACTGTACGCTCATTCTAGTAGATGTTCCATTTTTTGAAGAAAATGATGGATCAAAGATTTATACAACATTACCTATGGGAATCATTTTATCAGGTGAAAATATTATAACAGTATGCCTAAAGGCAATCCCATTACTAAATGATTTCATGTCTGGTAAAATTAAAAGTTTCTACACTTTCAAGAAAAGTCGATTTATACTTCAATTACTTTTCAAAAATGCAACTTATTACCTTCAATATTTGAAACAAATTGATCGCATGAGCCTTAATATTGAACGTGAACTGCATAAATCTATGAAAAACAAAGAATTAATTCAACTTCTGGATTTAGAGAAAAGCTTAGTTTATTTTTCTACTTCTTTAAGAAGTAATGAAATTGTTCTTGAAAAAATGCTCAAACTTGATGCAATTAAAAAATATCCTGAAGATGAAGATTTACTTGAAGATGTTATTATTGAAAATAAGCAAGCTATTGAAATGGCCAATATCTATAGCAATATTTTAAGCGGAATGATGGACGCTTTTGCTTCTATTATTTCAAACAATCTAAACATTGTAATGAAGTTTTTAACCTCAGTGACAATTGTACTTACTATTCCTACAATGATTGCAAGCTTTTTTGGAATGAATGTACCTGTTCCTTTGTCTATGCAGCCTTATGCGTTTATTATAATAATCGCAATTTCTTTAGGGTTATCAACTATTCTGGCTCTTTTCATGGTAAAGAAAAAAATGTTTTAACATGTTGAAAATTAATACTGATTATGATAAATTCATATTATTGGGATGAAGTTCTCCCTAAGCTTAGCTTGAACCGCAAAATTGCTGATGACTTCTGTGATTTTTTATTTTCACAGACTCATCAGCTTTTTTATTATAGGGTCAATTCCCCTAACTGCGGGTGTATTAGCTGGTAATACCATATTGACAGTAGCTGTTTTGGCAATTATGATTACTGCTCCATTGGGCGCCATTGGTATTGATCATTTGCATAGCCGATTGTTAAAAAAGATGATTAATAATATAAATTTAGATAATGAAATGCCCTAGATTCTACTAATTGAATCTAGGGCATTTCATTATCTAAATTTCCATTTTTGAACCTCAAAATCTACTGTTGGTAGACGTGTTCCCACGTACCATGTCATATTGCGATTTTGATTTTGATACTCCTTTTTAGGTCTTTTTGGGGGTAATTTTCGCTACTTTTGCTAAAACTAAAGAAGTCATAAAAGTGCTTAAACTCCAGTAAAATCAAGGGTTCTGGCGTTGTAGTCGCACCACCGTCTCCACATGATTCGTATACGGAAACATATCCACCCCAACCATCTCTTTAACCTTATACCCATTAGAAGTCAATACCTTCAAATCACGCGCAAGCGTCTCAGGGTTACAAGACACATAAACCACTTTAGGCGGTGTGATTTTCAATAGTGCACCTAAAAAGTTCTCATCACTGCCACTGCGTGGTGGATCGAGGATGACTACATCGAGTTTTTCGCCTTCTGCAGCCATTTCTACCATCACCTCACCGGCATCACCTTGGTAGAAGTTAGCATTATCCACGCCATTGAGTTTCGCGTTGATGATGGCGTCGCGTACGGCATCTTTGTTCAGTTCCACACCAACCACTTGTTTGACGCGTGAACTGGCGATGATGCCGATGGTGCCGATGCCACAATAAGCATCGAGCAATACTTCACTGCCACTAAAATTAGCCATTTCCATCGCTTTGTTGTATAAGATTTCCGTTTGTATTGCATTGACCTGATAAAATGATTTGGGCGAAATGCGGAAGGTCTTACCACAGAGGGTGTCTTCGATGTAGCCCTTGCCGTAAAGTATGGATTCTTTTTCGCCTAGAACCATGCTGGTGCGTCTGTTATTGAGGTTAAACACCACCGTCGTGATGCTTGGATGCTCTTTAACCAGTGCTTTAACGAAATTGTTTTTCGATGGGAAAATAGGGTTTCCGCCTACAATCACCACCATGACTTCGCCGCTCACATGACCCGTTCGGATCAATAGGTGTCGCATAAATCCCGTATCATAATCCTCTTCGTAGGGTTTCATTTTAAATGAAGGCATTAACTTTTTAACGGTCTGAATGATTGCATTGGCACGCACGTCTTGAATCATGCAATCCGTAATGGGAATCACGCGGTGCGAATCCTCTTCGTAGATGCCGACGATGACCTTGCCCGTTTTGTCATATGAAAAAGTCGCATGGACTTTGTTTCTATAGTTAATGGGTTTTTCCATGCCGATGATGGGTGAAAGCTTCCCGAACCCACCAAGCATTTGCTCTAGTTTTCTTTGCTTGATTTTCAGTTGGCCTTCATAACTGATATTTTGAAGCTGGCATCCACCACATGAATGCGCGATGCTGCAAGGCGGCTCAACCTGAAACATACGATACGCAGGATCAACAGCATCTTTACGACGCCCTTCATAACGCGGCGAATCTTTCTTCGTATAACTCGACTTCTGACCTGAAGCCGCACCAACTTTAGATGTTCCCGACGGTTTTGCATAACCTTCCGACTTTGCAAGCCCTGAAGCCTTTGCACTTCCTACAGGTTTCGGCACATCAGCACCCTTCGAACGCTCTGCCCCACTTACCACTTTTCTTTCCTTTTTCGGTTCATAATAATCATTCTCGAACTCAAAATAATCATCTGGTCGTGCATGGGTTGACTTGCGTTTGCTCACAGGTCTGCCCTTTTTATCAAATGCCTCATAAAACGGCGTACTTGCTGCCTTGCCATCTACTGTTTTGCTACCCGTTGGTTTCTTACCTTTTACTTCCTTCGCCATAATTTCACTCTTTCCTTATATTCACATTTATTTGGATCGTCACACGCCTTATTTATGAACAAGTGCGCGTAACCGAATTTTATCTATAACCTTCACACCGCCACGCGATAACGCAACATATCCCTCAGAAGCAAAGTACTTCAGCATCCTAGAGACCACTTCACGCGCAGAACCGATGTATTTTGCGATTTGGTCATGGGTCATAGGTATATCATTTGAGCCCGTTCGAGCGATTTCGTCGATTAGGAAATTCGCCAATCGCTTGTCGAAACTCATAAACAAAATTTGCTGCATTGCCCACATCACATCCGAAAAGCGGGAAACCGCCTCTTTATACGAAAAATTTTCCACATAGATATTTTGTGCTGATAGTGCCGCATACACCTCTGAATGAATCATCAATATTTCACTGTCTAAATCGGCATCAATATGCACATCAAAGGTTATATTTGAAAGCACACATGACGAAGACAGTACGCACACATCGCCTGGACTTAATCGGTACAGCGTGATCTCTCGTCCATCCTCAGAAAGCATGTACGTTCGAAGCCCACCGGATTTAATAATTAAAATCCCTGCACAATCCTCATCGCCCCGATGAATCACATCACCACGTGAAAAGCGCGCCGCAAATGTATTTTCAACCAACTGAAGCTGCTCCACAGGATTAAGATGCGGCCAAAAAGTTAAAGTTTCTGTTAAAAACTGCTCATCATTGCGGTCTATCATAGTCACCTCATATAAAATATCTCAAAAAAAGTAAAACCCATTTTCAAGCATATACTATAGTATACCACATGAAAACAGGTTTTTTAACTTATTCCAGTACCAATGCACCCATGGGACAAAATCTCACACACTTGGCACACTTGATGCATTTATTCATATCCACTACAGGCGCACCGTATCCCACTTGTTTGAGTGCATCCACTGGACACACACGCACCGAAGGGCACGGATGATTCTGTGGGCAACGGTTCACTTTTACAACCAAAGTCATTTCCTCTAAAGGCCGCTTCGCAGCAACTTCCTTTTTACCAAAATTAAACATATCTTACACCTCATATTTTATAATCGCCAAATAAACTCAAGACTGATTATAACGCATAGGCAAATAACATTCTGTGATTAACTCACATTTCTAATCCCGTGTCTGGAGCCCACTGCCCGTAATGGGAATCACATCCCCTAAATACGTCGGCTCAGGTTTAAGTACCCCTGCCATCACAAACGCTTTCACGCGCGCACCCACTTCTCTAATACGGTATTGAAGCATTTTTTCATACACATACGTATCAGACGCCACACTTTGAACCTCAAGCCCCATCCGCTGCGCAATGTACGCGGCACGCACCACATGATATTCTTGACTGACGATAATGGCACGCTTTACTAAAAAAATGGCTTTCATCCGGTACACCGAATCATACGTGTTAAAACCCGCATGGTCTAGGAAAATATCTTCCGCCGGAACGCCAGCTGCTTCCAAATAAGCACTCATGGCTTTCACTTCGTCATAAGACTTAGAGCCATGATCGCCACTGACGATGATCTTAGGTGCCTTCCCCATCTCATAGAGCATAAGGCCAAAGTCCAACCGATCTTTAAGCATCCTAGAAACCGTACCCCCAGGATGGACATAAGCCCCAAGAATCAAAATCGCCTCTGCAGGGTCTGTCTCCTCCATCGTTCTCAAAGTCGTTTTCCCCGAAGCCGCCACATATAAATCAATCCCTATTATACACAGCGCAAAAATCGCACCGATACCAATTAAAATGATTAACATTTTTATACCCTTCCTCATGGCGTCACTCCTCATATGAGAATCGTATAGATCTTAAATTGCGTCTTCTTATGCCCATTTATATCTAATACGCTCATTACTATAACTATCCCAACCAATCATTCCTTCTTTCATCAACCTACCAATTACAATATAAGGCCGAACGCAACACAAATCAGCAAAAGCTCTTATTGCATCCAGAGAAAAATTATTTTCCGCCACAAATCGCTTAAAATCTATCGTGGGAATTAAAATATCGCTAGCAAACTTATCCGCTTTTAACTCAGCATCACCAGAAACGGATTCAAAATCAACAAATTTAATTTTTACATCTCCATGAATAATATGGGCAATCTCATGAAAAAGTGTAAACCAAAAAATATCTGCAAAACTGTTTCTGATCGTCATGCAAAGAATCAGTTTCCCATCCTCTGTTTTCTTAATAAATCCATGAACAGGCGCACCTCTAAAGTTTTTTACAATTTTAAATGCTATTCCACATTCTGCGAAAATCTTCTCAAGTACATGTTGAACCTCATGCGCCTGCAAAAACATAACCTGTTTTATCTCTGGCATTTTTGATCGTAGTTTTTCCAAATTAATTACATCTAAAATTTCAATATCTTGAGTCAACATTTCACACATTCTTTGCCATGCAAAAAGAACATATACATCTACTTTATTATTATTTACCTGCGCTCTAAATGCTGCACTATATGCTAAATTTGGAATGTCCGTCAAATCACTAATGCCCATAATTTTTCTTAAATCGAGTACCTTTGCTGCCGAACTGTCTTCTTTTTTTATCCAACCAAATTCACTCCAGTGTTCAATGACATCTTTCAAATGTTTAAGTACAGAAATTTCCTCATCTGAAATATTATTCATTTCTTCAAACTCTAGTAATTCTCGATCATAATTAGACTGTAGATTCATCCAAAATTCTGCTTCAATGCCCAATGCATATTCAAGTTTTTTAGCAAAAGATACTGAAATTGGTTTAACGCCATTAACGATTGTACTTATATGTTTTTCTGTCATGCCCGTTCTAATAGACAATTCCTTTTGACTCATTTCTCTATCTTCTAACACTTCTGCAAGCGTTTCTCCCGGATGTAATATAAAATCACGGGATAATCCAGTTGTTTTTTGATCCTTTTCCATGATAATCCATCACTCCTTTTATTATTAAAGTGTCACAAAATTTTAAACTTTCTGCACTTCTATCACTGGTATTTGGTGCGACAATTAATCTGTAATTCGCTGTAAGATGTAATGCGTAATCACCATCTTTATCACCACTTAACGACTCCATCTTTCCAATTCTTGATGCCAACAATGCAAAGAACGATGAAAATGCAACCATCTGATTATATCTTTTCTTGACTGATTTTGTCATTTCTAATCCGATATGTTTTTTCATTAGATTTTTTGAATTTTGAACATTATTCAAATCATCAAATAATTCTTTTACATTTGAATTTTCATATTCAATGCGCAAACAACGCCCACACCCTTTCTTACCCATTAGGTAACTTTATTATATAACACATTTACAAAAGGTTCAACCTATTTCCAAAAAAATCCACCAACAAAACGTCGGTGGACTCCTATTAACTATTTTGATTTCTTATACGAGCACCACATCACCCAATCTCATCAAGCAAATACGGCGTCTCCTGATACACATAATAATTCAACCAGTTCGAAAACAGCAAATGCGCATGAGAACGCCAAGTAACACGTGGGATTAACTTATGATCGTCATTCTCAAAATAGTTCTTGGGCACTTCGATGGGCAGACCGTTATTTAAATCGCGAAAATACTCTGTGGCAAGGGTCATCTGATCGTATTCTGAATGCCCTGTGGCATAGACTTCGCGGCCGTCTTTAGAGACGATGAGCCCAACGCCAGTTTCATCAGAATACGCAACCACTTCTAGGTTTGAGATGCGCTCGATGTCCGAGCGTAGAATTTCAGTGTGTCTGGACTGCGGGATATTAAACGTGTCATCAAAGCCTCGGAGCAGTTTTGTGTTTGGCTTTTCCACATGGTGCGGAAAAACGCCAAAACACTTCTTAGAAAGTGGCCTCTTTTGTATGCCGTAGTGCTTGTAAAGCGCCGCCTGAGCCCCCCAGCAGATGTGGAAGGTGGCAAACCCGTGGTGACGCGACCAGTCGAGTACTTCTTCAAGCGCGTTCCAATACGTCACTTCCTCAAACGCCAGATTTTCAACTGGCGCTCCCGTGATGATGAGACCGTCGAAGTTTTGATGCTTAATCGCCGAAAACGGGTGATAAAAGCGATCGAGGTATGCACTGGAGGTGTTTTTGGAAATATGCCCATCAATTTGAATCAAAACGATTTCCGTTTGAAGGGGCGAATTGCCAAGCACCCTTAATAGTTGTGTTTCCGTGGTGACCTTCGTCGGCATGAGGTTTAGGATGCCGATGCGAAGGGGGCGGATGTCTTGATGCACCGCCCGAAACTCTGTCATGGTGAAAATATTTTCATTTGCCAGAACCGAAGCCGCTGGTAAATCATTTGGAATGATAATTGGCATTGGTTTTCCCCCTCTCTACGACTGAGAAACGCGCAACGCTTCATTTAAGTCTTCTAATAAATCGTCTACATTTTCGATGCCGATGGAAAGGCGAATCAAATCTTCTGTCACGCCTGACTTGATAAGGTCCTCACCAGAAAGCTGTGCATGCGTTGTGCTTGCGGGGTGAATAACCAGTGACTTGGCATCGGCAACATTGGCCAGCAGTGAAAAGAGTTTTAGCGCTTCGATGAACTTAACACCTGCCTTCAAGCTGCCTTTTATGCCGAACGTGAAAATCGAACCCACACCCTTAGGAAAATACTTCGTCGCGAGGTCAAATTGATCGCTGGATTCAAGTCCTGGGTACTTTACCCAAGCAACCGCAGGATGTGCTTCGAGATGCTTAGCGATTTTTACGGTGTTGCTCACGTGACGCTCAACACGTAACGAGAGTGTTTCGAGGCCTTGTAAAAATAAAAATGCATTAAATGGGCTTAGGCAAGCGCCAGTATCTCTTAATAGCTGCACGCGCGCTTTGGTGATGTAAGCGGCAGGCCCCACATCTTGAGCATATCGGATGCCGTGGTAGCTTTCGTCTGGTGTGGTTAAACCAGGGAAACGTCCAGATGCTTGCCAGTCAAATGCACCAGAATCGACGATCAAGCCGCCGATGGATGAGCCATGTCCGCCGATAAACTTCGTCGCAGAGTGCACGATGATGTCTGCGCCATGGTCAAACGGTCTGAAGAGGTACGGCGTAGCAAAGGTATTGTCCACGATCAGTGGGATGCCATGTGCGTGTGCTATTTTCGATAACTTTTCGATGTCAATGATGTTGATGCCTGGATTGCCAATAGACTCCACATATAGGGCTTTGGTCTTTTCAGTGATGGCTGCCTCAAAGTTTGATAGATCAGAAGGGTCCACAAAACGCGTGGTAATCCCAAACTTAGGCAATGTCACTTTAAACAAATTATAGGTACCACCATATAGCGTGCTGGCTGAAACGATTTCGTCACCGACACCTGCGATGTTTTGAATCGCATACGTCACAGCAGCAGAGCCCGACGCCACTGCCAGTGCACCCACACCGCCTTCTAAAAGTGCGATGCGTTTTTCCAGTACATCGGTGGTGGGATTCATAATACGCGTATAGATATTACCTGGTTCTTTCAGTGCAAATAAATTTGCTGCATGTTCCACATCTCTAAACACATAAGAAGACGTTTGGTAAATCGGTACCGCACGTGATCCTGTGGTGGGATCGGCTTCTTGTCCACCGTGGACCTGTAGGGTTTCAAATTTAAAATTTCTCTCGCTCATAATCGTACGCTCCTATTAAAATAAATTAACCGGAAAATAACAAAGACCTCTTTCCTAGAAAGAGGTCCAAAAATTATAAGCTTTGTCCTCTCTCATCTCTCAGTCTTTAAAACTGCAGGAATTAGCACCATGCATTACTGCTGGTTGCCGGGCGTCATAGGGCCTGTCCCTCCGCCACTCTGGATAAGAGTATCTCGTTATTCGGTTTTACATATACTAGCATACAAGTATTTTGCCTGTCAATGTTTTATTCTTGTTTTTTCAATCCAAGTCCTTTGACGATCATTTTTTCGAAAATCAGTGTTTTTTCAACGTCGAACTGTAGCACAGGTGTAATCACTTTTACGTTTTTATCAATATAAAGCGTTATGCCGTTAAATTCAGATACATTGAATTTATCTAAATGATCTGGTTGTTTAAAATATATATCTTCAACTTCATATGTTGGGCAGCATCCACCACCTGTTATCTCTATTTCCAAAGTAATCACATTGTGCTGCTTTCTTTCTAAATAGTCCAAACCCGCGTCTGAAATCTTAATATTCACTTGAATCCCCTTTCTTATCCTCTTTAAGATTCTACTTTACTTCCAACTGTCCCATCATGCCGGCTTCCTCATGTTCAAGTATATGACAATGATACATGAATAGTCCTTCGTATTCAAATTTCACGATGATTTTAACCGTCTCGTTTGAATAGACGTAAACGGTGTCTTTCCAACCTTGTTCATTTAGATAGGGTGGATTGCCGTCTCTACTGAGCACTTGAAATTGCGTGCCATGAATATGAAACGGATGCCCAGGACTTCGCATCATCATAGAAGCTCTGGTGGTAATTTCCCAGACCTCCATTGTACCCAGTGCAACATCATCATCGATTCGGTTCATATCAAAAGCGCTGCCATTTAAAGTCACCATATGCCCCATGCCATCCAGTGTGATCGTTTTGGTGCTTGAGGCCAGGTTTTCATCCATTTTTTCGATCATCGCCAAACGTTCAGGTATTTCAGTAAGATCGTCTGCGTCTTCACCCACGATAAAAGTCATGACCCGCTCGTTCTCATTTAATAATTTGATGACATCACCCGTGTCATAGATGGAAAAATCGATGATGATCTCCGCGCGCTCACCAGGTGTGATAAACAATTCTTCTGTTAACAGCGGCGATTCAAGTAACCCTCCATCGGATGCGATTTGATGAAATGCATGGTCATTTTCAAGTCTTAAGGTAAAATTACTTGCATTGGCACCATTTAAGACTCTGAATCTCATTTTAACCTTTTGAACAACCAGATTTGGCGTGATCGCGCCATTGACAAGCACCTGATCGCCTACAGCACCATCCATCATGTTGTCTCTATAAACAAAAGCACCTTCACGATTAAAACTTCTGTCTTGAATAATTAAGGGGATATCGTTGATGCCGTAATCATCGGGAAGATTTAATGCTTTCGAGTTTTCGTCTTCTACGATGATCATACCTGCGAGTCCATTGTACACTTGAATCGCAGTGGTTCCAATCACATGTGGATGAAACCAAAGCGTCGCAGCCGGTTGATTAATGGTAAAACTCGGTTCCCATGTTGCTTTTGAAGGGATGACTTGATGCGGGCCACCATCGGCAGTCCCAGGGACAACTAAGCCGTGCCAATGAACCGATGTCGTCTCATCCAAATCATTTTTAACATGCATGCGTACTGCTTCACCTCGGCTCACTTTGATAACAGGTCCGAGATAATCACCATTATACCCCAGCGTAGCCGTTTGCTTGCCTTCTATGAAATTTGAAGTGCCATACTGAGCATTTATATAATATTCGGCGATCTGTTCGTCTGGATTCGAGTCAACCAAAAGTTCTGGAATCGGTAAGGCATTTTTTTGAATGTCGTCTGTTTCTTTTTCTAAAACTATCGGCGTTTCAACGGAAGCATCCTGATTATTAACATAAATGCCGATCAATATGATTCCCATGATTAAGAGTGCTACGATTAGCCATTTCATTTTCATTACATTCACCTGCCTTATACACTAGTTACCCTTATTCCTTAGAAGTAACCATATCGTCCCTTTGAAGGTCGCATTCAAGTTATTATTCTATGTATGTTTTATTTTATGGACATTTCTGATATAATGAAACGTCAATATTTACTATTCATTACCGATTGAGAGGACTTATGTCATTTTATAAATTGGGCATCAAAAGCGACCTTGTATACGCACTTGAATGCCAAGAGATCCACACACCAACGCCCATTCAAACACTGAGTATCCCTCTTGCACTCAAAGGAGAGGATGTACTTGCTGAAGCGCAAACGGGCACAGGTAAAACACTTGCATTCCTTTTGCCAATGTTTCAAAAGATCGACGCAGAGCTTAATGTGGTTCAGGGCCTGGTGATCACTCCCACGCGTGAACTCGCCATCCAGATTTCAAAAGTCGCCAAACAGTTGGCGGAAACGCGTCCACTTAAAATATTAACCGCTTATGGCGGACAAGATGTGGTGGCACAACTGCACAAATACGGCGGGGAGGTACATCTGATCATCGGAACGCCAGGTCGCATCTTAGATTATCTAAGACGTGGGGCCATCAACTTACAGTCCTTAAAAATGCTGGTTGTCGATGAAGCCGATCAAATGTTTCACATCGGCTTTCGAAAAGAAGTGGATGAAATACTCGAGCAAACAGCACCAGATAAGCAGACGCTCTGTTATTCGGCAACACTCAGTCATAACGTAGACGATTTTTCCACACAAGTGCTTAGAAATCCAAAGATGGTAAAAGCACCGAAAAAGCAGATTACACTGGAGGGCATCGATCAATATGTGGTGCTTACATCCAACCGCAAGAAATTTGAAGACTTTAAACGCGTACTCAACCAAAATTATCCTGAAAAAGCCATCGTTTTTTGCCGTTCGCGTATGGGTGCACAAGCACTATACGAAGAAATGCTTGCTGCGGGATATCAAGTGGAAACCATCCACGGCGCACTCACACAAGCCAAACGCGAATTTGTCATGCAAGCATTTAGAGAAGGCGCAGTAAAATACCTCGTGGCAACAGATGTTGCAGCACGAGGCCTTGATATAGAGGGCGTAAGCCATGTGTTTAATTATAATTTGCCAGATGATGTGGAAAACTACGTCCACCGCATCGGTCGAACGGGCCGCGCTGGTCTAACTGGTGTGGCATACACCTTCTTAACGGAGAAGGATGCCAAGCGATTAGAAGGCATCGAAGCATTCATCCAAATGACCATCAAACGGATTAAATTTAGTTAATCCGTTTTCTTTTCGTCCTTTTTCTTTTCACTTTTCTTTTCTTCATGCTTCTCAGCCCATTTTATAGCCCATTTCGCTGCCACATCAGGGACATAGGTTTGCGATTCTATAGGTGGTCTTACGTACCCTTCATTTTCTTGTCGGGGTGGTAATATCATTTTTTTATGCTCAAGATTACTAAATGGAATAGATTCAAGAAGATGTGCGATGCAATTGATTCTTGCATTGCGCTTAACGTCTGACTCGATTACATACCACGGTGAAGAAGTGGTATCGGTGTATTGGAACATAATGTCTTTCGCCTTTGTATACTCCATCCACCGAGAACGTGCTTCTAAGTCCATTTCACTGAGTTTCCAGCGCTTGGTTTTGTCATTGATACGGTCTTGAAAACGTGCTTCTTGCTCCTCATCACTGACAGAGAACCAATACTTTATGAGTATAATTCCCGAACGCATGAGCATGTCTTCAAACTCAGGCACCGATTTAAGGAATTCCCAATACTCCTCATCTGTACAAAAACCCATGACGCGTTCAACACCTGCACGATTGTACCAACTTCGGTCGAAGAGCACCATTTCACCTGCACTGGGCAAATGCGCTACATAGCGTTGAAAATACCATTGCGTTCGCTCTTTTTCTGTAGGTTTAGGCAGTGCTACCACGCGACAGGTTCTAGGATTCAGCGGTTCAGTTATGCGTTTGATCACGCCACCTTTCCCAGCTGCATCTCTGCCTTCGAAAATCACCACCACCCGCAGGCCTTTATGTACAACCCACTCTTGCAATTTCACTAAATCCGTTTGCAACTGCTCTAATTTCTTTTCATATAACTTCTTAGAAAGTTTCATTTTATCGCCTCCTACCCTCACACGTTATAAAACTTTATCTGAAGCATACATACCCACAAGACAGGTTAATAAACGTGTTTCACCACATACCCCACCATCGAGAGCGCCGTTACGATTTGTGAGATATGCGTATGACCATTTGTTTCCACTGTCACTTGCAGCTGTACATGTGAGAAGCGATCGAAGGTCATAAACTGGTTGTGGTCCAGTTTGATGACATTTGCCTTTTGATCCGATAGCACCTGTGCGATGTTCAGCAGTTGACCCGGCGTATCCGGTAAATCCACTGAAAAGCAGAAAATCCGTCCGCGTCGGGTCAGTCCTTTGTTGATCATGGCTGACACAGTCACCACATCGATGTTGCCACCCGATACCACACAAACCACTTTTTTATCTTTTAAATCCAGTTTTTTTAGCGCCGCTAAACTCAGTGCACCTGCGTTTTCAGCCACCATTTTGTGCTTTTCTAAAAGCATCAAAAATGCGTCCATGATGTCGTAATCACTCACACTAACCACGGCATCCACATAGCGCCTTGTGAGTTCAAAAGTCAGTGCACCCACTTGCTTTACCGCCACCCCTTCAGCCACTGTGTGCACCGCCTCTAAACAAGTCACTGACCCGCGATCAAGTGCACAGCGCATAGACATCGCCCCTTCAGGTTCAACGCCAATCACCAGACAACTGGGTTTAACCGCTTTAATGTAAGCCGCGATGCCACTGATTAGCCCACCACCACCGATGGGCACCACCACACAGTCCACATCGTCAAGTGCCTCTAAAATTTCCAGACCCACAGTGCCTTGACCTGCAATGACGTCCAAATCGTCAAAAGGATGAACGAATATCGCTTTATTACGCTGTTCCAATGTCCTTGCAAACGCATACGCTTCATCGTACGTCTCGCCATGCAGCACCACCTGAGCACCCAAATCGCGCGTGGCATTTATTTTAATCAGCGGCGTATTCACAGGCATGACGATGGTGGCAGAAATGCCCAATGCTTTTGCCGCATACGCCACACCTTGTGCATGATTCCCAGCAGATGCTGTAACCACGCCTTTATCTTTTTCTTCCGCTGTGAGTTTAGAACATTTATTATAAGCGCCCCGTAATTTGAAAGCACCTGTCTTTTGTAGATTTTCTGCTTTGATGTAGACTTCATTGCCATGTTCACCACTGAAAAACGCACTGTAAACCAATGGCGTCTTCGTCACGACGTTTGATAATGTCTTTTGTGCGTCCTTAACCCGCTCGATAACCTCACTTGCTTGCATTTACTGACTTCCCCCTTCATCCATTTCCGTCAAACTGCATCCTGGTGGTACGATGGGATAAACCGCATCGTCTTGGTGAATGAGGCATTCGATGACCAGTGGCTGTGTGCGATCAAATGCCGCATCCAGCATCAATTTCAGCGCTTCTATGCTAGAAACCCGTATGCCCGTGATGCCAAATGCAGCGGCGAGTTTTACGAAATCCACAGAGTCATCGCCATCGGTTTCACTGAATCGACTGTCACAGAACATCTTTTGCCACTGCCGCACCATGCCCAGACTTTGGTTGTTAAAAATCACGGTCAAAATCGGCAGTTTATATTTGCTAACGGTGCTCAGTTCTATGGCGTTCATCTTAAAACTACCATCCCCTGCGATATGCACCACGGTTTCATCGGGACATCCGATTTGTGCACCGATGGCCGCACCGAGGCCAAATCCCATGGTTCCCAGTCCACCTGAGGTTAAAAACTGTCTGGGTGTATTAAAACCCCAGTGCTGCGCCGTCCACATCTGGTGCTGCCCCACTTCTGTTACCACGATGGCCTCATCGCCCACAGCACCTTTTATGGTTTTTAAAATGTGCTGCGCTGTAAAGGTCGGCGCTTGAACAGCGGCTTCTTTTTCTTTTGGGCTATAACACAAATAGCCACCCCAGCCTGACAAAAGTGGCGTAAGTTGCTGGATATAATCGTTTAAATCACCCAACAAATGATAATCGGCGGTTATATTTTTATTAAACTCATTTCGGTCGATATCCATCTGAATCATCACGGCATTTTTACAAAATGTCTCAGCGCGTCCGATGACCCGATCGCTAAATCGCACGCCCATGGTGATGACCAAATCCGCACCACTGAGCAGCCGATTGGCGTATGCATGTCCATGCATGCCGATCATCCCAAGTGCCAACGGATGGTCCTGTGGAAAAGTACCACTGCCCATGAGCGTATTGGCAACGGGAATCTGAAACTGCGTGGCAAACGCAAACAACGCATCGGATGCCTCTGCATGCCGTACACCACCCCCTGCGATGATCACAGGTTTTTTACTCCGCCTTATGGCCAAAACCAGCGGATGATCTGTGATACAGGGATTTACTTCCGACGTTTTTTCCTTTGGTTGAAGTGTCGCCACATCAAACGCCATGGATTCTAAAAAGATATTTTTAGGCACATCGATGAGCACAGGCCCTGGCCGTCCAGAACGCGCGATTTCAAAAGCACGCATCATGGTCTCTGGTAACTCCTCTAAAGACCGCACCATTTCACAATGCTTCGTTATGGTAAGCGTCATGCTGGTTATGTCCACTTCTTGAAAAGCATCTCGACCAATCAGCGGATTTGCCACTTGTCCACAAATCACCACCAGTGGCATGGAATCCATAAATGCCGTGGCAATTCCCGTTATGGTGTTCGTTGCGCCTGGACCCGAGGTCACGATGCCCACACCCACACGTCCCGTAGCCCGCGCATAACCATCTGCCGCATGTATGGCAGCTTGTTCATGACAGGTTCTATGGTGTTTGATTGCATCACGATGTTGATACAGCGCATCGTATAATGGAATCACCGCGCCCCCTGGAAAACCAAAAACCGTATCCACGCCTTGTTGTTTCAAACATTCTATTAAGATGTGCGCCCCATTTAAAACCATGTGATCCCCTCGCCTTTTCTATTTTAATACTGCGCCTTCTGCAGCCGACGTTACCATCTGTGCATAGCGTTTTAAATACCCCGTTAATACGTGCTTTTTCGGTACAAAAACCGCTTTTCGTTTGGACAATGTTTCCGCATCCACCAGCAGTTCTAATCGCCCTTTTTCAATATCGATTTCGATTAAGTCGCCTTCACAAACCCATGCGATTGGACCGCCTTCTTGCGCCTCAGGGGAAACATGCCCGATGGCCGCACCGCGCGTTGCACCCGAAAAGCGACCGTCTGTGATCAGCGCCACGGAATCATCGAGCCCCATACCCGATAAAGTGGCTGTGGGACTGAGCATTTCGCGCATACCGGGTCCACCTTTTGGCCCTTCATAGCGAATTACCAAGACATCGCCTTTTTGTATAGCGCCTGCCTGAATCGCCGCTACTGCACTGGCTTCATCATCAAACACGCGTGCGGGTCCAGTGTGCTGCATCATTTTTTCGCTTACAGCCGACTTTTTGACCACTGCCCCATTTGGTGCGAGATTTCCCCAGAGCACTTGTAATCCGCCTGTTTGGCTATAAGGAGTCTGTGCACTTCTCAGTACTTTTTCGTTTTTGGAAATAAATGGTGCTAAAGGTAAACCGTCTAAAATCGATTTGCCACTGACTGTTATCGCGGTTTCGTCGATTAATGTCTGTTCACTTAAAGCTTTTAAAACCGCTGGAATGCCGCCCGCCTTGTGTAAATCCTCAATGTGATCTGTGCCCACTGGGCTAAGTCTACATAAGTTCGGGGTGCTTCTGCTGATGGTGTTTACCAGTTCTAAGTCAAAGGGCACTTTCGCTTCATGTGCAAGTGCCGTTAAATGCAGTAAAGTGTTGGTGGAACATCCAAGTGCCATGTCTACGCGTAGCGCATTGTGAAACGCAGATGGGGTTAAAACAGCACTTGGTAAAAGCTGCGACGCCACCATCTCAACGATGCGCGTGCCCGTTTCTTTTGCAAGGCGAATCCGATGCGCGTAAACTGCTGGAATCGTTCCATTACCAGGAAGCGCCATACCCAGTGCCTCCGTCATGCAGTTCATGGAGTTGGCAGTATACATGCCCGAGCACGACCCACAGGTGGGACAGGCATGCTCTTCTAAAACTTTTAATTCGGTTTCTGAAAGCTTGCCCTGATGAACTGCGCCTACGGCTTCAAAGACACTGCTTAAATCCACGGGTTTGCCATCCACTTCACCTGCGAGCATGGCACCACCGCTGATGACGATGGCTGGGATATTTAGTCGCGCCGCTGCCATAAGCATGCCGGGGACGATTTTATCGCAGTTTGGCACCAATACCAAGCCGTCAAAACAATGCGCCTCCACCATGGTTTCGATGCTGTCTGCGATGAGTTCCCTAGAGGCCAGCGAATAGTGCATGCCTTTGTGATTCATGGCAAGTCCGTCACACACGCCGATGGTTGGGAAGGTCATGGGGGTGCCGCCACCCATGCGAATCCCCGCTTTAACGGCTTCGACGATTTGATTTAGATGTTGATGCCCCGGCACCACTTCACTTTGCGCACTGGCGATACCGATGATGGGCTGATGGATTTCTCGATCGGTTAAACCCAAGGATTTGAGTAAGGCCCGATGGGGTGCACGCTGCACGCCCTTCGTCATCTCATGACTACGCATTTACGCCTCCTCTTTCGGGAGCCATTTCATCATGGCGCGTAGGGACTTGCCCACATTTACCATGGGGTGTTCGGCTTCTTGGCGTCTTTTCGCGTAGAACATCGGACGATTGGCGAGGTTCTCTAAAATCCAAGACTGTGCAAATTTTCCACTTTGTATTTCAGATAAAACGCGCTTCATTTCCAGACGCGTTTCATCGGTGATGATGCGTTTGCCCACACTGTAATCGCCATATTCTGCAGTGTCGCTCACTGAAAAGCGCATGCGCTCAAGGCCGCCTTCATACAGTAAGTCTACGATGAGTTTCATTTCGTGAAGACATTCAAAATAGGCGACTTCGGGTTGATAGCCTGCTTCCACCAGCGTCTCATACCCCGCCTTGATCAGCTCTGTTACGCCCCCGCATAATACCGCTTGTTCCCCAAATAAATCGGTTTCTGTTTCCTCTCTAAAAGTGGTTTCCAGAATGCCTGCGCGCGCTGCTCCGATACCTGCTGCATAGGCAAGTGCCGCTGCACGTGCATTTCCGTTTGGATCTTGATGCACGGCGATGAGTGCAGGTACCCCCATGCCCTCTTTATAGAGTCTGCGTACCAAATGACCAGGGCCTTTGGGTGCCACCATAAAGACGCCGACCTTTTTGGGCGGAACGATTTGACTGAAATGCACATTAAAGCCATGTGCAAAGATTAGGGATGCACCTTCTTTTAGGTTAGGCAGTACTTCTTTGTGATAGAGTGCACTTTGTTTCTCATCGGGCACTAAGAACACCACGTAATCCGCTTCTTTGACCGCTTCTGATACCGTCTTTACCGTGAGTCCATCTTGTGCTGCGCGCGGCCAACTTTTAGAGCCTTCATATAAGCCAACCACCACCGAAACGCCGCTTTCCTTTAAGTTGAGCGCATGTGCATGTCCTTGACTGCCATACCCTAATACCGCCACCACTTGATCCTTTAATACGTCTAATTGACAGTCATTTTCGTAAATTAACTTCGCCATAACTTCCCCCTGATTTTTATAAGTTTATTTCTTCCACACTGTGTACGTGGACGACATTCTCCACGGTATGTACCGCCTTCATAAATTCTGGTCCATTTTCTAAAAAAGTAATGTTGAGCCATGCGCCATTGTTTGGTGCATCGTCGGACATCTCAATGCGCTTAAAGAGAAAGCCCTTTCGCTTCAGCAGTGCCGTGATGCGCATCATCACTTCAGGTTCATTTTCCATGTGTGCACGTAAGGTTCTCACATTCATTCCCTCCTTTTTGGGCAATAAAAAAGCCCCTCGACAAATAAATGTCGAGGGGCGGGACTATTTTTCCCGCGGTACCACCCTGATTTTCAGCAGCGCTGCTTTAAAGTCGCACGCCTAAGCGTGTTAACCCTGACCCTATAACGTGGATCGGTTCGGCTCGGTTTACTCGGTTGCCCTTTCGACTTTGCTGCTCTTGAGTGATTATTAAATATCCCCTTCATGCTACATCTCACCAACCGTAGCTCTCTTTAATGAATGTCCAGATATGTTTCTCTCAGTCTGCGCATTTCTTAAAACTAATTAAAATTTATTCTACTTGAGTGTTAAGTGCTTGTCAAGTTTATTTTTTTGAATTTTCTGATTTCAAACTTTCTATCAGTTCAAGCACGCGTTCGCGTATAATCTCAAAATCAGTTTCTAGAGGCTTTCCCTTAAACTCATGCGGCGGTAAGAAAGACCAGTTCAGACGCAATCGGTCGTGAATTTCGTCCAGTTCTTTTTGTGCACCACCTGACCAACCGTAAGACCCCATGCGAAATACTTTTCTGCCGTGTGCCTTCTTTTTACCGATTTCTTCGAGTGCTGCTGCCATGGGTGGAAACATCTTATATTCATAGGTTGGCATGGCCAAAATCAGTGCCGATGAGGTCCACACAGAGGTTAACAGTTCACCCCAAGGGGTTTCTGGTACTTGGTGTACATGATAGGTGATGCCACTCGCCTCTAGTGTTTCAATCGCAACTTGAACGGCAGCACCTGTATTGTTATACATACTGCCCCAAAGCAGTGTGATTTCAGGGCGCGCGATGCCTTTTTGATAACAGGCGTAATCGAGGTAATCGGCTACGATTTTATCTTTGCGTTTACGCCAAATAAGGCCATGTCCCGGTGCAATCATGCGGACTGCAAGCCTGTTTATTTGATTCACGGCTTTGGGTACAAAAGGTGAAAATGCGCCGATGATGTTAGAGTAATAGCGAATGGTCTCTTTTTCATAGGCTTCGATTTCGGCATCGGTGTAATCATCGTCAAAGGCTGATTTTTCCATGATGCCAAAACTGCCAAAAGCATCACACGAAAATAAGACACCTGTTTGTGATTCAAAACTCACCATGGCGTCTGGCCAGTGTACGTGTGGTATTTCTTTAAAGGATAATACTTTGCCCCCACCGAGATTTAGCATATCATCGTCTTTTACGATGCGAACCTTTAAATGGGCATCATAAAAGGCAGTTAAAAGCTCAGCACCCTTCGCCGTACAAATGACTTCGAAGTCGCTGTGTATTTGTTTAAAGGCGTCTAAAAACCCCGCATGATCTGGTTCTAAGTGATTTAAGACCACGTATTTGATGGATTTTATTGGCACATTCAGTTGATCCAGTAATTCAAAGAGTGATTCTGGGACCCCATCCCATCCACACACGCCATCTATCAGCGCGACCTCGTCACCTTTAACCACATAGGAATTTATGGATACGCCTTTTGGCATTTCCCATAACCCTTCAAATAAAATGTTTTCTACATTAACGGATAACTGATGCACCCCGTGAGCAATCTCTGTTAATCTCATATAAATCTCCTTCGTTGATAATAATTCTCAAATTGTTATCATTATAACATATCGCACCACCAAGAATCATCATTTTTTTGAAATATCAGCAACAAAATGCCACCCATGCGGTATAATAAACAAAAGTACATGTGCAAAAAGGAGGCATTGTGAAACAAATCATACAAATACTTACGCATCGAGCGACAACCGTTGCTTTTGCAATCTTTGTTCAACTCTCCATTCTCATTTATGTCATCATTCGGTTTAATCGATTTTTTTCATCTTTTTATGGTGCCATGCTCATTTTAAGCGGTATCGTCGTCGTCTTGATCATTAATAATAAAAGCAACCCCGCATATAAACTGGCTTGGATCATACCGATACTGGTACTGCCTATATTTGGAGTCATCTTTTACTTAATTTTTGGTCACAATGGCCTCAGTAAAAAAGATCAGATGAAAATGCAAACCATTGAGCAAAAAAGCACTGAGAATTTAGAAAAACAACCTGAGGTGCTCAATTACATTAAAGAGCGTTCTTTGCGTGCTTATGTGCAGTCGAAATACATAAGCGATTACGCCTATTCTCCGCCGCACACATGTACAGATGCTACTTATTATCCCACGGGGGAATCTTTCTTTGATGCGTTACTTGACGCGCTTAACCGCGCTGAGAAGTACATATTTATGGAATACTTTATCATCCAAGAAGGGCATATGTGGGATCGTATTTTGAACGTATTGGTAGAAAAAGTTGCAAGTGGCGTGGAAGTAAGGCTGATTTATGATGATATTGGATGCATTCTTACTTTGCCAAGGCGATATGCAGCGTCTTTAGAAGCGCTCGGGATAAAAACGGCTGTGTTTAATAAGTTTTCACCGCATATGTCTTCTAAACACAACAACCGTGACCATAGAAAAATAACTGTAATTGATGGTCTGATCGGTTTTACTGGCGGTATCAATCTAGCAGATGAATACATTAACAGATATGAAAAACATGGCCACTGGAAGGACTCTGCCATTAAGCTCGAAGGGGATGCGGTTTGGAGTTTTACGGTTATGTTTTTATCGTTATGGGATTATATCAAACATGTGGATGAAGATTTTGCGCCTTATCGTCCAGTTTTTGGCGCTATTAACCCGGAAATCGAAAAGGGAATCGTCCAACCTTTTACGGACAATCCCCTCGATAACGAGCCTGTTGGTGCGAGTATTTACATGAATATCATCACCCGTGCACAAGAAACACTTTACATTAAATCGCCTTATCTGATTATCGATAACGAAATGATCACAGCGCTTTGCCTATCGGCAAAATCAGGTGTCGATGTTAGAATTATAACGCCATCTGTTCCAGATAAATGGTATGTGCATGCGACTACGCGCTCTTATTATAAGCAGTTGATCGAAGCGGGCATAAAAATCTACGAATATTCGCCTGGCTTCATCCATGAAAAAGTAATCGTTTCTGATGGTCAATTTGGTGTAATTGGCACCGTGAATTTGGACTATAGAAGTCTTTATTTGCATTTTGAATGCGGTGTTTGGCTTTATAAAGCCCCTTGTATTCAATCGATGCATGATGACTTCCTATCGACTTTAACTTTGTGCAAAGCCACTACTTTAGAGTCTTGTATGAAAACCTCTTTTTTTGTAAGGATTGGACGCGCACTCTTAAGATTTTTCGCGCCCCTCATGTAGTCTTAACTCTTATGATTATTTTGTCAGTGTTTGTATCGGGCAAATGTTGCACCAAGCACGGGGACGGTAAAGCGTCCCTAGCATTAAACCTACTGTTGTGGTGGTCAGCATCATTGAATAAAAGCGATAACCTAAATGTAGTAGATAGTTTGGTGCGTCCCATGCAAACATTTGTGGCAATTCGATGGGTATTTTAAATGCGATTAAAAATCTTAGATAAATCATCGGTTCGATTCTTCCTAGTCCCACCATCAAAGTTGACATGGTAATAAAAAACAAGTTGATTAAAAAGAATACTAAAACTGCTTTTTTCGCCTGCTTAGAAAAGAGCCATTTTGGCGCTTTCCTGTTTAGTGCGATGGGTTTTAATAGTTTATTAAACAACGATGCCCTCGGACAGTACGTGGTGCACCAAAGTTTTTTCCCTGACCAAGCCCTTAAAATAAAGGGCAATACCATACATAAAATGCCCAGTAATGCCAATGTGATGTGGATCATGCCGACTATAAAAAATATAATCGTCCCGATAAATAGCAAGTTTTGATTTTTCTGTCTCAATTTTCTGCCTCCCTGCAATTAATAGTCAACTCTTGAAAGCATATCATTTGATGCAGTATTTAACCGTGACTTGGTCACATTTAATGCTTTTTTAAGTCTTCTTTTAGATGCATTTATTATTTTAGGCATAAACTTTAAGTGCATTATGAGATTCTACATATTTAGGAGGTTCCTATGAAAAAAAGTTTTATATTGGTATTGGTTTTAATGTTCGTTACGCTCATGTTTATGGGGTGTAACACGCCAAAAGATGAAGATACTACAGAAGCTCAAACTGAAACAGAAACGCAAGTGCAAACAGAGAGTGAAGCGTCAGCTTTCGATGAAGTTGCCGCAACAGCTTTGGCAAATGACTTCTTTTTTGCTTACACAGCTGGAGATTATGAAGCAGCATATGCTTTAAACTTTTCTCCTGAGATGAAGCAAGGCTTCACGCCAGCGATTATGGAAACTTTGGAAGCACAATTAAAAGGTGCATATGGTGCTTTTCAAGAACAAAAGCATCAAATACAGTCTTATCATGAAACATTTTTCATCGTTTCATTTGGCGGCATCCACGAAAACAAGCACTTGGTTTACAATGTGGTAATCGATGAGATGGGCCAAATAGCAGGCTTCAATTTTAATGAACTCGAAAATGTCGATCAGTTGCTAGAGGGTCAAAATACTTCTAGCAAAGCACCAGAACTACTGGAAAATGAAACCCTCGTTACTTTTGGAAATCCTGAGTTTTTAATCCAAGGTACACTGGCCGTCCCAAATGGAGACGGCCCTTTTAAAACCGTAATCTTGGTGCATGGTTCAGGCCCAAATGACAGAGATGAAACGATTTATGAAAATAAGCCATTTCGGGATCTATCCGCTGGTTTAACAGAGCAGGGTATCGCTGTTCTGCGCTACGACAAAAGAACCTTTACCCATGGGGTAAATAGTTCGAAGGATGCTAATTATACGATTTACGATGAAGTGGTCGACGATGCACAGTATGCCCTCGATTATCTAAGTACCCTCGATTTTGTAGATAATGATCATATGTATGTGGTAGGCCATTCTCTGGGTGCGAATCAAGCGCCGCGCATCGCAGAAGGAAGACATGATGTAGCGGGACTTATACTCATGGCTGGCAATGTGACGCCGCTTCAAGACCTCGTTGTTGAGCAAGTAAATTACCTAACCTCTCTTATCCCCGACGATGATCCAACAAAAGCATTGGCCCAAGCTCAGATTGATGTTTACGTTGCATTTCAAACGTTACTTAACGCAGAAACGCTTGCTGAAGACACTGATCCATCATTACTTCTTAACAGTCCCGTTTCATACTGGATGGATTTGAGACTATATAATCCCGCTAAATTGGCAGCCACACTAGATATTCCTATATTGGTTTTGCAAGGCGAACGCGACTATCAAGTCCCTCCAAGAGAACTTGCATTATGGGAGTCCGAACTAGGCAACCGTGCGAAATACATCTTATACCCATCACTTAATCACCTGTTTATGGCCGGTGTTGGTGAACCCAATCCCACTGAATATCAAACGCCTTCGCATGTTGATGAGCAAGTGATTATGGATATAGCAAACTGGATCAAAGTACAATGAGGGACGGTTCTTTTGTGTTCACATGCGCACCTAGATTTTTCTCAACACACCAATACTAATCCCTGTTAATCGCTCCAGTTGTTTTAATGTAATGCCCTTCTCTTTGCAACTTCGAATCACTTTATTTCTTACGGATTTATCTGATTTTTGCAAATCGAATGTACTTCTTAAGCCAGATTGAGTGACTATATACCCTTTGATTTCATCATCGCTTAATCGCGTTTGATATTTTAGCAATGGGTCTTCCTCGTCATTTATTTGATCCGTATGCTTGCTTTCAAAAAAACACAAAAATTCTGCGGAAGGGCCACTAAACATCTCTTCCGCAAATTTTGTGTTACAGTATATATCTGATACAAAATACTCACTATAACTACTCCACAGGTAATCCACAAAAGATTTTTCTGATGAAATCTCCATCGGATTTCTGTGTATATACGCAAGCGCATTAAAGAAATAATTAACACTATTTACGGGTTTACTCTTAAATCGATCTTGAAATAAGTGACCGACTCTTTGATACTTACTGTTAAATCTCATCGCATATGAGGTACATACTTGTTGCAATGGCTTTGATATGCCATTCCCCCCTTCTTTTATGAGCAGATGAACGTGATTCGTCATCAAACAGTAACCATAAATTTCGATGCCTGAGATTTTCTTCTGCTTAGCTAATATAGTCAAAAATGATTGATAATCCAAATCTTCTTCAAAAATAACTTGCTTATTAATGCCTCTAAGTATCACATGGTAAATACCCGTTGAACTTTTCTCTCGCGGTTTTCTTGGCACGTTGTCCTCTTTCGTCTTTTATACTTTACATTTTATTACATTATTTTCCAAATGTAAAGTTAAACACAAAAGAACCGTCCCATTACATCGTTCTTTGATATTTGATAACAAATGTCCATTCTAAGATGTATTTTAGCAAAAATACCGCAACACATACCAATGTGACCCAAATAGGCGCTTCGATGATAATCGTGAGATAAGCGATGCCGATTACACACCAGTTGATGATATCCAGCGTTTTGGCTTTCGCCATATTGTTAATCATTCGGTTGCGTTCGTCAGCAGATTCGATTTGAGCTTGTTTGCGGACTTCTGGATGATTCTTTAAGTATTCGATGTTAACGAGATTTGAAAATGACATCCCTGATAATCCAGCACCTAATCCGAAACATAACCCTCCAATAACTTTTACAGACTCCTCATTAAAAACGAATAAACCTAACAACAATAAGATAATGCCTATGCCCAGCGGTAAATACCCTTTAAATATTTTCTGATTCATCATGTGTTTCCTCCTCATAAATAAATATTTCTTCGATCGACATGCCGAAAAACTTTGCTAATTTAAAGGCCAAGATGATGGATGGATTATAACGTCCATTTTCCAGGGAGCCAATGGTCTGGCGTGAGACGGCAAGTAAATCTGCCAGTTCTTCTTGCTTTATTCCACGACTTTTCCGTATCGCTTCTAAATTATTTTTCATCTAAACACTCCTTTCATGTAAAGTTTGCTTTCCATAAATAAAGTATAATAAATTCTCGTCAAAATGTCAAGCGTACTTTCCATAATAATGAACGGGACGGTTCTTTTATGTTCATCTAAAATAGATGAGCATAAAAGAACCGTCCCGTTCATTAGATTAAAGTGATATCGCGATACCGATAACTGCCGATGCTGCGATATAAACCAATGGATGTTTTTTTAAACGCCTGATTAAGTAAAATAAGACGATAAACAGTATCATTTTCGTCAAGTTAAATCGCTCGATTAAACCCGTATGGGTGGGTAATGCTTCATTTAAAACCGAGATTTTCATGATTTCATAACCTGCAAAAGCGATGAGAGCAGTCACTGCAGGGCGCAGTCCCGAAAACGCTGTATTTACCAAGTCACTTTGCCTAAAACGATCTAAGTAGCCTGCAACGATGGTCACGATAATCACTGAAGGTGTAATCATCCCTAGTGTCGCCAGCACGCCACCAAATAATCCAGCGACATTATACCCCGCATATGTGGCCATGTTGATGCCGATGGGACCTGGTGTAGACTCAGAAATCGCAATCATATCTGTGATAAAAGCCAGTGAAAACCAGCCTGTGGTTTCTGATAAATGCCTTAAAAATGGAATTGTGGCCATGCCACCACCGATGGCAAACAATCCAATCTTAAAAAATTCGAAATATAGTTTTAAATAAATCATACATCCCCTCTTTTCTTGAGTTTATGAAAGAGGATGCCCGTACCTGCTGAAGCTAAAACGATGATTATCGGCGACGCTTCAAAGACTAATAATGCACCAAAACTCATGACAAACAGGCTAACACCAAACAAATTGATTATCGCTTTTTTCCAGAGACCGATTACAGCGTCTAAGATTAAAGCGGCCACACAAATCGTTACACCTGCAAAGGCATGTCTGACCAAAGGCAGTTCTTGAAAATTGCTTAGAAATGCCGCAATTAATGAAATAATAACCAAACAAGGGCTCACCATTCCCAGTGCACCTATAAGGCCACCCCAAAACCCTCTTCGCTCTTTGCCGATAAAAACCGATACATTGATGGCGATGATGCCCGGTAAGCCTTGACTTACCGCATAATAATCGATGATGCGCTCATGCGTCATCCAGTTCCGTTTATCCACCACTTCTCTTTGAAGGATGGGCAGCATGGCATAGCCGCCGCCAAAAGTAACTGCACTCATTTTAAAGAAAACAATAAATATTTCTAATAATGATGTTACGTTTGATTTAATTTTGGACATGATAACTTCTCCTAGCAACTTAGCAATAATAACTCAAAAGAGCAAAAAAGAACACAAAAGAACCGTCCCTTTAGTAACTCTTTAATAACTACGGTAATAAGTTGCCGGCAGCGCGATAAATCTCGTACCATTCTTCTCGAGTTAACGCCACATCTGATGCCTGGCAAATTGCTTTTAATCGTTGGCTGTTTGTGGTGCCTACGATGGTTTGCATCTTTGCTGGATGTCTTAAAATCCACGCCACTGCAAGGGCAGATTTGTCTACGCCCTTCTCCTGTGCGATTCGATCCAGCACGGCATTTAGTTCTGGAAACTTTGGATGATCTATAAACACACCTTCAAAGAAGCCGTATTGAAATGGGGACCAAGCTTGTAATGTCATGTGATTGATGCGTGAATAAGGCAGCAAACTGCCGTCGCGATCGATGGAGCCTTCAAATGTCGTATTGGATTGAATCCCACTGTTGATGATGCCCGTGTGCATGATGCTAAACTGAATTTGATTCACAAGCAGCGGCTGTTTCACTTCCGTTTTGAGCAGTTCGATCTGCATGGTATTAAAATTACTTACGCCGAAACGACGCACTTTTCCGCTTGATTCTAATACGTTAAACGCTTCTGCTACGTCTTCTGGTTCCATTAATGTATCTGGACGGTGTAAAATAAATAAATCGAGGTAGTCCGTTTTAAGGCGTGCGAGAATATTGTCCACAGATTCCAAAATAAATGCTTTTGAAAAGTCATAATAGCCGTTGCGAATGGCACATTTGCTTTGAATCTGTATTTTTTCACGTAAACCTGGTTGTTCCTGCATCATTTTACCAAAGAGCGTCTCACAAGCGCCGCCCCCGTAAATATCGGCGTGATCAAACAACGTGATCCCTTCCGATAACGCGATATCCACATGCTTCGCGAGTTCTTTAACGGACATTTTATTGATCCGCATGCATCCCATGATAATTTCTGACGCTTCAAAACCAGCATTGCCAACGTTAATTTTCTTCATAGATGGTCTCCTTCAAAATTTAGAGTATAAATCCTAGTGCCAATGCAAACAAGACGATGATCGGTGCAGGTACTTTTTTAGTGAACAGCAGTATAATGGTCACACCAGTTACCAGTAAATTATCGATTGAAAAACCACTGTTTTGCATCAATGTTACTGCCGCCACAGCGATTAATCCACCAGCCACAGCATTGATGCCCTTTAGTGAAATCTTAATTGCTTTTACTTTTTTTAAATTTTCCCATACAGGATAGACAAAAAATATGAGCAGTAGACCCGGTAAAAAGATACCGATGCCACCAATCGCGGCAGCAACAGTCTGTAAAAACACACCACCATCTCGATAAGATAATCCACCTGCGTAGGCGCTAAAAGAGAACATTGGACCCGGCAAGCCTTGAACCAAGCCGTAACCGGTTAAAAACTCACCATGCGTCATAAGTGCAGTAACTTCTACCAGTTCATTATACATCACAGGTACCACCACTTGGCCACCACCAAATACCAGATAACCATAACGATAAAAGCGTTCAAATAGATCGATTAAGGGGTTCTCAAACACCGTTGCAAGTAGCAAACCACCAAGAGCAAAAACGATAAAAGCGATTAAGTAGCGCCAAGGTGGGTTCAATACCACTTTGTTCCATAAGTCTTTTTCGCCAGAAGCGATGATACTAACCGCTCCACCCATTATGAGTAAGACGGGAAAAATCCATGGTGCGTGAACGAAATAGGTCACGGTTGCTGCAAAGATCATGAGTAAGCCTGTCATCCAACTGTTAACCACTTTTTTAGTGATTTTAAATGCAGCGACGACGATAAAACCTACCGCCATAGGTCCGATGTATTTGAGTCCCTGAGTCGAAATTTCAAGAGCATCGAAAACTTGATAAACAAAAGACAAAATCGTCATAACGATTAAAACAGGTAACGCCCATACCAACATCGTTAAAAATGCCAACAAGGGTCCCCCAACTTTATGACCCACAGCGACGATGGATTGTGTGCTGGTGGGCCCTGGTAATATACTACATAGCGCCACGAGTTCAATCAACTCTTCTTCTGATAAATACTTCTTTTTTGTGACCAATTGATCGATAAATATCCCAATATGTGCTTCAGGACCGCCATATGCACCCAATGAACAGATCAAAACGTCTTTTAAAAAGGACATCTTACTCATATGTTTTCCTCCATTGTTAATTATATTCGTTATTTTGAAACAGCTAAATGCGTCTGACTGATTTTTTCATAGAAAAATCGGTCTTTCTTAAGTACACATAGTATCAAGTGTACGATGAACATAATGGTAATCAAACCAAAGATGGATATCGCAAACACCGTCATCCAGATGCTATAAGGATCGTGTAATGCCACCAAATAATCGATGGCAAGGCCTAGTACACGAGCGACTCCAAAAAATCCAAAGTATAGTAGGCCATAGCGTAAGCAGACTTCTTTAAAGGTCACTTTCGCCTTAAGGCCTTTTACTTTTGTTGAAGTCAGCCATTTACCAAGCGTTCTTCCATTTGTGAGCGTCACGATGAGTATAAAATACGTAAAGTAAACGGCCGCTTCGATGAATAGATTATCATAAAATCGTGCGATTAAACCAAGTAAAAGCCAATCAATGGACAAAGCGAGTACACGCCTAAAAAGTGAAACGCGCATGGCTTCTAAATTTACATCGTCATCTAGTGTCGAAGGTTTGGGCAGAAAAAACGTGAAAAGCGGTGCGATCATATACCCAAATGCGCCACCCAATGTATTTAGCATTAAGTCGTCCACATCAAATAGGCGATACGGTGCATTGTAAAGACCATAAAGACCTGAAAGTTGCGTGATTTCAAAGAACAAGGACAATATAAACGCAAGCAATACCGTTTTTTTAAAACTGAATTTGAAGTAGTAACGCAAAAAAATCCCTAGCGGTACTAGCATGAGCACGTTAAAAGTGGCTTGTAAAAATGAGCGCTCTGATAATAAATTTTGATAAGTTGCTGGGACGCGAATGTCAAACTGCGCTTCTCGCATAAGATCTGCGACAAAAGAAAAGGGAACCAGATTATAATAAGGTTCACCTGTTTTCATAGAACTTTTTATGTCTCTAGAAACTGGTAAGGGTAATATTACAAGATAATAAGCTACGATTAAAAACAGTAAAAATGAGAACAAAATAAAAATTCTAAACTTGTTAATATATCCATATTTTTTATACTGAAATATGGCAAATGGCAACGTAAAAACAAAAGCGATTAATGGAAACGTTATAATCGCGATCTTGATGGGAAATAAATAAGTGTCCATAAGTTCTCCTGGAGTGATTTCTAAAACCATCTTAACATCTTCAACTGTTTCTTGGCAACTTATGTTCATCCATTTCGTGAACCAATGCTTTAAATACACCCTTATGGTCTAGTGGTTTACTAAAGTAGTACCCTTGAAAATAATCACACTTCCAATTTTTGAGCATTTCAAAGGATTGGAAATCTTCGATGCCTTCGACGATGGTTTTGATGCCGAGTTTATGAGAAAACTCAACGATCATTTCGGTTAACTGTGCCATTTTTTGATCATTTAAAATGTCTATTATGAAGCTTCTATCGATTTTTAAATGCGACACATTTAATGAGCCCAGTAAATTAAGCGATGAATACCCCGTTCCAAAGTCATCCATATGTGTTTCTATGCCTAGCTCTGCCAATTCACTGAGGGTATTTTTTAACGCGTCGAAAAACTTTGAAAACGAACTTTCCGTTATTTCGATGCTTATTTGCCATGGCTCGATTTTATATTTCTCAAGCTGATTAGAAATGCTTTGTACGTAGTCGGATTTAATGAGTTCCCTTACAGAAGCATTGATCGAAATACGCATTTTCATTTTGAATGCTGCTTCAATTTCAAGTAAAAATTCACATGCTTTTTCCATAACCAATGTACCAATTTCACAGATGAAGTCTATTTCTTCAGCTATGGGGATGAACTCTGTGGGGCTAATACTTCCCAAACTATGATTATGCCACCTTACTAGGGCTTCGAATCCCTCAATTTTATGCTCAGCATCCACGATGGGTTGATAGACGAGGCTCAGTTCATTTAATTGAATCGATTTTAATAAGTGTTGCTCGATGACGCCTTTTCTTTCCATTATTGAAACACACTGATCATCCACATAGTTGACATAGCTCCCCCTATATTCTTGATCATTATAATCATACGCATATTCTAATTTCCTGAATATGCTCTGTACATCAGAAGAACTGCCATCTTTGTTATAGATGGTTATAATCAAATCTTTTGGAAACAAAATGTCCTCAAACTTAATTTCTTTAACGCGCTCTAAAAAGGGATCAAAGTTACCGTTATCCATTTCACTTGCATCTGAATAAATGACGATTTTGTTCTCATCAAAAACGCAAACATCACATGTGCTTCCAAACAACTCATTTAATATGCCTGCAATTTGAAACATTACGATTTGCACGAAATTTTTTCCATAAACATTTCTAAGGTGTTGAATATTTCTTAACCCAACCATGGTTAAACTCGTTTGACAGTCTCTTTTCTCCGCGAGTTTAATTACGATATACTCGTAATTATATAGCCCCGTCTTGTCATCATGATAAGCTGTAAACTCTATTCTTGATTTTTCCAGTTGCATCTCATGTATGTCTTTTAATGAACCAAACATTTTTACGGGTTGATTTTTTTCACTTTTCTCTTGAACATATAATAGTTTAAACCATCTGAGATTGTTATCGTTGTCTTTTAATCTTACGATGGCTTCTTTGGTAAACGCATCTGGTATAACACCCATTTCTTTGATCCATGCATTATTATTCAAATCGTCCTCATAAATACGGACTAAAAAATCCTCATATGGGATTTCTTTTTCCATAAAGAAATGATAAAAGTTTTCTAATTTTATGATTTGCTTTTCTGGATCATATATCCAATAGGCATCATATGATGATTTAATTACTTTTTCATATCTCGATTTCTCTTCTTCTATTTGAGTCTTATAATTCTGAAGTTCATCATAGTTTGACTGAAGTGTTTCTTCCGCTGCTGCCATTTCTTCGTATAAAGCGGATAGTTCATCATTGGCCGCTTCTAAATCCTCATTTTTATCTTGAATGGTTTTATAACTTTTTGCCAAGCGACGCATCATGTTATTATAGCCTTCGTATAACGCCTGATACTCGATTACTTCCGTGGCTGATATGAGATTGTGTTCAGTATCATGGTTGTTTTCAAATGTTGATACCAAATGCTTGATGGGATTCGTTATATTTTTTAAGTAGTAATGATTTATATACATAATGGCACCAAAAATTAGTACAAGGACGAAAAGTGTTTGGAGCATTAAATTTCTCGCGTTTAATCCGTAATCAGATTTAAAACTTGCTGCTTCCACAACCCAATTCCAATTGGGTTCAAGCTTTGAATACACGATTTTCTCATCTATTTGATCTGTACTTGGTTTTTTCCACTGATAGGTTGTAAAGCCACCACCATTATGCGCGGCATCCACTTGTTCTCGTACAAATAATTTTTTCTCCTTACTCTCATCGACTAAATCTAAGGCATACTGATTCCCCAGTTCAGGATGATACACCAGATAACCCTCTTGATTTAATATAACGGGATATCCATATGCCCCTAAATTAATAACCTCAGATTTTGAGAGCATTTCAACCACTTCATCTTGAGCCTGTTCAGTCGTCTTTAGACCACTTGAAACATCTCGCTGCTTATCCTCAATTACTAAGAGGATCATTTCTACCGTGTTCTTCAAAGTGATTCGTTCCTCACTTTCAAAAGCTGTTCTGGAGAACAAATAAAAAGCAGCACTGCCCGTTACAAAAATGACTAATATTATTATAGCTGTAAACATAAATAATTCTCGTTTAAGTGTCTTTTTCATTTTGCCTCCTTCTGTCATTATTTTAAACTTTAGCACTTCTCTGCCTATATACCCAAAGAAACGTCCCTGGCAACTTTTTGCAAGTTGGTTATAAAGAAGAAAATGTCCCTGGCAACTTTTTGTTAGTTGGATATAAAGAAGAAAATGTCCCTGGCAACTTTTTGTTAGTCGCTTATTCTTCGACTAACAAAAAGTTGCCAGGGACGTTTTCTCCTATCGATTCGATTTAAGTAATCCAATTAAAATTTCCTGCTCAACTGGCTTTGATAACAGGAAGCCTTGATATACAAAGCACCCTAACGCGCTTAAGCCATTTAACTGTGCCTGGGTCTCCACACCTTCTGCGATGATTTGTGCATCTATTTTCATGCCTAGATCTATCATGGTTGAGATCACCTTAGATACTTTGGGTTTTTGTAAAAAAGTACTGACAAATGTTCGATCTATTTTGATGGCATGCACTGGAAACTCACTTAGGTATGTCAGTGATGAATAGCCCGTTCCAAAATCATCAAGATGCACCTGATAGCCGAGTTCCATTAGTTTTATGATGTTTTCTTTCACTAGTGTCAAATTCTTAGAAAAAGCCGTTTCAGTGATTTCGAAGATTAATGACGCACGTTCTGTTTTACTTTTTTTGACTTCTTCTTCGATGCGGTCAATAAATCGAGGATCCAGTAACTCTACCACAGAAATATTTACAGACATGGTCAATCTAATGCCATGTACCGCCTTTAATTCAGCTTGAAATCTTAGTACCTCTGAAATCATGAACTGGTCAAGTTTATCAATTAATCCTAGGTTTTCTGCCCGTGTGATAAAATCCGCAGGGGGTACATTGCCCAACTTCCCATGTTTCCAACGCATCAAGGCTTCTGCGCCGATGATCTTACCACTATGGTCATACTGTGGCTGATATACCACTGAAATCTCATTTCGCTTGATTGCTTCGAACAAACCCGATTCGATTTGCATCTCATAATTTCGCTTTTGATGCAAGTCGTCATCAAACCATGTTATATCACTTTCATGACTTAAATTGAACTGATTACTGAGCATCGCTGCTTCCGCTTTTTCTAGAAATGCTATGCCTTCATCGTCCGCAGCGGTTCTTTGATCAGGCATAAAACCGCCCACTGCTAGCGAAACTTTAATGGTCAAAGCATCTAATAGTTTCATAGAAGCCACTTCGGCTTTTATATTTTGAATCATTGTGCCAATGCTTTTAAAATGCGGTTCACGCAATAGCAATCCAAACTTACCGATGGCTAAATCATATAGTTGTGCCATTTCATCTTGTGGCATATACGCACTCACTGCAAGTCCAATTTTATAGTGTATGAGTTCTAAAATCGTCTGTCCCACGGTTTCCGAATAATGATTTAACTCTTTATAACTGAGGCAAATAAGGGCACATTCGCGACCTTCATCTAATTGAACATTCTTATTTAACGTCTGAATCAAATAATCTCGGTTATAAAACCCGGTTTTTGCATTGTGAAACGCATAGAATTCTACTTGATCTTTGTATAAATTTAATGCGTCATAGTTTTCTCTTAACGCCTCTTCCGAAGCAGCCATTTCTTCGTAAAGTGCTTGAATTTCCATGTAATTTTGAGCGAGTTCGTTCTCCCTTTGAAGGATGTTTTCTCGCATGTTTTCAAAAGTCGTGGCAAACTGACCGATTTCGTCCTTTTGATGCAGTAAATCAAGTGATATTTCTTGAGCATACGACCCACTGCTGATATACTCTGCATGCGTTCTCAATCGTATGATGGGCGTTGAAATCTTTCTGCTTATTGCATTGGCGATAAAAATAGAGATGATAAATGTAACGATATAAATGAGTAGAAAATTTGTCATGGTTTCGCTTACGCCACTGTAAAAAAATGTTGTGGGTACAGAAATCCATAGCACCCAAGGGGCATTCTGCAACTTTGATGCAATGTAGGTTTGATCTTCTATTATAAATTTGGTTGCGTCTTTGTCAAAGCCTTCTATAAGGTCGTTCACCATAAGTGCTTCTGGTTGATTCGAGAAAATTTCGGGATTATGAAAAGCTACGAGGAGTCCATTTTCATCAATCAACAGCGTTTCAGCACCACTGGGAAGCTCATAGGACTTTAGTCTCTGCGAGAGTTCGTCTAAGTTGATGGCCATGTTTAAAATTCCATGTACATTTTGGTCCATCACGCGTTTTCTTAGCACCGTAACGATGTTGCCTGTCCCAGAGTCATACGAAGGAAAATCCACAAAAACAGATGCCATATCTGAAACCAACTTGACCCAATATCTATTTTCCCAAGTATATCCTTCAGGTGGAATCCACCCATCTGAACTGGTGAAATGCCCTGAATCCTCAAGCGTATTAAAATAACTATAAAGCATATATTCGTTTGATTTGCCCATATTATGCGTAAACGCAGCGGTGCTTGCCTCTGAGTAATCACCGATAAGCGTCAATGCGCTGACTTGGCCCTCTAAGTATCCCTTTTGAAGCTGGATGAAATTATCCATTTCAAGCGCTAATTCCTTAGCCAAAGAATGCATGTATGCTTCATTGCTCGCTTCAACCATGGTCTTGCTACGCATCGTACCATAAGCAGAAATTACCGTTGCCACGATTAACGTAATAACAAACGCCATTAAAAGGATCTTAAATCGGATTGACTTCATAACATCACCAACTTCTCATCAGATTAGACTTACCTATATATATTATCATCATTTGTGCGGAATGTCCCTGGCAACTTTTTGTTAGTCAAACGTTAAAAAAATAACTTTCCAGCATTTTCAATATCCTCGACATTTTCAACTTGCAAAAAGTTGCCAGGGACATTCCCCTCAAATGATGATAATATATATAGGTAAGTCTAATCTGATGAGAAGTTGGTGATGTTATGAAGTCAATCCGATTTAAGATCCTTTTAATGGCGTTTGTTATTACGTTAATCGTGGCAACG
>CAKMJV010000005.1 GCA_927417275.1 uncultured Clostridia bacterium
AGCCTATCAGAGACCTAATTTGGCAAATTGATCATATACACCATTACTACTTAAGGTTACATAGAGGTTTTTGTAGATTTCATAAAGTTCATTATACTTTTCTACATTTTCCGCAATTGGCTCAATCGTATCGGTATATCGTACCATTGTTTTAACACCCTCGCTGACATCAGCAAACCATCCTGCCCCAACGCCGGCGATGACGGCTGCGCCCACGATGGTTGCATCGGGGATCTCAAGCTTGCGGATCGGCACCCCAAACATATCGGCGATGACTTGCCGCCAGGCCGCAGATTTAGTCGCCCCACCGGTAATCGCCAATTGTTTTAGCACGACGCCGGACTTTTTCATGGTTTCGTACATATCCTTGCTTTCCATCGTGATGCCTTCCATAACCGATCGGATCATATCGCTTTTACTATGGGCAAAGGTAATCCCGGCAAAAATTCCCTTGGCATCAGGATTCCAGTAAGGATAACCAGAACCACAAAGATAAGGCATGAAGATGATCCCCTTTGAACCCACCGGGCTTTTCTTAATGTGCAAATCCATTATCTCATAGGGATCCACCGCTGTCTTTTTACCCAGGGTAACTTCCAAATCTGCCAATTCATCGCGAACCCAGCGATAACTACTGGCTGCCCCCAGCTGAATACCCTCAAGGTTATAAAGACCCAATGCTGCCGATGAGGTGGCCATAACACCAGGGACATCTTTTAACACCAGATTTTCGGTTCCGACAACAAGAAGGCCTGCTGTTCCCAGGGTTAACGATGCGAACCCATCTTCAATAACACCCGCCCCAATGGCAGCGCATTGCTGATCGCCACTGCCAGCCACCAATAATGTTCCCACTGCCAGACCTGTTTTTTCGGCTACTTCAGCAGTTATTTTGCCGACAATTTCACCGGGCTTTACCAGTTTCGGCAGTCTGCTCTTGTCAATTCCCAAGGCATCAATGACATTATTGGCCCAGTCCATGGTATTGGGATCAAAATAACCGGATGTACAGGCATTGGTCATTTCACAATAAAAATCATCGGCACCAAAACGATACTGCACATAGTCCGGCATCATTGCCAGATATTTTGTTTTTGCATAACGTTCCGGTTGGTTTTTCATGATCCACAGCAATTTTAAAAAGGTGAAGGTTGGTGTCATTGGCATTCCGGTACTTTTAAAAAAGGTATCCGAATCGATTTTCTCCATTACCTCTGCTAAGATTTCTCCGCCGCGGTTATCCTGCCAGCCATAGAATGTATTTTCGATGGCATTGTTATCCTGATCTACCAAGGTAAAAGTAGCCCGCTGACAGGAAAACCCAACCGCTTCAATCTCTTTGGGATCAAGCCCTGACGCTATGACCGCCTGTTTACAGGCTTTAAAGGTCTCTTCAATTAGCAAATCGACATCCTGTTCGACCCAATTGGGATGGGGATAGTGACAGGGGTATTCGCCATACCCTTTTCCATAGATCTTCCCCTGCCGATCAAGAATCATCGCTTTTGTACCTGTAGTACCCACATCAACACCGATCAAGTAATTGCCCATTTTTAATTCTCCTTTTTCATTATTTTTTTAACGTGACTAATGAATTAAAACGCACTAAAAATTATGCTTCACAAAATGAGCTCATTTTTTATATGGGGGAACGATACCAATCTCGCGCATTTGATCCAACGCATCGATAATCGGTATTGCTGCTCTCGTTCCAATCAGGTCTGCTCCAGCCAACAGAAACGCATAGGCATTTTGTGGACGTGGGAATTTTACTCCGGCTACCTTTAGCTTACACTCAGTTCCGGCCAGCGTTCTTTTTATGACTAAAAACTGTTCCATACTCGGACCTTCAAACTGGCCGGTCGATGTCTTGGCATAAGCAATTCCTGCCTCAAAAATCATTTTGCAGGCGGTGGCAATTTCATCATCGGTCAGAAAGCAGACTTCCATAATACACTTAGTCAGATTTCCCTGGGCGGCTTTTTTAAAAGTAGCCAATTCCTCTTCAATAACCTTGTATTTTTTATCCTTTAAGGCCCCAACATTCATAACAATATCTAGTGATGTGCACCCGGCTTTCACTGCCTGTTCGGTTTCAAATGCTTTTACAATTGCTGGAGACGCTCCAAAGGGAAAATCCAGCCCGGTACCAATCTGGATATCCGTACCAGCAAGTTCTTCAACAACAATTGGTGTCCAGAAAGGGGTAGATGAATAAAAGGCTGCACAATTATAAGCCACCGCTTCCCGACATCCTGCTCTGATATCTGCCTCGGTTGTGTTCTTTGGCAATACTGAATGATCAAAACATTTTCCCAGCGCTTTTTTATCAAGTTTTGATAGATCTACCATGATCTGAACCTCCTGTTAATTTTTTATTACATGTGACGCTTTTATCGTACCACTTGTTTTATCACTTACTTTTTATAAAACCACTTCCTTAAGCTCTTTTATCGTATCAATAACATAGGCCGGCTTGAGATCCCGAACCTCATCCGGATCACCATATCCAAAGGTAACACCGCAGACGTCAATCCCCGCATTAGTCCCCGTTAAAAAGTCTGTTTTAGTATCACCAATCAAGATCGCTTGTGACGATTTACAAGCGTAGTAATCCAATATGGCTATGATACAGTCGGGATGCGGTTTTGGATTTTTAACATCATCGGCAGTAATCAGTATGTCAAAATAGTCAATCAAGTTAAGCGTCGTTAATATTTTTTTAGTGGCGCTTCTGATTTTAAAGGTGGCCACTGACAAGGCCTTACCCTGGTTTTTGTAATATTTCAACACGTCTTCAACCCCATCATAGGCAAATGTTTTCTTGTCACAATTTTCGGTGTAATGTTTCACAAATAGCGGCAGTATTTCGCCATCTATAAGGGCTTCCTTATCCTCGCCCAACACTTTTAACAGCACATTTCTTGCCCCACCCCCGATACAGCTTCGGATAAACCCATCACTCTTTTCCGCAAAACCATAGCGTTCGATGATAAATTTTATAGTTTCAATAATATCGGGACAGGTATCAACCAAGGTTCCATCTAAATCAAAGATTAGATAGTCATAAACCCTGGCTTGGACATTCTTAATGATCATTTCTTCACCTTTTTAAACGTTTACAGTTAGGCAAGCCAACTATCTTTATCTAGCTTATAGGCTTGCTAGTATCTTATTCGTCTGAAAATATTCCCAGCTTATCCCACATTCTCCAATACTGCGCACATTTTTATCTGTCTTTTTATAATCGGCGTGATAATCCGACCCGCCAGAAATAATTTTTACCTGATCCTGATAATCCCATCTGACCTTTTTGATGATTTCATCCTTTGTCATTTCTCCTTTATAGGTCGTTTTATCATAGGTGTAGGCGGCTTCAATACCATCGAGACCGGCATTCACCAGCGTTTTTATAAAATCTTCCCGGGTCATCGTTTCGCCCTGATTTTCTACGACCGCATCAATCAGATAGGGATGCCCTAGAATGGCAATCCCACCGGTTTGATGAGCTAATTCTATAATCTCTGCAGCATCTGGCTTTTCGCGTTTTACACTAAACTCCCGGTCATTTCGAATCAACAGCTTGGCCTCACTCCAGGTTGTCGTGTAGCCTTTTTCAGCCATCAGATTAAAGATCAGTTTTTTTTGTACCGCTTCAGCTTTACGGGGAATATTATTATAATTGAGCACCTCTTCCCAGGTCATTGGATAACCTTTTTGCGTGAGCAGAGCAACTAGTTTCTGATATGAATAAATCTTACTGTCGACGATTTTCTGATTCATTTCCAATATCTTTGGATCGGTGTAATCGCAGCCAAGCACGACAACGTGAACATCTTCAATATCCGTTTCACAGGAGAATTCAATCCCCGGCAATAACTTGACTCCCTGATTCTTGGCATAAACCACTGGATCAACCATTTGTCCATCGACTTCGATTTCACTGGGCGGCAATACATCATGATCAGTGATTGCAATGACCCGCATTCCCAAGGCTGCGGCATGATCAATCAGCTCTTTGGGCGTATCAGCGCCATCAGAATTGGTGGTATGACAATGCAAGTCGACTGGATAATTCGTTCTTCGTTCCATTTCTTTCCCCCTTTAATCGATCCGGCTAAAAAACCGAATATGTTTTTCAACGACTTTTTTCACGGCTTCTTTCGTGTAAGCATCCAATTTCAGGGGATCATTTTTGTCTGGATTTATCTCCATAAAGCTTCGCATTCCCTGACAATAAGCAATTTTTATAGCAGTGGAGATATTGACCTTAGCTGCTCCCAAGGCAATCAGACGGTGAAACATCGCATCACTGAGTCCCGTCCCGCCATGAAGCACCAGCGGGCACTTGGCAAACCCATTAATTTCTTCAAAGAGATCGTAATCCAGCTTAATTTCTCCCTTGTAGACCCCGTGAGCAGTTCCAATTGCCGGTGCAAAGGCATCCACATCGGTTTCATTTAGAAAGACCCGGCAATCATTGGGATTAGCATGAGCACTGTCACCTTCCTTAACGAAGATATCATCTTCTACGCCGACAATTGCGCCTAACTCACCCTCAACACTGACATTTCTCGGTCGCGCATATGCGACAATTTCCTGAGTATTCTTGATGTTCTCTTTTAGTGGCAACTGTGAACCATCATACATCACCGATGACCATCCACCATCAATACAGGCCTTGGTAAATTCCACATCAGTGGAGTGATCAAGATGAAGAGCCACATCGACCTTGGCATTATCCACAATCGGTTTTAAAAAACCGATCATTTCATCGATACCAAAAGCCTTTACCGTTTTCACCGATGTTTGAAGAATAAGGGGCTGGTCGAGTTCCTCCGCTACCTCGACCACCGCTTTTGCAGTCAAGTAATTGACAATATTAAATGCACCCACCGCAACCTTGTTATTTCTTGCCTTGATTAATATCCCGTTCATGTTCACATAACTCATTTTTATCGCCTCACTTTTTTATAATTTATGGCAGCATCCTTGATCACGACTGGTTATGATCACCTATAACTAATTATAACACGTCTTATTCAAATTAAAACAAAAATATTGATGCGTTGCTGATTATTTTTTGCATTTTTTCGCAAATTTTTAAAAATATTAAAAAAATACTGTGTCAAGTTTCAGTAGAACAGGATATAATGTATTAAAGACAAATATCAATAAATCTTAGGAGGAAACGAAATGGGCTTAAGATACTCAAGCAAAGTAATCGACGGAAAACTAAATATTAGAAATGATTATATCCAAACCGAGGGCGGTGATTTCCAGAAGCTGACAAAAAACTGGATTATCAAGGCATATGAAAAAGCTCAGGAACTAAATGACCGCGAGTCGATGGAGAAACTGGAAAAACTAAAAATCGACATTTGGATTCCAGGCGAAAACAATGAGCTGGGAAAAAACGTCAGTTGGAGCTTAAAAGACGAATTATAAATAATCAGTGTCTGTTTAACCACGATATTATTTTTTTAGCCAAATGGTTTAACTCTCGACTAATTGGGTATTTTATAAAGAAATGAATACTTAATTTAGGAGGGTTTTTTAATGAGACAAATTATGGGGATCCAAGTTGGTAATCGCGAAAGCGAAGCGTTGAAGGTGCAGGAACTGTTGACCAAAAATGGTTGTATTATTAAAACACGTCTTGGTTTGCATGAATCATCTGAAGAATTGTGTAGCATAACCGGACTGATTATTTTGGAATTCTTGGCCGACAAGGAAGATGACATTGCGATTATGGAAAAAGAATTAGCTGCCCTTGACACCATCGTGGTTAAAAAAATGGTTTTCTAAATTTCAAAAAAGAAAGCTGCTCAATTAAGATTCGCAATTGAGTAGCTTTCTTTTAAATTCAAGGAGTTGAAATGATTGACTTTAAAGACTCTCGATTCATCATTACTGATAAAAAAAGCATTTCCATCGTTCAGAAGCCGGTTCAGGCAATGTTAATTGATAACGAGCAGATCATTGAATTCTATGCAGTGGATCGATTTCCTGTCCCTTCTGAGGTATTGTTTACCTCTAAACGGATTATTATTTGTACCTTTGAAGATCCAGAGCTACCGATTTTTACTTTTCTACCCTACTCAAAGTTTATTGCTTTTTCTGTAAAAAATTCAAATAATTATGATTTGGAAAACGAATTAGAATTATATAATTATTTTGTCGATAAAATTGCCTTTGAGTTTCCCGGAAAATATGACTTAAGCCTGATTATTAAATTGATTGGCAATGCCATTGGCTAAAGGCTGCCGAGGAGGCTAACCGCATTTTATTAAAGATTGTAAAAAAGGGGGCTGATTTTGAAGCCCCTTTTTCTACTGTCTATTTCATTCAGCTTTCAATACTGGTGATCAGCTTGATAAATGGCTCGACCAGATTAGGATCAAATTGTGTACCGGCATTTTTTCGTAATTCATCGAAGGCTTCTTGATCCGACCGTTTGCTGCGATAACTGCGATCACTGGTGATTGCGTCATATGAATCTGCAATACAAATCATTCGGGATTGAAGTGGAATCAGATCTCCTTTTAATCCACGAGGATAACCTTTTCCATCCCATCTTTCATGATGATCCAGGACAACTTCCGCCATTTCAGCCATATCATTGACCGTACTTAAAATGCGATAGCCAATCTCAGGATGTCTTTTTATTTCTTCATACTCATCTTCTGTCAGCTTTCCAGATTTATTGAGTATCGCTTCGTCGATGGCGATTTTTCCAATATCATGAAGCAAGCCCACAGATTCAATTTCCTGGATTTCCTGATCTGAGAAATTCAAAGCAATTGCCAATTTTTTGCATAAATAGGAAACCCGGTGTGAATGAAGCTCTTCTCTTTTATTTTTTTCGTTTAAGGTCTTAATAATGGCATTAATTGTGTTGCCTCTGATACTGGGTCCCTCAAAGAGCTTATTTTTATACATTTTATTCTCCGCTCTCTTAAGCACCTCCCGAATTTCTTCATGCTCCGTATATTTTACATCCCAACCTAAAGAAATTAACAACTCCATCGAACCTACTTTTTCATTGGCACTCATTTTATGGATCCGTTCGACCAGCAGTTCAGTCTGAACGGCATTGCTGTTTGGCACCAGAATAACAAATTCATCGCCTCCCATTCGCGCGACAATGCCATCCTGGCGGCAGGCTTCTTTTAAGACTATCGCTACTCTTGTTAGCAATTGATCACCCATGAGGTGTCCAAACGAATCATTGATCAGCTTTAGTCCATTCACATCTGCCATCATGATACAAAGGGGCAGATTTCTGGCAACATCCAAGCGTAATAACTCATCTTCAAAAAAACGTCGATTATATAATCCCGTTAATTGATCGTGGTAACTCAAATACTCAATTCGTTCACTTGCTATTCTAGCCGTGCTAATATTTCTGGTAATACCGATAACTTCATGCTCATTGTTTCTGACGATCCGCATTTCAAAAATCTCACGCTTATCATTAATGATGCGTTCATACTCAAAGGTCTGAAGCTGTTGCGTATCAATAGCTTTTTTAATCTTGCCCACACCTATGCTTGCAATCTCATCGGAAAAAACTTGACTCAGGTGTTTTCCTAGATAACTTGACTTTAAGACCATCTGCATTTTTTCGTCACTTGTCTGACAATCGATAAACTTACCATTTTCATCTAGGGTAAATACGATATCTGGCAAGGCCTGAACAATTGATCGATTCTTTATTTCACTGTGTTGCAACTGCTCCTGGCTGTCGATTAGTAAATTATACTGCTCCCTGACGCTGGCCTCCATGCTGATGATTTTTTTCATCTTTCCTTTTAATTCAAGATTCACCACTTCAAGCTGTTGTTTATTCGCCTGCAGACTTATATTCGTTTCGTTTAGTTTCTCAGTTCGCAATGCTACCATCCGTTTTAAGATCAGACTAGTTGTCACCAGCATCATGATTATTAACGAGATCAGTACCAGTAGCCATCGGTGTTCTTCAATCACCGTCATTACTGATTTTTCTTCATAAACACCTAGCCAGCGATCATAAATTTCGTCGTACTCACCGGTTGCCTTTAATATCTGTAATCCGCTATTTAATGTAATCAGCATGGTTTCGTTGTCTTTTCGAACCGCCATACAATAGTCATTTGGAGCTAGATCCATATTCTGAGCACGGAGTTCAGTCAACCCTTCCTCTTTGATGCTATATAACCCCGGAAGTTTTAAAACCCCAGCATAGTCATAGCTTCCATCTGAGACTAATTTCAAAGCTTCTTTGATTGTCGATACTTCAACCAAGTCTATATTTATATCGAGTTGATCCAGATACTCGCCGATTATGTCCCCACTTTGAACGACAACGGTCTGATCTCGCAAATCATCGACTTGATCTAAGTGGATATCTTTTCGTGTGAATATGTCACCATTTGTGACACTGTGTTTTGATGTGAAAGCGTATGTCTCCTCTCGCTGAGTCGAATAAAACATCCCTGAAATCGCATCAATCCCACCTGATTCCAGTTCTGCTCGTGTTTTACTCCATTCATCAAGTTTAATTTGGACATCATACCCCATCACTCTAGCAACAGCTTTGGCCAAATCCACATTGAAGCCTGCGGGTACACCATTAGAATCCAAATAGCTGTAAGGCGGATAGTTGATATCATCGCCGATTATCATTACCGGTCTTTTGGGTGCATTGATAACTTGGCCATACGCGACTAATGAAGGCAAAAAAAGCAGTCCTATTGCCATTATAATGACTACCCTGTTAATCGTTTTCATCTCTGTGTGCCATCCCTTTCAATGCGTCTATACCGTATGTTAAATTAAGTACATTGTATAAAGGCGCGATGCAAAAGTCAATAGTTAAACCATAAGTGCATCAAAAGATGGTAGATAGCTAGCATTCTCGTTAGATAATCCGGCTTGGTGGTGACAAAATGGCACCGACTTTTTAACGCCTTATAAATGAAGAAATTTTCGAAGTTGATGGCTTGCTCAAAGCTTAGCTCTCAATTGTTTGACATTTGTCACTATTTTGCTGGCATTGCTGACACTAATGTAAAAATTTTGCTCAAGGTATGATAACCGATGACGATGGCCATCTTTGAGATAGGTTGCGTTTTAGATAAAAAAGAAAGCCAATTCAGCGTTCTCATGGGATTCTTAACCATATTGACAAATGCACGAAATCGCAATACAATGCATTACACAAAGAAAATTATTTGGAAGTGTTACCACAGTAAGTCACGTAAATAATTAGAATGCGTGAATTTTAAGAGGAGAATATCAGTGAATGAAATAAAAATTACTTATATTGCCAATGCCGGTATAATGATTACTGGTGCCGAAAAAAAAATTCTAATTGATGGCATCCACTCTTTTGAACCGTTTGCTTTCAGTCCGGTGCCTGCAACGGTGCTGAATCATATCATTGAGGGACAAGGTATTTATGAAGATATTGATTATCTTCTTTTTACGCATTGTCACAAAGATCATTTCAATAAGAATAAATTAACAGATTATTGTTTATTGAATACGCCCCAAATGCTTGCTCTACCTAAAGATGATGGTAGTTTGGAAAAGATAACCGGGCATATAACTTTTTTAGATATGGAATTATGGGCACAAAAAGTAATCCTCGAAGAAAATAACTTAAAGCTGATTGCCTATAAAACCATCCATGATGGCAAAGACTATCGTGATGTTGACCATTATGTCTATCAGATCAATCTTTTGGAGCATCACATTTTAGTAATGGGGGATACCGATTTTCGCTGCCCTGAATTAGAAACGATGCTTGCCAACCAAAGCATTGATATCCTCATTGTCAACTGGCTGTTCTTAAATAACCGTATCGGAAGAGCATTCATCAATAAAGTCAATCCCCAACAATTGCTTATTTATCATCTGCCTTTTGAGAATGAAGATCGCTACAATTATATCAAAATCGCGAAAAGTGATTTGAAAAAACATCAGTCAGAAATTCCAAAAACAACATTATTGTTAAGCTGTGAAGAGTTTATAATGGTTTGATTTTGTCAAACTTTTTCTAACTCTGAAAACACCACTATAAGGCTAACCGATATAATGGTGTGATCACGCCGTCAAATTTTGTCTCGATACTAATCCTAATCCCCGGATACTCGGCTTCATCGATTATCTCAGCAATGCTCTTGATATAAAAAGATACACCATCGTCCAAGGCAACCGAGGCAATCGAAGCAACGATCTGCTTTACGTCATCAGCATTCACATTCAAACTCGATAGCTGGGTCACTTGATGTGCTAATTGAATTATCTTATATTCGAATACTCAATTTATAACAATATTGCGTATTGTTATCTTATTTTCCAAGTCCTTATTTTCATCTAAATTCAGCTATCTTACTTCGCATACCCAGATATAACGCAAAAAATCGCCATTTTTATTTTTCCCAATTTTACAATGATCGATGATTTTGAGATTTTCCTGTACGAGTTCATCACTTATATCTTCTGATGAAACCAATACGACTTTTTTTGAAATTCTTATCGCATTCCTAATGATTTTTAATTGATTTTCATCATTTTTAAGGCTGAAATTACCATATGGAAGATCTACAATGGCAGCATCAAAACGATCATCTATGTCCTGAATATCTCCAGTAATAACCTTTGCTTCATAATTAAAATGTCTCAAGTTTTTTCGTGCATTTTCAGCCGTTTTACTATTTATTTCACACCCTATAATATCATATCCTGCCCAAATACCTTCTAATAATACAGTCCCGACACCACAACATGGATCGATTAATCGTTTGGATGTATCGCCATTCCCCGCAATATTTATAAGAACTTTAGCCGTACTTAGACCGATAGAACTAGAATACGAATTCGGTTTCTTATTGTGCTTTTTCCAATAAAGACTTCTCTCTGTTAATTTTCCAAAGTACCAGTTCCCCTTATAAAAAGTAATTCCAAATAAAATTTTAGGTGAAGTATAACAAGCAAGCCCCCCAATAACAAGACCTATTGCTTTGCAATACTCTCGTCTTTTCTTGAAGTGCGGGTCATCTATTCCCAATTCCAAATATTTAACCATGAAATCTGATGCTGCTATCTTATCTTTCGTAGTCAACTCTACAAGTTCTAAAAACGTGGCAGCCTCGTAGATAATTTCCAACCTGCTTTTTAAAAATGGACTGATGGAGGGATGAACTTTTCTATTTTCAAAAAAGACTTTCTCTTTCAAATCGAACTTAAAAAGAGAACGCACCTCAATTTCACAACATTCTTTTTCATAACTAGGATAATTCAAATTATAAATGAACCGTCCGGTTTTCATTTGCATCACCTCATGGTTTATTTGATGTTTCTGATTCCGTTTTTTGTCCAGACATCCATTTTACTATTCCACTGCTTATCATACTTATAGGACACATTGAGGATATTATTTTTTTGCTTTCCTAATTTTTTTACTTTCATTTGAAATGATTCTTTGCCGCTAGACCCATTACTTTGATAGAATGTGATAGCTATAGTAGCCATCCATATTCCTGACGTGTATCGACCACCGCATCAATATGTACCAACCTTCCTTTGACCTGGTAAATAAGCAAATATCGCTTTTCCAATAATAACTTACGATATTTACTCTTTGGAATAAGTGGATCAACCAACCAGGGATTCCGCTGTGGAAATTGAGACAGTGACGAAGCGTTTTCCTGAAAAGCGTTGATTAATCGTATCGCTGCCGATTCGCTGACTTGGGCTAGAAAGCGCACATGAGACAGTAGCATCTGGGTCGCCTCATCTGAAATGATGACTTCATACTGCCTACTTTCGGTGTCCATCTAATACATCCTGAAGGGCAGTCTTCATCATCATCGATACCTCGTCGACAGAATATCCCGGCTTCCCACTGTTTCGGCCTTCCTCGGCAGCGATCAGATCTTCCCGCAGGCGAAGCATGCTCTCCCTTTTGGCAAAGGTTTCTAAATCCATCACCACGAGATCACCCTCGCCGTTTTTGGTCAGATACACCGGTTCCCCTGATTGTTTGCAAAGTTCTGCAATCTCATTGTAATTCTTGCGAATCGCTGCTGACGGCTTGATATTAATCATCATAATCACCTCATTTGATAGCATTAAAGCATCCTTATTATATGCATATTATACTACTATTTGATAAGTTTGTCTATTGTTGCTGCTAACCTTTTGGGGTAGGTCTAACACATCAGAGCGTGGGAAAATGCCCTCATTGCGGTGGCAATCTGATGCTCCACATGGATAAATCCAGGGGGTTCTGCACGACAACACCCTAGCTCCCCAGCCAGAGTGGACTCACGAATGAATCAGGCTTGCCAACTGTTATCAGCTTAATGTGAATCGTTTACCCGCAAGCAGGGACGGTATCAATGTCCATCGTCGGCCTGCTGCTAAACTCAGTATATGCAAAAATAAATAAACCACCTTTAAGCATTAGATTTTCTCGATATCTTGAATTTGCCAGTCGCCTCAAGAATTCCTCCTGGCAGACCAACTGGAGCATAAACTGATAAGAAATCCCCTCTTTTCTGGATTTCTCTTTTAATTTTTGAAGCAGTCCCTGAACATTTACCATCACATCCACATCCCCATGATCATTTTCGTTTTTTTCTCAACATTCATCAGTTTTGCGTATTCCATCAGCCTGCCCACATTCTTATTTGAGTCTGTTGTATAGCTTCGAATCGCCTTATTAAATACTTCTGTATCCATTTTTTTCTCACATCGAATAATGTCGCAAATTGTTTTTTCCCGATTATAGATTCTAATCACCTGACCTTCAAAATCCACTTCAGCTATCCCGATTTTCAAATATTTTTCAACCACTTAATAGACCTTTAATTTCGGATAATCGATTTTAAATCGCGATTTTGAACTGTTTTTATTCACTGCCAAATGCCAGGCACCTGGCGTTCTCTCGGTATAATCATAATAGTATAGAGCGGAATCCATACAGACAATCGCATCAGGATATAGTTTATTGATAATCACCGCTTCGGATATGACGTCCTCTGATTGCCATTCGTAGTATCCAGCTCGAACCTTGACTACTTTTCCTGCTCTGATCAAACGATCGATGACAGTGTTGTGATACCCCGCACCGGTAAAATCGGATAGTTTTATAATACCATTATTGTCATCAAATACTCTTTTGTATTTTTCACAGTCCATCGTTAATAACACCTCTTTGAAATTTTTAAGCGGATATATTTACTTCATTATCATAAACCGGAACCGTATGTCCAAAAGACGTCTGAGCAGTGGTGCAGCCTACTCCATGAAGATCGGGCTTAACCGTATAAACCTGAACTCCATCGGCTTTCAGCCGGTTGGGATTATAGCCAGTCTTAACTGTAATAGAATAGGGAGCTGGTTCTCGGTCCGTCAAATCACGAAGAAACAAAGCGGTTTCATGTGAAAAGACAGCTTGTTTACTGCGAAGATGAATCAGATACAGCGTGTCAATCCAAGCATCCGCTGAAGCATAGACGCCATGGGCCACCTGTTCCAGTTTTTTCTCTTTGATATAATCATAAAATACAGGTTTAGAAATTCCTTCGGCAACAACCTGCGAAGTTTGAACAATGCCGTCATGATCGGCAATCAATTTATCCAGCTGTTCATATTGTTTCACAATCCCACTTCCTTTCATTCTAATATTATAAACATTATTAGAATAAAAGTAAGTATTCTGAATGATCTATTCATAAACCAAAACGGAAAGAACAAAATGGATGATAAAAGCACAACAAATAATAGGGGCAAAATAGCCAGAATTTTTGCATATTTTTATTTAATTTAATAAAGCTAATTTATCATTCTTTATAATAAAAATTCAAATTAATTTAATATTTTTTATATTATAAAATGAAAACTTGTTTACTTCATTGTTTTTTCATGTTATGGTATCATTAATAGGAGGTGTTCGTCATGGTACAAAGAAAACAATATATGGAAAAGCTGAAAAGAATGAAAGACAAAAAAATCATCAAGGTGATTACTGGTATTCGCCGCTGCGGAAAATCTACCATGCTTTTAATGTTCAGATCTTATTTGAAAGAATGTGGCATTGAGGACAATCAAATTATCTCGATCAACTTTGAGGATGTAACCAATGAGCATTTACTTGACTATCGAAAGCTCCATGACTATGTCACAAAGCAGCTTATTCCTGACAAAATGAACTATGTATTTTTAGATGAAATACAGAATGTACCTCAGTTTCAGAAAGCCGTTGATAGCTTGTTTATCAAAGACGATGTGGATGTTTATATCACAGGTTCGAATGCTCAGATGCTTTCCGGCGAATTGGCCACGCTGCTTTCTGGCAGATATATCGAAATCAGTATGCTGCCCCTTTCCTTTGCGGAATATTATGAACTGGTTGGCGGCGATCAGCGGGATGCCTGGAACAGCTATTTCAAAAACGGCGGTTTCCCCTATGCGGCGGTTATTGAAGATGAGGACATTCGTAGGGATTATCTGATGGGAATCTATAACACCGTTTTACTCAAGGATGTCGTTGCCAGAAAACGAATAAACGATATTCACCTACTTGAAAGTGTGATTAAATTCATTTTTGACAATATTGGCAATATTGTGTCATCGAAGAAAATTGCCGACAGCCTGACTTGTTACGGACGAAAAACGACTTCAGTAACCGTTGAAAACTATATTGAAGCCCTAACGAGTGCCTTTATTCTATATAAGGCTAACCGGTATGATGTCAAGGGTAAACAACATCTAAAATCTCTTGAAAAATATTATCTAGTGGATCTTGGACTGCGCCGCATGCTGCTGGGGGATAAAAATACTGACATTGGTCATATTCTTGAAAATATCGTGTATCTGGAGCTTCTGAGACGCGGCTATACGGTCGATATCGGTAAGGTTGATGGCAAAGAAATTGATTTTATTGCGATGCTCGGCAGCGATAAGGTATACTATCAGGTTTCAGCAACTATTCTCGACCCTGCAACCTTTGAGCGTGAAATAGCTCCACTAAAAAAAGTGGCCGACCACTATCCCAAATTTATAATATCAATGGATGAGCTTCCGATGGACGAAGATGGTATCAAACAGATCAATATCGTAGATTTTTTACTTGGAGAATAGATGGGAGTATTTCAAGTTTCCCAAACAGTCCCCAACTCGGTTTTCTTAAGTATTTCAGCATTTACGCAAATAAAAAAGAGAACCAATTCGGCTCTCTCATGTTATTCTTAGTAAGTGCCTCAAAAGATGACGTATAGCAAGTTTGAATTTAACCTGCTACACTGGAGACATCTTATTTGAGGCACTTTTTATAGTTATGGCTAAGTCTGCAACGATCAGGCAGATCAAAAGACCATGGCAGGTATTTTTCAAGCACTTCCGGCTGTTGCAGGTAGTCACTGTTGGGGATTTCAGTCAGAAGGTAATTCAGATATTCGTAGACATCAAGTTCATTGGCTCGGGCGGATTCCACCAGCGTGTAGAGAACCGCATTGGCGGTGGCACCTTTTTGTGAATCGGCAAAAAGCCAGGCGCGACGGCCAGTTGCAAAAGGCCTGATGCTGGCCTCACAAAGATTATTGGAGATGGGCAGGCGTCCGTCTTCCAGGAAGGTTTCCAGGTGTTTTTTCTGGTTTTTGGAATAATTCAGAGCCGCTATCAGCTTTTCATTGGTTGTTGGAATGGCCGCCGTTTCGTCAACCCACGACCAAAAGGCATCCAGAATGGGGCGTGACCGTTCCTGACGCTTTTTTCTGATCTCCTCATAGGAAAGATCCTTTATTTCGTTCTCAACTTTAAAAAGCAGGTCGATGAACGCCCGGCCTTCGGCACCCTTTGAACCCGGAATTTCTTTTCCATTGCTGGTCAGTGGAATGCTGTCGATATAATAACGACGACAGTGCGACTTATCCTACTTCTCGAATAAGTCGCATTATCCGAGAAATATGATTATCCAAAAAGAATCCTCAGAAGCCGCTTGATTAAATAACTTTACAATTACCTTCTCAGATAATCGTAACTTCCTTTAGAATAGAATTATAAAAATTCTAAGGAGGTATACCCCATGAACTCTGAAAAGACTAAAACCTTGTCCTTTAGCGGCTTACTGAATGAATTGATTCAATCCCTTGAGGATAAATCTTATGATCGACTGACATTAGATAATTATCGCCGGACACTCAGAAAAATTGAACCCTATATGGATGAAAATGGTATTGAAGCATATACTCCTGAAGTTGGTTGGCATTAGTACGAATTCTATCTTGCTAAAAATGAACCAGGTGTTTCACGTCAGAAAGCGATAATCACAGCGATCCGGAGATTGAATGATTTTTATTCTGGAATTGAATATAAGGTTCAGCAGCAACATCAAGTTGAATTATTGCCTGATAACTTTGAGTATGTTTTAGATCTTTTTTCTCTGCAATGCAATGAAGCAGGCAATAAAGTTAACACGATAAAGGCAAAGAAACGTTTCATACGTTGTTTTCTCAAAGATTGTATTGATCTTGGTTGCATGAACATTTATTCGCTAAAACCTTCCGATGTTGCTAAAGCCTGCCTGAGGGTTGAGAATAAAGATGGCTGGGCTATTATAAGAGCTTTTTTAAAATTCTTAAGCTTCAACGGAATAATTGAAGCCGATTTTTCGACAATTGTACCACGTTATCGAAAGCCAACCCATCTCCCTGACACGTATAGTGAAAAGGAAATCTTCCAAATTGAAAAGGTAATTGATCGTACCACCAATATTGGCAAACGCGATTATGCAATGCTCATTTTAGCAACCAGGCTTGGTATTCGATCCGGAGATATTGTCAAGTTGTCTCTGGCTGATCTCGATTTTAAGCGCGATCAGATTACTTTTATACAGCAAAAAACAGGTGAACGATTACGACTTCCGATGTTGACAGAAGTTAAGATCGCATTGACTGATTATATCAACAATGCCCGTCCTAAAGTAACTGGCGATACCGTGTTTTTACGTCAAAATGCACCTTTTCAGGAAATAACCACTTCTGTTTTGAGATTTGTAACAACAAGGTACTTTAAGATGGCGGGTATTGTTATCACAGATAAAAAACACGGACCTCATACATTTCGGTCCTCATTAGCCAATTCAATGATTAACGATGATGTTCCTTATGAAGCGGTTACAAAAATCCTGGGGCATACCGATTCCGATGCAATCAAGCATTATGCAAAACTTGACCTGGAGAAACTCCGTGAATGCGCGATCGAAGTCCCCAAGCCAGCGGGCACATTTAAAGCTTTTCTTGACGGAGGGATCAAAGCATGAACCAGTTCAAGAGTATTTTAAATAACGAACTGGCTGATTTTTTGGAATTGCGGAAGGTTTCGAAAAGCCAAAGCGCCTATAAACACGACCATCATACGCTTCAGATTTTTGATAAATATCTCTGCTCAATCAATTGCGAAACTAAAAACCTAACGGAAGAACAAATAGTTGGCTGGATACGGACGTTGACTGGAAAAAGTAGCTCGATTGCTAACGTGGTAATTGTTATCCGGATTTTTTTAGAGCACCTGTTGAGTTACGGGATTCATGCTTATATACCACCAATCCCTAAAGTTAACGATGACTATGTACCCTATCTATTTTCTGATGACGAGATTAATATGATTTTTTCCATTGCGGATACTTTACCGATGGGCAGATTTCGAAAAAATACCCTTATCCATGTTGAGTATCCAATGATTCTGCGTCTCATGTACGTAAATGTCAAACTGTAGGCACCTATGCATAAAAAAAGCCCAACTCCAGGAGGAGCGGGACCGTAATTCAATGTTTATCAACTGGTTTTATAGCAATCAGCTTAAACCCTACAACTACCTGGTATACATTCTCAAAGCGATGGCCAACACCGATCTGGTGAACCATCCCGAACTCATTGATCAATTCCTTCCCTGGTCAAAAACACTTTCATATCTAAACTTAAATTTCTTCATTTAATCAATCCTTTTAAATGTTCAAGGCTACCATCAAAATCGGCATGTTCAGTTGTACGTTGTTTTAAAAAGGCTTGATAAAGAGGAGCAGATTAAAAGTGAGTTGGCAAATTGTATCGCTGAAAAGCAAATGATCGAGCAAAAGAAGTTTGATTTGGAGTTGTCTGAGCGAGAGTACGCGATGCATGTTCAAAATTTATTGAACACAGGTGAAACACATGCTGAGATGAAACAGTTTTCTGAAGGTAAAAAATATTATAGAAACAACAAAAAACGATTAGACAGTCAAATTGCTAAGCTGAATGAAGAGATGCAACGCATACAACTAAAATTGGTTGAAGCGATGAAAGAAAGAAAAATTATGGATAAATTAAAGGAACGTGCGTTTCAAGCGTTTATTGAGTCAATTAATGAAGCGGATGAAAAATTGATCGAAGAAGTCGTAAATTTTTCAAATAACAAACGAGATGGAGACTAGGTATGGCAGAGAAAAAAGTGATAATTGACAATAAAGACGAGAAAAAGAAAGCCAAAGGTTTGGGTGGGTGCTTAGTCATATTGTTGATTTTGTTTCTCACGCCATTACTTGCTTTGAGCGCTTTTTATATGTTTAATCGCGATTTCAAACTCAATGTAAATGGCTTGATGAGTAATGCACCTGGGGCTTTAGGCGATTATTTTGAAAAATTTCCCACGCGAGCAGAAGAGCTCGAACAAATTAGAATTGTATCTAGTTTTATGCTTGGTTTAGAGCAGGATCGAGCGGTTGATAAACTTTTACTACTGCAAAATGACGACCCACGAATATATGATGATGTCATTAAAGACATGCTGAGAATAAACCCAAATAAAACGCGAACGATATTAGAAGGCTTAAGAACCGCTACGGTTAATAAAGATGTACTAAGCAATACCGTTCAGTCCATATCAGACGAGCAAAATACGCTTTTAAAAGATACTGCAAATTATATTTCAGGATTGCCATCAAATGCAGCTGTTGATGAAGTGATGAGTATAATAGAGGACAGTATAAACGGTCATAAAAATGTCGCGGAAATTATGGAGTACATTGATGATCAAGTTGCAGTATCGATTATGTATCAATTAGATGCTGGTGATCGGAATAGAATTTTTGCATCGTTGTCTGAGGCAAAAGCACTTTCCATCAGAAATGCTTATAGTATGCAACAAAGAAGAATTGCAGATTTGGTGCAAATAGCAGATGTTTATCGTGCTGAGGTAACCGAAGGTTTGATTAATACCATAGGCAATACACAAACATACAGTTATGAAGATTTAGCGGTAATCTATAAAACATTGGGTTCTAAAAAAGCAGGTGAAGTGCTTGCAAAAGTAGAAGATGATGCGTTTGTTTTTGATGTGGTTGCAAAAATCAAAGCAAATGAGCTCTTAGAAAAAAGTGAAGATTTAATTACACCAGATATACTGAAATCGCTAAAGATATATCGTGAATTTGACGATAATGTAAGCGAGTTAATAAAAGTATATTCAAAGATGGAAGTAAACAAGGTTGTAGAGATTGTTCGTAACATGATGTTAAACGCATCCCCTTCACAAGTGTATACACTTGATAACGGTGAGATTATCTCTATTTCTGATGAAGATTTGATCATGCAAATACTAAAAAGTTTTCCACAAGACAAAATTGCAGCCATCTTATCATCATTGGATCAAACCCTATCTTCTGAATTAACTAGAAAACTCACTTTACCAAAACAATAGGAGGTGTATATGCAACTTAGAGAAATGCTTAATTTACAGCATGTTCTCAGCCCTGTTATTTCACCAAATGCACCCAAAGGTTCAAATGCGATAGACGCATTTAGTGATGTGCTTATGAAAAAAAATGACACTTCGCCATCAAATGAACCCATTAACAAGGGTGCAGTACAAAAAAATCCCCAATTTGTGCGTTCGGATGTCCATTCGAGCACAGAAAAAAAACCGAAGTTCAGTTTAGAAATTAAGCGTAAAGAAATGCCAGATTCTAGCGCGATTCGAACACAAGAGACTGAAAATCAAAATGATGGTATCAAAAATGAAAAGATGGATCAAAAGACAAAAAATGTTACCAATCAATCGTCCAAAGAGGCAAAAGAATCAACTGAGTCAAAAGCATCTAAAGATGCATTAACAGATGAAGTGAAAGATAAACTCGTTAAAAAGACGAACTTATCTGAGGATGAAATCATGAGTTTGCTCAATCAGTTAAATCTTGATTTTAATGCATTAACAGATCTGTTAAATGGACAAGGTGAAATGGCGGAGTTAATGAATCAACTTACCTCCCTTCTTGAAAACCTTGAGATTGATGAAGCACTTTCACAACCCATTGATTCGAAAATCGGACCTGATTTGGTGAAGCAATTAAACCAATTGATTGATCAACTTGAAAAAATCATGGTTAAATCAAATGAGATGCCTGATGCATCACAAGGTAAACCTTTTGAAGCAAGTATCATTCAAGCGCTTACAAAGATAATATCAGAACTTGAATCATTGGAAAGTGATTCAAATGTGCGTCCTACTGATGTGAAAACTGCAGTTGTAGAAGCTGTGACTCAGATGCAAGCATCAAAAACAGAGACTGTTGAGACACATGTGAAATCTATGCATGCGATGTCCTCTACAGAAGTTACACCGATAGTAAGCACTGAGGCCCATACCGATACCAAGCAGAGTGGCAGTGATAAAGGAAGTTCTGATGCACAACATGCCCAAACGGTTCAAACACCTTTGCAAGTTGAGGCAAATCAAACACCAGTTGTCAAAGCTGAAACGACTAAGTCGGATCAAGAGGCGATTGGACTCCATCAAATCATTATGAAACAAGGCAATTCAGTTGCCACACCAAATGTTCAACAAGCGGGTTCACTTAAACAAGAGGTGTTTACTCAGATATTAGATGCTATTAAAGGGCATATGAAATTATCTGATCATGGTACTTCTTTACTTGTAAAACTGCAACCTGAACAATTGGGAAATGTTGAACTCAAATTAAATATTCAAAAGGGGATTGTTCTGGCAGAAATAAAGGTTGAAAACACGATGGTCAAAGCAGCAATTGAATCTAATTTAGACGATTTAAAACAATCGTTAAGTCAAAAAGGTTATACGATAGATCAGATTCATGTTAACGTCGATAGTGGAAAAAAAGAACAACAACGTTTTGACTTTAATCAAAATCAATCATCTCGCTCAAAAAAACAAAATGTGGAAAACGAAGAGTATATTAAAATCGAATCTAAGGATCAAATCTTAGGTACCGGTTATCAAATGGATTTATATGAAGAATCCACCATTAATTATTATGGATAAGGAGGTAAAGCATGGCATTTTCTATAGGCGGTTCATTTACTGAAGATCAGATAAAAAGATTAAATGCAATTTCAAACGATGCTGTAAATGAAACACGAAAAAAGAGCCAAGTGTTAGATAAAGATGCATTTCTAAAGCTGATGATGACTCAACTACAAAATCAAAATCCACTTGAGCCAACTGATAGTACGCAATATATGCAACAGATGGCACAGTTCTCATCCGTTGAACAACTTACCAATATTGCATCTTCTCAAGAGACAACCAATCAACTAAATGCACTTATTTCAAAGCAATTAGAGGATATGACCAAATCTTTAGAGAAATTGTCTGGAACGGGTAACGGCACATCAACTGAAATGTTAGCCGCTCAAAAGCAACTCATTGAGCAAAACACAAAAATACTAGAAGAACTCTCAAAAATGACACAATTGTTAACGGCATATACAGGACAATCTAATCCAAATAGTGGCGTATCAGACCAAGAAATATTTTCTCTATTAGGCATGTAAAGTAGGTGAAACTTCTATGAACGAAATCAAAAATATGAATAGTGATTATCGTATTCGTCGCTCGCAGATTGCACCAACTGTGCAGCCCACTACGGAACAAACGAAGCATAACAACTTTAATGCAATTTTAAATAAAATCCAATCGGCAGATCAAGTGAAGTTTTCAAAACATGCCATTGATCGATTGAATGCTAGAAATATTGAACTGACGAGCGACGATATGTCTCGAATTAATTCAGGCGTTGATCGAGCAAAGAACAAAGGTGTTAGAGACGCACTCATAATGATGGATAACAAAGTTTTTGTAGCAAGTGTCCAAAATAAAACCATAATCACTGCAGCGATGGACGAACAATTAAAAGACAGTGTATTTACAAACATAGATGGCGCAGTGATCGTATAGCTGGACCTTTTAAGGAGGCTATAGGAGGATGTCCGATTGACAGACTCCACTGAATAATTAGGAGGTTAATTTTATGATGAGATCAATGTTCTCAGGTGTGTCTTCACTTAGATCGCACCAATTGAGAATGGACGTAATTGGTAATAATATAGCAAATGTTAATACGGTAGGTTACAAAGCTTCTTCTGTATCATTTTCTGAAATGTATAGTCAAACATTAAGAGGTGCAAGTTCATCTTCTGCAAATAGAGGCGGTACGAATCCTATGCAGGTTGGATTAGGTGCTACAGTAGCAGCTATATCTGTAAACCATTCAAAAGGTTCAATTCAAAGAACAGACATTGCTACTGACTTAATGGTAGATGGATCAGGTTTTTTTATCGTCAGTAACGATGCAAATGGCCAGAATAAATTCTATACCAGAGCAGGCAATTTTAATATGGATGAACAAGGGTTTTTAGTTACTACAGAAGGATTGTTCGTTTTAGACGTGAATTTTAAACCCATCCAAGTCAACATGTCAGACACTAAAAATGCAACTGCGACACAGAATGTTACGATTAATGGTAATTTAGATGTCAATGCAGGCGATTACACCACTACAGTAGACTTGTATGATTCACTTGGTGATATTCATACGTACAACATAAATTTTAAAGGCCCAGCATTATTATCAGCAAATGGTCAAGAACGTGCTTTAGCTACCAATCCGGGCTATGACCCATTAAATCTTAATCCCGACGGTTCGCTCATAACACCGACTCCTGCTAGAAAATACTCGTATAAAGAGATTACAATAAGCGATAATAACGGTTTACAACAAGTGCCAGCAGCAACGGACACTTTTAAACTTTATGCAATGTTTAACGAAAATGGAGAAATCGTGGATTTGGTTACAGCGCCAATTGCAGATGATCCAAGGAATCCTGCAACTGTTTTAACCTCGTCAGCTAGTACTGTTGGGATTCAAGTCCCTGGTGCTTCTGATATTACTTTTCCTTTAGACAGATCTATGTTCTTTGCAAATGGTGATGTAACAGACACGAGAATTTTCACACAAGTTTCTAAGGAATCAGACGCTAAAGGTGTTCAACTTAAAGGTGTCTCAGCAGGTTCTATTGACACATTTAATATTTCATCAAAAGGTGAAATTATCGGTATATATACAAATGGTGAGCGAAAAGTCCTTCAAAATATTGGACTTGTCGATTTTGATAATCCCGCAGGTCTTATGAAAATAGGTGGCAATTTATTTCAAAATACACCAAACTCTGGTACGCCTAAATATGGCGCACCTGGAACAGGCAGTTTTGGTTCGATAACACCGGGTGCACTTGAGATGAGTAATGTCGATTTGGCTGCTCAGTTTACAGATATGATCACAACACAAAGAGGATTTCAGGCGAATTCGCGTGTTATTACCACCAGTGATGAGATACTTCAAGAACTTGTAAATCTCAAGAGATAGTAATTAACTACCCGTAGTGACACTACGGGTAGTTTTAGTGTTTTATAGTTGTGAGAAAGGATGCTTACAGATGATAAAAGTGACACGTTTAAATGATGAACCCATTTATCTCAACTCTAATCTAATCGAATTTATTGAGACAACACCTGATACGATTATTACCTTGACTACTGGGAAAAAAGTGATTATCAAAGAAAATATTGAGTATGTAATAGATAGTATTATAGAATATCACAAAAAAATCAGTAAAATCATGGATAATTATTGAAAATAACATATAATCTAAATAAGAATATTAGTAAATGAGGTGTTGCGCTTGGATATAACGACAATATTAGGGATAGTACTTGGATTTGGATTTATAATTTGGTCTATTATGTTAGGCGGAAGTTTAGGTTGGTATATTGACCCACCATCTATCGTAGTTGTAGTTGGGGGTATGATTGGGGGCTATTTAGTAGCATTCCCTTTGAAAGAAGTATTGACGCTTGGCAAAGTGTTTGGTAAAACGCTAAAAAATAGTGAGTTTGACGTGGATCAGATTATTACTAAGATTATTGAACTTGCAAATGTTGCAAGAAGAGAAGGTTTACTGGCATTAGAAGAAGCTGTATCGGAGATCAAAGATGACTTTTTACAAAAAGGGGTCATGTTAATCGTTGACGGAACAGATCCAGAACTGGTAAAGAACATAATGGAAACAGAAATAGAAAACTTAGCAGCGAGACATGGTAAATCAAAATCTATGTTTGATATGTTAGGTGCACTTGCACCGGCATTTGGTATGATCGGTACCTTGATTGGTTTGGTTGCGATGCTTCAGAATCTTTCTGATCCGTCATCTATTGGCCCTGCGATGGCAGTTGCATTGTTAACGACCTTTTACGGTTCTATATTTGCAAATTTAGTGTTTATTCCTATGGCGGGTAAGCTAAGTTTAAAAAGCAATGAAGAAGTGCTCATTCGAAATGTAATGATAGAAGGACTTCTATCTATTCAAGCAGGTGAAAACCCAAGAATAATAGAAGAAAAATTAAAAGTTTTCTTACCACCTTCAGTTAGAAAACGCGTAGGGACTCAGGAGGCGAAATCAGATAATGGCTAAAGACAAATGTCCAGAATGTGTAGCAGGCGCACCTGCATGGATGGCTACCTATGGCGACTTAGTAACATTATTGATGTGCTTTTTCGTATTACTTTTTGCGTTCTCATCCATAGATGCTCAAAAATTCACTGCAGTTATGCAGTCTTTTCAAGGCTCTGCAGGCGTACTTTCAGGAGGAAAAGCCCTTTCGGAAGCACCACTGGTCTTTGACGGCATGCCTGAGAGTGAAACATCAACACAACAAGTTGTTGAACAGAATAAATTGGAAAATTTGAAAGAGCAAATTGAACAGTACTTGGAGCAAAATGAAATGCAAGAAATGGTTGATATAGAACTTGAAGATCGGGGGCTCGTTATTCGTTTTAAAGACAATGTTCTTTTTGATTCAGGGAGTGCAATTGTCAAGACGGATTCATATGAGATTTTGGATTTTCTTAGTGACCTTTTGACTACGGAAGAATTAATCAACGAAGAAATTCGCGTTGAAGGTCATACGGATAATGTGCCTAACTATTCCGTAATATATCCAACCAACTGGGAACTCTCGACAGCACGCTCTACCAATGTCGTGCGGTATTTTATAGAACAATCAGATTTTGATCCTACACGCATTTCGGCAGCAGGCTATAGTGAGTATCATCCGATTGCTACAAATGATACAGCAGAAGGACGTTCGGCAAATAGACGTGTCGACGTCGTTGTAATTAAAAAGACGATTGTGAATGAACCAGAAGAAGAAAGTAATGGAGGAAACTAGATGAACAAGAAAATATTGATCATAGTCGGGGTTGTTGCTCTTTTGGTCATCATAGGTGCAGTAGTTGCAGTTGTCTTATTAGGTGGCACCCCTAAAGAAAAACCAGTGGTTTACTATGAATATGTGTTTGCTGAAGAATATTCAAATTTAGCGGATCAAGACAGTAAGAAAATTATTAAGTATCAAGTGACTATTGAGTATACCGTGGAAGATATGGGCGCTGTTTTTGATATCAATAAAACCATGATTCGAAATAATATTGATGAAATCATGCGCGCAACTTTGGCAGAAGACTTAGCTAAAACAAATGGCAAGCAAAGATTGAGAGACCGTATAAAAAATATGATTATCGAAGAACTAGAGTCAGATGAAGAAGTCATAACAAACATATATATACAACCATTTGTTATACAAGGTTAAGTATAACCACAATATAGCCGATAAGTATATAGTATTAAGATCTTCGTTATCGCAAAAGGAGGTGAAATCATGCCAGATGTTTTATCCCAAAACGAAATAGACGAACTGCTCGCCGCCCTGAGTACTGGTGAAGTAGACGTCAGTGAGATAGAAGAAGAGAAAAAAGAGAAGAAAGTCAGGAAATATGATTTTAGCCGTCCTGATAAATTTGCGAAAGATCAACTTCGCACATTAGAAATCATTCATGAAAATTTTTCGAGATTATTAAACAACTTTTTATCCGGTTATTTACGGACCTATATAGAAGTTGACGTGATTTCTGTTCAAAGTTTGATCTACACAGAATTTAGTAATTCTATTTCAAACCCTGCTATTTTGGGTATTGTTGATTTTGCACCATTTGATGGACAAATTATAATCGATATTTCTTCAGACATTGCAAATGCGATGATAGAACGTGTTTTAGGGGGAACGGGCAAATCAAATGCATCTTCTAAAGAAAGTCGTTCACTTACTGAGATCGAAATGACTTTACTCAGAAATATATTGATTAAGTTTATCAACCTCCTAAAAGAACCATGGGGTAATATCGTAGAGTTGAGACCGAAGCTTGAAAATATTGAGACAAATGCTCAATTTGCGCAAATTGTATCGCCAGCAGAATCTGTTGCTCTAATAACTTTTAATCTACATATTGGGGAAAATGAGGGTATGGTCAATATCTGTATTCCACATTATGTTATTGAACCGATTCTACCGAGTTTAAGTTCAAGACTATGGTTTGCTACCAGCAACAAGAGAGAAGTGACTGAGGAAGAACGTGACGCGTTAGAGACTGGTATTAGTCGTTCCAAACTAAATCTAACCACAGTTGTTGGAGGTTCTTCTATTTCAGTGTCTGAATTGCTTAATTTACAAAAGGGTGACATTATCTTATTGAATAAGCATGTTGAGGAATCACTTGAGATTTATGTTGAAAATAAATTGAAATTCAAAGGCAAACCAGGTATTAAGAAAAAGAATGTAGCCGTTCTGATCACAGATGTTATTAAGGAAGGAGATGATTTAGATGAGTGATATGCTGTCGCAAGAAGAAATTGATGCTTTACTAGGTGGTGGAGGACCTTCTAATTCAAGTGCAACCTTAGAAGCTTTAACGGATCAGGAAGCAGATGCTATAGGTGAAATCGGAAATATTAGCATGGGAACAGCAGCGACAACACTTTTTACTTTATTAAATAAAAAAGTAACCATAACAACGCCTCGTGTTTCTGAAACGACGATGGCGCAGTTGTCTACAGAGTTTGAAGATCCCTCTGTTTTGATTAATATCACTTATAAAGTTGGGATTGAAGGTGTCAACTTCTTGATTTTACATGAGAAGGATGTTAAAATCATAACGGATTTAATGATGGGTGGAGATGGTACAAATATCTCTAGCGAATTAAATGATCTTCATCTTAGTGCAATCAGTGAAGCGATGAATCAAATGATTGGGTCTTCATCTACTTCACTTTCTGAAATGCTTGGAAAGAAAATAGACATTTCGCCGCCTGAAGCTTATCACGATAAGATTGCTGATCTTGATTATACGCAGTTTGGTGTGACTAAAGAAGATCAAGTGGTTAAGATTGCATTTAGAATGACAGTAGGCGATTTGATTGATAGTGAAATCATGCAAGTTTTACCACTTCAAGTGGCTAAGCAAATGGTTTCTACGATTATTAATGGGAAGTCTTCTGCTCCAGAACCAACAGTTGCACCTAAAGCGGAAACGAAGAGCAACGCACAAGTACCTGAAGAAGATAGAGTTGTTTCTAAGAGTGAGCCGCCAAAGAATCAATACTATATTGATGAAGAAGAAACAAAATCAAGGGTTTCAAATGAGAAAGTTAATGCAGTTCCTTTGCAATTTGAAAATTTTGATAGCAATTCTTCTCAAATGTATTATAATAATGATATAGAATTGATACGAGATGTACCACTTGAAATAACAGTAGAACTTGGAAAAACGGGTAAAAAAATTAATGAAATTCTCGATTTCGGTGTGGGTACAGTTATAGAATTAGATAGACTTGTAGGTGAACCGCTTGATGTACTTGCAAATGGCAAGCGGATTGCAAAAGGTGAAGTCGTTGTCGTAGATGAAAATTACGGCATTAGAATTACTGATATCATAATACCGAGAAGAGTTACTGATTAATATTTAAGGAGGATAATATGGCTAATACAATATTAGTTGTTGATGATGCAGCATTTATGAGGATGATGATCAAAGATGTTTTAACAAAAAACGGCTTTGAGGTTGTTGGTGAGGCTGAGAATGGCCAGAAAGCAATCGAAAAATACAAAGAACTTAAGCCTGAACTCGTAATTATGGATATTACGATGCCTGAAGTTGATGGCATTCAAGCCGTTAAAGAAATTAAAGCGTTTGATCCAAATGCAAAAGTCGTCATGTGTTCAGCTATGGGACAACAAGCCATGGTTATCGAATCAATACAAGCGGGTGCACGTGATTTTATTGTAAAACCGTTTCAAGCAGACCGTGTGATTGAAGCTGTCAAGAAAGTTCTCGGATAGGTGATATGTGATGAGCATATTCACCTATACGATATCAAGTTTATCGGGATACGGGAGATCAAATGACACTTGGTTTACAGTAAAATATTTTATTGTAGCCATAGTGTTTTTGTTCTTATTATGGGTTGTTTCTAAAGTGATTATCAGTCAAAATGGTGTGAAAATGCGTTCGAATAACATGAAGGTTATAGAACGCCTATCCATATCTAAAGATAAAGCGATACTACTCGTAGAACTTGATGGTATTCATTATGTGATTGGAAGCGATAGAAACAATATGGTACTTTTGGACAAACGTGACGATTTGAAAATAGTGCACCCTCAGAAAATAGAATTAAATTCGGGTGCTTTTTTAGAGCAATTAAGAAAAAAGATTAACAAAAATGAAGATGCAGAAAATCGTTCAAAGGATATTGACCATGAGTAAATTCAAAGGATTATTTAAGTTTGTTTTGGTTTTGATGATTCTAATCGTTGCTGTTAATGGTTCGAACATTAATTTTGCTGCAACAACCATCTCAATTCCAGATATCAATATTACCGTTCAAGGTGATAATGGGGATGTGCAAATCGCAAATAGCATTCAAATTATCGTGTTGTTGACCATATTGTCACTTGCACCTTCAATTTTGATTATGATGACATCGTTTACACGATTTGTAATCGTACTTGGATTTGTTAGACGTGCATTGTCATTACAGGCAACGCCACCAAATCAAACGCTAATTGGACTTGCACTTTTTTTGACATTTTTTGTGATGGCACCCGTATTTACGGATGTCTATGAAAATGCTTATATACCATTACAAGAGGGCACTGTAACTTTAGAAGAAGCTGTAGAGTTAGGCACAGATCCATTTAAGGAATTTATGCTTTCTCAAGTAAGATCTAAAGATTTAGCGCTTTTTTTGAATATTGCAAATGTTGAAACAGTGAATTCAAATGATGACATCGATATGACGGTTATAATTCCTGCTTTTATATTAAGTGAACTTAAATTGAGTTTTGAGATTGGATTTTTGATTTTCATGCCTTTTATCGTAGTGGATATGATTGTGGCTTCGACGCTTATGGCGCTTGGTATGATGATGCTTCCACCGGTTATGATTTCATTGCCAATCAAAATTTTGCTATTCATACTCGTAGATGGTTGGCATTTTATCGTAGAAAAACTTGTTTTAAGTATTAGATAGGGGGGCTTATGACAGAAGAACTGATTATTGATTTATTCACAGAATCAATAAAGACTATTCTCGTGCTTTCAGCACCACTTTTATTAAGTGGTTTGCTAGTGGGTCTGATAATTGCTGTATTTCAAGCGACCACACAGATTCAAGAAGCAACGCTTGCTTTCGTACCTAAAATTGTGGTGGTTTTTTTAGTGCTAATACTTACAGGATCTTGGATTATCAATTCACTAGTAGAATATACCAATTATGTTCTCGGATTAATTGATTTAATCATTTACTAGGTGCCTATATGAATGTTTCTATACCATTATTAAATATATTTTTCATAGCGGGCAGGATGGCAGGCATGATTTTTACTGCGCCAATTTTGGGAAGCCGAAACTATCCGGTTCCAGCAAAAATTGGCATCGTTTTTTTTCTGACGATACTGATTTATCCATCAATTACGACAACTTTGACTTTGGATGTATCGACTTATTATGATTTTGCTATGATTTTGATTAATGAATTACTAATAGGTATTTTTTTAGGTTTTATACTAAATGTCTACTTTAATTTTATTTACTTTGCAGGTGACATGATCGATCATAAGTTAGGTTTTTCAATCGTGAGCGTAATCAATCCACTAGATGAGTCACAAATACCTATCACATCAAATGTTTTCTATGTGTTTGCTACACTCATTTTTCTGCAGCTTAATTTACATCATGAGTTGATAACGGCTTTGATTGTTTCATTTTCAAACATAGAGTTGGGGTCTTTTTTTAATGTGGTGCAATCGTTTCCAATGCTTGTAGAAATCGTACAACAATCTTTTGTAATCGGATTTCAAATCGCTGCGCCATTTGTCATAACCGTTTTAATAGCAGACATCGTTTTGGGACTACTATCTAAAGCGATGCCAGGTATGAATATATTTATACTGGGTATGCCATTTAAGATATTTTTTGGTTTGTTGCTATTTATTATTCTTATGCCTTATTTATATGAAATCTTCAGTAACATCCTTGACTATGGATTTTATTATTTAAAAGAATATCTTAATTTCTATGGGCCATGATTAGCCAGCTAACGAGGTGTTAACATGTTACGATACTTTAATCTTCAACTGTTTTCCGAAGAGAAGACTGAACAACCCACCTCAAAAAAAATAAAAGACGCAAGAGATAAAGGACAAATCGCTCAATCAAAAGATTTAAATGGCGAAATTTCTTTATTAGCTGTTTTCATGTCGTTTTCTTTTTTTAGTGGTTACTTTATAGACAATCTAATACTTTATTATCATTTTACGATGGATTTAGTCACTGAGACAGAACGCCTTTTTTCTACAAATGGTATTGCACTTTTTTTTGGGGAATCCCTTTTACTTATTTTAAAATTATCATTACCCCTTTTAATGGTCGCATTGGTTTCAGGTGTATTGGTTTCATATCTTCAAGTGGGTGTACTTTTTTCGGTGGAACCGATAAAACCAAAACTTGAAAAAATCAATCCATTAAAAGGATTGAAAAACATGTTTTCTACACGTTCTTTGGTTGAAATGGTTAAGTCAGTCACAAAGGCTGTTTTGATTATATATGTAGCGGTCTCATATATTAATGACCACATAAGGGAATTGCTGATAACACTCGAATTGGATTTGGGTTCTATCATCATGGTCATGTGGGATTTGGTTTACAACGTGGTTGTTCGATGTTCAATATTGCTATTTGTTATCGCAATTTTTGATTATGCCTATAAAAAATGGAAAAACAACAAAGAACTTATGATGTCTAAGCAAGAAATCAAACAAGAATACAAACAAAGTGAAGGCGATCCCTTACTTAAAGCAAAAATCAAAGAAAAACAACGTGCTTTTGCAATGAGTCGCATGATGCAAGAAATTCCAAAGGCAGATGTGGTTATAACCAATCCAACACACTTTGCAGTTGCACTTCGATATGATGTAAATTTAGGTGATGCGCCAATCGTCATCGCTAAAGGTCAAGATTTAATCGCACAAAATATAAAAAGAATTGCTGGAGAACATGCAGTTCCAGTTGTTGAAAATAAGCCACTTGCTCAAATGCTGTATAAAACGGTAGATATCGGTACGTTTATACCTGCTGACTTATACGAAGCAGTCGCTGAAGTTTTGGCATATGTTTTTTCACTTAAGAAAAATTCCTAGGAGGCAGAAATATGCGGTTTAGTGACGTCATAGTCGCCCTCATCGTCGTTACCATTATTCTTTTAATTATCATACCTGTCCCACTTGGTGTTTTAGACTTTTTCTTAGCACTTAACATCTCGTTGTCATTGACTATTTTGATGTTATCGATGTTTGTAAGAGAGCCTCTAGAATTTAGTGTGTTTCCGTCGATACTGTTGATCACCACATTGTTCAGACTTGCACTTAATATCCGAACGACTATGAGTATTCTTTCAACTGCCGATGCTGGTGAAGTCATCGCTTCATTTGGTTCATTCGTAATTGGAGGAAACGCAATTGTAGGTTTTATTATATTTGTCATCATTGTAATCATCCAATTTCTAGTCATAACAAAAGGTTCAGAGCGTGTGTCTGAAGTAGCAGCACGTTTTACACTAGATGCGATGCCTGGTAAGCAAATGGCCATAGATGCGGATTTAAACTCAGGACTAATTACAGAATCAGATGCAAAAGTAAGACGCGTTAAAATTCAAAGAGAAGCAGATTTTTATGGCGCGATGGATGGTGCGAGTAAGTTCGTTAAAGGCGATGCCATAGCAGGTATTTTAATCACGATGATTAATATTATTGCTGGTTTTTTACTGGGCGCCTTAACCATGGGGTTAACTTTTCCAGAGTCCATAGAGAGATTTACGCTGTTAACCGTTGGTGATGGATTAGTGAGTCAGTTGCCAGCACTTATGATATCTGTAGCAACGGGTATTGTTGTAACCAGAGCAGCTTCTGATTCCAATTTAGGTACAGATGTTGTGAATCAACTTTTTGCTCAAAGTAGGGTACAATTAATCGTCGGTATCGTACTCATTTTAATCGGCGCATTTACACCGCTGCCAGATTTTCCGTTTTTAACGATAGGAGCAGCGATTTTATTTACAGGTTATTTGAAAACCAAGAGCAACAAAAAAGAAGCCGAAGCATTAGATGTGGATGAAATAGAACCCGATACCTCTAAAGATGATATGAGGCGTCCTGAAAATATTATGCCATTGCTACAAGTTGACCCGATTGAACTGGAATTCGGGTATGGCATCATACCTTTAGCTGACCCTAATCAAGGGGGAGACTTGTTTGACCGTTTGGTTATGATCAGACGCCAAATCGCACTAGAGTTGGGTTTAATCGTCCCAATTATTCGTTTAAGAGATAATATTCAACTCGATTCCAATCAGTACTTGATAAAAATCAAGGGAAATGATATGGCAAAAGGCAATATTGTGTTCGATCATTATCTTGCCATGAGTCCTGGTTCAGTTGAAGGGGAGATTGAAGGCATAGATACGGTTGAGCCTGCTTTTGGACTACCAGCCAAATGGATAAAATCAGATATGCGAGAGAAAGCTGAACTATTAGGTTATACGGTGGTAGATCCTTCATCCGTAATTTCTACACATTTAACAGAGGTTATTAAAAAATACAGTTATGAATTGCTAAGCAGAGAAGATGTGAAGCAACTTATTGACAATGTAAAGGAAACGAATCCATCTTTGGTTGATGAGTTGGTACCTGGTTTAATGACCATGGGTGATATTCAAAAAGTGCTATCAAACCTTTTGGTAGAAGGTGTTTCCATACGAAATCTCGTTTCCATCTTAGAAGCTTTGGCGGATCATGCACGTTCTACACGGGATATCAACATATTGACTGAATATGTTCGTCAAAAATTATCAAGACAACTTACTAAAAATTATTTTCCATTTGGACAGGCAAAAGTCGTAACCTTAGAGCAATCGCTTGAAAATATGCTTATGGAAGCGATCGATCAAAATGATAACGGCACCTATTTAGCGATTGATCCCTTAAAGACTCAATCTATTTTAGCGAGCTTAGCTGAAGCTGTGCGCAATCTTATGCAGATGGGCGAGTTACCTATCGTTGTAACAGCGCCTATTGTTCGGATCTATTTTAAAAGAATGTCTGCACAAGCAATTCCAGATTTGATCGTTTTATCGTATAATGAGATAGAATCAGAAATAGATATACAATCTGCTGGGATGGTGAGTATTTAATGAAAGTAAAAAGATATCTTGTAAAAGACATGAATGAAGCGATGATAAAAATCAAAAGCGAGTTAGGAATGGATGCGGTTATTCTCAATACGCGTAAAATAAAGACGGGTGGACTTTTTAAGTTTTTTAAAAAGCCACTGTTGGAAGTTGTTGCGGCGATTGATGAACCGCTTGTACGCGAGCCGGTTGTTCGTGAGCCCTTTAAACGCGAACCGATTTTACATGAACCTGTTATACAGGAACCCATTATGCGTCAACCCATTAAGTCGAATGAACCTACCGTCTCCAAAAATGATCGGTTTTTAGAGCCATCTGGCGAGATTTCCGAATTGAAAGAAATGGTCTCAAAGCTTATTGAAAAAGTAGACCGAATTGAAAACGCGAAACCAGAGATGATTATAGAGACTAAAACCAGTGAAAACACTTATATAGATCTTTTAAAATCATTAGATATTCAAGAATCAATCTCAAAGAAAATTTTGGAAATCGTTCAAAGACAGATTAATATTCATGAAAAAAATCATGAAACAATCGTAAATGCCATGAAAGTAATTGCTAGGGAATACTTAGGTGAAATTAAGACCATAGATACCGACGTATTGAAGCAACCAAATATTTATATGTTCTTAGGACCGACGGGTGTGGGTAAAACCACAACGCTTGCTAAAATTGCCGCCAGATTATCTTTGGTTGAGAACAAGAAAGTGGGATTAATCACTGCTGATACTTACAGAATAGCTGCAGTTGAACAACTAAAGACTTATAGTGAAATTTTAGGCATTCCACTTGAAGTCATTTATGAGGCGAGTGAACTTGCTGACGCAATAGAAAAATTTAAAGATAAAGATTATATCTTAATTGATACTGCTGGTAGAAGTCATAAAAGTAAAGAACTTAAATCAGATTATGATGAATTGGTTCAATACTTAAACCATGTTAAAATATTCTTAGTAATGAGTATGACAACTGGTTTTAAAGACATGAAAAGCATCATAGAATCCTATGATTTTTTAAGCGATTATCGACTTTTATTTACGAAACTGGATGAGGCAACCTCGTATGGAAATATTCTCAATTTAAAGGTCCTGACAGGAAAACCTTTGTCATACTTTACCATCGGACAAAGTGTACCAGATGATATAGAGGCAGCGGATAAAGAACGCATTATTCAATATATTTTTGACCATCACAGATAACGGGGGATTGAAATGGACCAGGCTCAAAAATTAAGAGACATTGTCGGCGATGTTTCGTCTGAACAACTGGATGCGAGAATTATTACAGTTTCCAGCGGAAAAGGTGGCGTAGGCAAAACCAATTTCACAGTTAATCTCGGAATAGCATTGGCAAAAATGGGAAAAAAGGTAACTATTATTGATGCTGATTTGGGTTTAGCAAATGTTGATGTCATGTTTGGTATTGTCACAAAATATAATTTGTCTAATGTTATAAAAGGGGAAATAACAGTACAGGACAGTATCGTAAAAGGTCCGTATGATATCAATATCATTTCTGGTGGGTCGGGTATAATGGACTTGATTGATTTAGAGTCAAATCAACTAGAGAAACTTATCCATTCGCTTAGTTACTTCAATACGATTTCTGATTATATACTTATTGATACAGGTGCAGGACTCAGTAAATCGGTGTTGTCTTTTGTTGATGCAGCTTCAGATATAATCGTGGTCATTACACCAGATCCTACTTCAATAACAGATGCCTATGCGCTCATTAAAAACATCGTAAAAGATGATCAAAAGCGGATTAAACTGATCATTAATCGGGTAGATAGCAACGAAGAGGGTGATGAAGTTTTTAATAAATTAGAACAAGCGGTTACTAAATTTTTAAGTCGTGAAATTGAGAATTTAGGATATATCTTTGAAGATGCAAATTTAAAACGCGCAGTACGTAAGCAAATTCCATTGATGGAAGCTTATCCACGTGCAATCGCAAGTAAAGGCATAGAAAATATCGCTTATAATTTGGAAAACAATAATCGCTATGCAAAGACCAACCATAGTTTCAAGTCATTCTTAAGCAAATTAATGAATAAAATATAGTGCATACCTAAATAATGGTAAGGTGGTTGAATGGAAGGGTTTAAGAAATATTTAAATATTGCCGATGAAGTCGACATTATGATCTTTTTAAGTAACAACACATCTATTACACTGTCTTCTTTCATTTATGATGTGGTTGCAGACGATGAACTTATTATTTCCCATGCCATCAAGGAAGGCACGCTTTATCATTTCGAGAAAAGCTATGTGTACTATTTTAGGTTTTATAAAGAAAACCATGGCATGTACCTTTTTAAAGGCTTGTTAACAGAAAAACTCTTATACGATAACCTACCGAGTTTGCGCGTCAAACTAGATTCAGACATAAAGAGAATTCAACGCCGGAAGTTTTACCGCGTAAATTTACTGTCGCGTGGTCATTTTCTTTTCAAGAAGCAACTGAGTGAAGCAGAAATCACTTTGATGCGTGAGCGTATGCTTAAGAAGTATAAAAGTGATAAAGAGTTTATCTTGGAAACTTCTATACAAGAACGTGTGGCTTTTGAAACACTTGATTTAAGTGGAGGCGGGATAAGAGTCGTTTGTCAAAACAGTTTTGAAGTAGGAGAGTTTGTTGAAGCTGAGTTTGAAATTACAGGCTCATGGGTTACATTTAAAGGCGAAGTGACGCGTATAGAAAAAAAAGAGTCGAATCGCTACGAAGTGGGTATTAAATTCTTAGAACTTGATGCCAACACACAATCAAAAATAGTTGCTTATGTGTTTGAAATTGAACGAAATTTAATTAAAAAGGGTTTGATGTGATGAAAATAAAAGTATTGGTAGTAGATGACTCAGCATTTATGAGAAAAGTTATTTCAGATATGATTAGCAGTGATCCTTTAATGGAAGTTGTGGGCACTGCGCGTAATGGTGAAGACGCTTTGAATCTTATCGTTTCTACTAATCCAGATGTAGTGACCATGGATATAGAGATGCCTAAAATGGATGGTCTTTCTGCGCTTAAACAAATTATGGAAGTTCGACCTATTCCGGTTATAATGCTAAGTAGTTTAACAACAAAAGGAGCTACAGAGACCTTAAAGGCATTAGACTATGGCGCTTTTGATTTTATAACAAAGCCTTCTTCACTTGTAAAAGTATCCGGACCAGAAGTAAAAGAAGAGTTACTATCCAAAATCAGAATTGCAAGTCGTGCTAAAGTAAGCAAGCCTGTGATACAGCGACAAGTTAGGCCACAGCCAGCTACATCTAGCACGGTTCGAACAACTGGAAATTTACCTCAAGGCAAAACTAAATTTAAGAAAATAATTGCTATTGGCACTTCGACTGGTGGTCCTAGAGCATTACAAGATGTAATACCATTTATACCTGGAAATATAGATGCAGGGATATTAATCGTACAGCATATGCCCCCTGGATTTACAAAATCTTTGGCTGAACGCCTCGATAGCATGAGCCAAATACACGTAAAAGAAGCAGAAGATGGCGATATCATGCATGCAGGTGTAGCTTATTTAGCGCCTGGAGACAGTCATATAAAACTTACTAAACAAGCGGGACAATATGTGATAAAATTAGATGATGGTGAACGAGTTAGTGGACATAAACCATCAGTTGATGCTATGATGTATTCAGTAGCGGCATTAAATGATTCTAATGTTATAGGTGTTATTATGACAGGAATGGGCGCCGATGGTGCTGATGGCTTACAAAAAGTCAAATCAAATCGTGGATATGTCATTGCACAAGACGAAGAAAGTTGTGTCGTCTTTGGTATGCCTAAGTCTACGATTAAATTAGGGGTAGTCGATAAGGTTGTCAGCCTTAACAATATTGCAAATGAAATAGTAAAAGCCATGGAGGTGTAATGCATATGGATATGAGTCAATATTTAGAAATATTCATCGATGAGTCAAAAGAACATTTACAAACAATGAACGAGATCTTACTTGTGTTAGAAGGTGACGTTGAAAATTTATCACATTTGGGTGAGATTTTTAGAGTTGCTCACACAATTAAAGGTATGTCTGGTACAATGGGGTTCACAAAAGTAGCTGACTTAACACATAAAATGGAAAATGTGCTCGATTTGGTTCGAAATGGCGTTTTAAAAGTTGACAGTGCAATCGTTGATGTTCTATTTGAATGTTTTGATGCGTTAGAAGAGTATATTGACAATTTGGAGAAAACAGGAAAAGAAGGCGACTTAGATTCTTCTGAACTCGTTAAAAAATTAGGGGTTATAGCAGAAAGTAAAAGTGCTGCTGGTATGGGACAAAAGAAGAGCAACATAAAAGTTGAAACACCAAAGGTTGAATCTAAACCTGTGTTAGAGGATTCCGATTTCCATATTTCTTTAGATGATATTCAAAGCATGATCCATAAGGCATTTGAAATGGGTGTGAAACCCTATTTAATCAAAGTAACACTTGATCCAGGATGCATGTTAAAAGCTGCAAGATCTTTTATCGTCTTTAATACACTTGAGCGATTTGGTGAAATTCTAAAATCTTACCCACTTGCAGAAGAAATTGAAGATGAGCGATTTGAAGATTCATTTGAATTACTCTATTTTTCTAAACTCGATGAAACGTACACAAAAACAGAGTTACTTAGAATTTCTGAAGTGGCTAATGTCATCGTAAAACCGCTTGAAGATATCGAACTTTCTCTTGAAGAAAAGAAAGCAGATGTAGAAATCGATTTAGAGCATATTGAGTCAAAAGAAATAGATGTTAAAGCAAAAGATGAAAATCAAACCAAAGGCGATAAAGGCAAAACATCAAAAACCGTGCGTGTTGAAATTGGACGTTTAGATAATTTAATGAACCTTGTAAGCGAATTAATTATCATAAAGACGCGTTTAGAAGATTTAGAAACCACGAATCAAAAATCAAATGCTTCAGGTGATAAAAACAACATGAATGAGGCAATAGAATATCTTGAACGTATTACAACCAGTTTACATGACGCTGTTATGAAAGTTAGAATGGTACCTGTTGAGAGAACATTTAATAGATTCCCGAGACTTGTACGTGATTTATCAAGAGAACTTGGTAAAAACATCAAATTGTTCATGTCTGGCGAAGAAACAGAAGTGGATAGAACTGTTATTGATGAAATTGGTGATCCATTGATTCACTTGATTAGAAACTCACTAGATCATGGTATCGAATCACCAACAGAACGTGAGAAACTAGGCAAAGAAGAAACAGGTTTTGTGGCATTAAGAGCATATCCTGATGGAAATACAGTTGTAATTGAAGTTGAAGATGATGGTAAAGGCATTAATCCGGATGTCATTAAAAGAAAAGCGATCGAAAAGTCGATTATTTCACGTGATGAAGCGGATGGTATGAGTGATAAAGAATTAATCAATCTTTTATTTAAAGCGGGTTTCAGTACCGTGGACAAAGTAACGGATCTTTCTGGTCGTGGTGTAGGTTTGGATGTCGTTAAGTCTAAAATAGAAGCCATTAATGGTACTGTTGAAGTCGTTTCAACCATGGGTCAAGGGAGTAAATTCGTTATTCGATTGCCACTTACTTTGGCTATTATTCAAGCGTTAATGGTAAATCTCAATGAAGAGAAATTTGCTATACCGCTTAATAATATTAAAGAAATTACGACCATTGAAACTCAAAATATTACTATGGTTCAAGATCAAGAAGTTGTACTTTATAGAAATAAAACACTCCCAATTATTCGCATGAAAAACGTACTTGATATCGAACATGATCATGAAGATTTGGATGAACTCATCGTTGTAATCGTTAAAAAAGGAGATGTTGAAGCGGGTTTGGTTGTGGACAGTTTAATCGGTCAACAAGAAATCGTTATCAAGTCTTTGGGTAAGTATTTAACGGGCATTAAAGCAATTGCTGGTGCTACAATTTTGGGTAATGGCAGTGTGGCATTGATTGTTGATCCAAATCAATTATTCTAGTTAGGGGTGATAAATATGAGTGAACTTAGAGAGTTTGTTACATTTCGATTAAATCAAGAATACTATGGCATCAACATTCAAAATGTTGAAAACATTGAGAAAGTTCTTCCTATTACTAGAATCCCTCATACAATTGACTATGTCAAAGGCGTTGTTAACCTTAGAGGAATTATTGTACCGGTTGTAGATTTACGTGCGCGGTTTGGGCTCGTAAAAAAGGCAAATACGGATGAATCGAGAATCATTATCGTTAATTTAGACGATAACAAAATTGGCATGTTGGTAGATTCTTCATCTGAAGTCCTTCAAATTACAGATGAAGACATAGATGCTTCTCCAAATGTAAAAAAAGAATTTAATAATGAGTTCGTTAAGAATATTGGCAAGAAAAACGGACGTATTATTATGCTGATCGATTTATATAAAGTGCTTAATATTGAGCATTCTGAATAGGAGTATTGAATGGGAATTGAATTTGATCGCATGAACAACGACATTATTATTGATGTATTACGTGAAATTGGTAATATTGGTGCTGGTAATGCTGCAACATCGCTTGCAAAAATGATTGATAAAAAAATAGATATGAAGGTTCCTGTGGTTAAACTCGTTGATTTTGACGAGGTGCCTGAAATGTTGGGTGGACCAGAGAATATTGTTTGTGGCATCTTTTTTAAGTTGGAAGGAGATATCACAGGCAGTATCATGTTTGTATTAGACCAAAAATCGGCGATTAACCTAGTGGATTTATTAATGCCTAGAGATAATGCTGAATTTGATGAATTCACGATTTCTGCGCTCAAAGAAATCGGAAATATTTTGTCGGGATCATATATTGCATCTCTTTCAGGCCTTACAAATTTACAAATAAAAATATCCGTGCCTGCACTGGCGATTGATATGGCTGGTGCCATTTTAAGTGTGCCCGCAATTCATTTTGGACAAATGAGTGACAATGTGCTTATTATTCAAAACGAATTTATCGAAGTCTTAGAAGCTAAAAGTGTTGATGGATACTTTTTTCTAATACCAGACTTAGATTCGTACGAAGTATTATTAGGAAGTCTAGGAGTGACACTATGAGCACCATTGTTAAAGTTGGTATGGCGGATTTAAAGGTAGTTGAATATCCCGATGCATTAACGACGCTTGGACTTGGTTCTTGCGTCGGGATTTGTTTATACGATTCTACGACACGTGTAACTGGTATGGCGCATATTATGTTGCCTTCTAGTAAAGCAATTCGTAAAAATGAGAATGTTGCTAAATTTGCTGACACTGCGATTACGGAGTTAATTCAAATTATGGAGTCTAAAGGCGCTAAAAAGACGCGTTTTATTGCTAAAATAGCAGGTGGCGCTCAAATGTTTGCATTTTCTTCACAAAATGATTCCATGAAAATTGGCGAGCGTAATGCAGAAGCGGTAAGGGCGATCTTAAAGGAACTTAATATCCCAATTAAAGCAGATGATACAGGCGGTAACTTTGGGCGGACGATTGAGTTTTATAGTGAAAGTGGTAAGTTATTGATAAAAACTGCTGGAAAAGGGATTAAAGAAATCTAAATTGTGAAGGTGTTGAATATGACTAATGAACAACTTTGGATTAATTTTAAGGAACATAATAGTAAAGATGCAAAAGATGAACTTATAATCCAATATGTTGCGTTGGTTAAAATCATTGCGGGAAGATTATTTTCAAGTTATAATGCGCACGTTGAGTTTGATGATCTATTAGGATATGGCATAATTGGTCTCATTGATGCTATAGAAAAATTTGACTATAAAAAGCAAATTAAATTTGAAACTTATGCCAATATTCGAATTAGAGGTGCAATAATTGACCAAATTAGGCATATGGATTGGATACCAAGAAGTACACGTCAAAAATATAAGCGTGTTGAAGAAGCGATTGCAAAGGTTCAACGTCTATATGGTAGCGAAATGACAGATGATCATATTGCAGCAGAACTCAATATAACATTAGAGGAGTATGCTAAATTAATAGGCGAAGTGACCACGTATTCGGTTGTTTCATTAGAAGAAAAATTAGAAGATAATTCTAATTTTGATATTGCTACTGGCGATTCAAATTATCAACCGGAAGAAAATTATACAAATCGAGAAGTTAAACGCATATTGGCACAAACCATTGAGAATTTACCTGAGAAAGAGAAAAAGGTAATGCAACTCTATTACTATTCTGAATTAACCTATAAAGAAATTGCGGTTATTTTACAAATTACTGAGTCAAGAGTATCTCAAATACACACCAAAGCAGTTTCTAAATTACGTATATCTCTTAATGAACTTATACGCTAAATATTTGTGTATATCGACAAATCACAGGTTACCTGTGATTTTGTATTGTAAACTATACATTTTATTTAATGAATATGTTATAATATTAGTTATAAAAAAGTATATACTTGCCGATATATATCATATATAGGTTTATAAATATGTTTAGACATATACGATGCTGTTAAGGGGGCTATGATGAGCGAAGAAAAACAAAAATTTGATGTTAATGTAAGAATTTCTGATGATTATTATAAAGCTTATATCTCGATCGAGTTTCATGATCCAGAGGTTAAAGTGAAACCAGATGAAATTGTAAAAATTTTGAGTGCAAAAAACATCATTTTTGGGTTAAAGCATAATATCATAGAGGGTATATGCAGAAATGGAAAGACTGTTTTTAATGAAATCATAGCTGAGGGTATTCCGCATGAAAATGGATTGGATGCAGAAATTGCATTTAATGTAAATAAGGAACATCGCGCCAAACCGCAAATTTTGGAGGATGGACGTGTTGATTTCAAAAATATGGGGTTCGTTGAAGCTGTAAAAACGGGTGATGTGTTGGCTCTAAAGAAACCTGCTACTAAAGGTAAAAATGGGACGACGGTTACAGGTAAAGTCATAAGAGCAAAAGATGGTAAGGAAGTTGTATTTAAAATCGGAAAAAATATGCGCATAAGTGCAGATGGATTAAATGCTATTGCGGAAGTCGATGGTACGGTGATTTTCGATAATGAAAAAATCTCTGTTGTTCAAATGCTCGAAATAAAAGGTGATGTTGGTGTTGAAACGGGTAATATAAACTTTAAGGGACAAGTTATTATAAATGGAAATGTTACAAATGGTTATATCGTGGAATGTGAAGGCGATTTGGTTATAAATGGTGTCGTAGAGGGTGCAAAACTTCATTCTAATGGAAATATCGTTATATCAAGAGGCATACAAGGTCATGACGAAGCCGATATTTTTTGTATGGGGCAGTTAACCAGTAACTTTATAAATAGCGCAAAAGTACATGCAAGAGGCGATATCGAAGCGGGTGCGATCATGAACAGTTTTGTTAAATGTGATGGCAGAATTACTGTTAAAGGCAAAAAAGGCTTAATTGTTGGCGGAGAAGTTACTTCTAAAAGCGATATTGAAGCAAATATTGTTGGATCTGAAATGGGCATTATCACTTCCATTAAATTAGGTGTTGATGTGGAAATTATCGATGAACTCAAATTATTATCAAGTGAAGTAAAAGAACTGATAGAAATGCATGATAAATTAGATAAATCCATTAAAATACTCAAAATAAAAGTCGATCAAAATCCAGAAGATGACCGTTCTATCTTTATGCTAAAAAAATATTCCACAAGTTTTTTAGAGATGGATGAGAATCTTTCTGAAAAAAGAAAGCGTCTAAAAATGCTTAATGAACTTGTAAATAATATCAGAGGTGCTCAGTTAAAAGCCAAGACGATATTCCCGGGCACACGGGTAAAAATAGGTAGTTCAAGTTATTATGTTAAAAACAGTTTATCTCATGTGGTAATAACCAAAGACAAGGGTGAAATCGTTGCTATAGGATTTTAAAGGTGGTGTCGTATGTCTATCAGACCTGTAGATATGCAGATTGTTGTTCAAAAGACTCAAGAAATTCATTCGGCCAAACAAAACGTTGTTAACAAAGTTGACAACGAGTTGATTCGCGCCCAAATGGAGAATAAGGAGCAAAACGTAAAAAAACATCAAATGGTCAATGAAATGGAACGCTCGGAATTAAATCGCGTTAAGAATGACAGCAAAGGGAATAGTAAAAATAAAAAACAAAATGAGAAAGAGTCAAGTGACAGTGAGGGTTCTGATCACGCATCTGCAGAAACCAATACACGTAAGAATATAACTGCTTCAGGTACGCATTTTGATATGAAGGTGTAATATATGTATATCGTAAGTTTTGTATTGGGACTGATCATCGTAGTCAGTTCCATTTTTTTAATAAGAAGAGAGTTGAATCGTGCATTATTGAAGCAATCACAGTTTATAGAACAGGCGAAAGTATATAAACATGATGATTTATTTTCTATGCTTGAGGCATTACAGTTATCTATTGATGAAATGAATCGCGCTTTTTATGATATTGCTGGTGAGCTGGAAGGTCAACTAAGTATCCATCAAAAGGAAATTGAATTGTTACAGGAGCAAAATCGCAAGCATCCTGAAGGCGAGCAAAAACCTAAAACGCGAGAACATATAGAGGTTATGCAAGCACCTACACCAAGCGTTAATAATGAACCACCCTCACAATCAGAGGCTTTAATTATTGATCAGATTATTGAGATGAGAAGTCGAGGAATGCCGCTTACTCAAATCGCCAAAGAATTAGGTATTGGAATGGGTGAACTTCAATTGCTACTCACTTTAAAAAAATAATTTATTCTTGTGCTTTATAAGGCGCTATGTTATAATGTCAAAGGTAAATAAAACACACTTGCTTCAATTTTATCGGCGTTGCCTATTGGTACCGATGAAAGATGAAAAGCAGGGAGGTTAACAAAAACAAGGAGGAACGAAAATGTCAGTAATTTCAATGAAAGAATTACTAGAAGCTGGTGTACACTTTGGTCACCAAACAAGAAGATGGAATCCTAAAATGGCTGAGTACATCTTCACAGAAAGAAATGGTATTTACATCATCGATTTACAAAAAACAGTAGGTAAAGTTGAAGATGCATACGCATTTATTAAAAGCGTTGTAGATGAAAACGGTACAGTTCTTTTTGTAGGTACTAAGAAACAAGCTCAAGAAGCAATTGAATCTGAAGCAAGAAGAGCAGGTATGTACTTTGTAAATCAAAGATGGTTAGGTGGCATGCTTACTAACTACAAAACGATTAAAAAGAGAATTGATTTGTTATTTAAACTTGAAAAAATGGAAATCGATGGCACTTTTGAAGCACTTCCTAAAAAAGAAGTTATTAAATTAAGAGCAGATAAAGAGAAATTGGAAAAATTCTTAGGCGGTATCAAAGATATGCCTAAACTTCCAAGTGCAATCTTTGTTGTTGACCCTAAAAAAGAAAGAATTGCTATTAAAGAAGCTAAAACACTTGGTATCCCAGTTGTTGCTATCGTAGATACAAACTGTGATCCAGATGAAGTTGACTATGTAATTCCAGGTAACGACGATGCAATTCGTGCGGTTAAATTAATCGCTGGAAAAATGGCAGATGCGATTATCGAAGCGAGACAAGGCGAGCAACTAACTGAAGTTGAGGAAGTTGTAGAAGCTTAATCAAGAAATTAAACAGTAAGAGGTAAGAGTCAATCTCTTACCTCTTTTAGAGTAAATCACAAGGAAAACAAGGAGGATATTATGGAAGTTACTGCTTCAATGGTTAAAGAGTTAAGAGAAACTACAGGCGCTGGAATGATGGACTGTAAGAAAGCACTTGTAGAAACAGAAGGTAATATTGAAGAAGCTGTTAAGTATTTAAGAGAAAAAGGCATCGCTAAAGCAGCTAAGAAAATGGATCGTATTGCATCTGAAGGTATTATTTCATCATATATTCACGGTGGAAGAATCGGTGTAATTGTTGAAATTAATAGTGAAACAGATTTCGTAGCAAAAAATGCAGATTTCCAAGAGTTTGGTAAAGATATCGCTATGCAAGTTGCTGCTGCGAATCCTTTATACGTAAGAGCTGAAGAAGTACCTGCAGAAGCCATCGAAAAAGAAAAAGAAATTTTAAGAAATCAAGCATTAAACGAAGGTAAACCTGCTCAAATCGTTGATAAAATGGTTGAAGGTAGAATTGCTAAATACTATAAAGAAGTTTGTTTATTAGAGCAACCTTTTATTAAAGATCCAGACAAAACGATTGATCAATTATTAAAAGAAAAAATCGCTTTAATCGGTGAAAATCTTTCTATTAGAAGATTTGCGCGTTTTGAAGTAGGCGAAGGCATTGAAAAGAAACAAGAAAACTTTGCTGAAGAAGTAGCTAAGCAACTTCAAGGATAGTAAAAAGTAGAAGAGAACACTTGTGTGTTCTCTTTTTTAAGGTTGAATGGTCTCATAAAATGCTGTAAAATAAGAGAGAATGGGGGTTGATGCATGAATATTAAATACAAGAGAGTCATACTGAAATTAAGTGGAGAAGTACTTGCTGGAAAAAAAGGTTTTGGTATAGATGATGATGTGGTTGCAGAAATCGCTAGCACGATTAAAGAAATGAAAGATTCTGGGCTAGAGGTTGCATTGGTAATAGGTGCTGGTAACTTTTGGCGCGGAAGAAATAGCAAACGAATGGAACGTACAACGGCTGATTACATGGGTATGATGGGCACTGTGATGAACTCACTTGCGATGTCAGATGCTTTAAAATTCATCGGCGTCGAAAACCATGTCTTAAGTGCGATAACGATGACACAACTATCTGAGTGCTATAATAGAGAAAAAGCAGTAACTTATCTTTCTCAAGGTAAAGTTGTTATTTTTTCAGCTGGAACAGGTAGTCCGTTCTTTTCTACGGATACTACAGCAGCGCTTAGAGCAGCTGAAATTGATGCAGATTTGGTTTTGCTAGCTAAAAATGTCGATGGCGTTTATGATTCAGATCCTGCAAAAAACCCAGAGGCTAAAAAATATGAGACTTTGTCTTATGAGGAAGTGCTTATTAACAAGTTGGCTGTTATGGACTTTACTGCGATTACCCTCTGTATGGATAATTTAATTCCCATATCTGTATTCGATTTAAATAATCCAGAGAATATTATGAAAGCATGTTCAGGTTTAAATGTAGGAACCATGATATACAAAGCATAAGATGATAAAGTAGATTTGAAAATAAGGAGGTTTCAGTATGAGAAACGAAGCACATGAATTATTAGAAGAAAAAATGGAAAAAACTTTAAATGTATTAAAAGATGAACTCAACCATATTCGAGCAGGTCGTGCGAATCCTATGATTTTAGATAGAGTCAAAGTAAATTACTATGGTTCAGAGACACCGATTAAACAGCTTGCTAGTATATCTGTTCCTGAGCCAAGAATTCTACAAATACAACCTTATGACACTTCTATACTCAAAGATATAGAAAAGGCGATCCAAATAGCCGATTTAGGTATCAATCCATCAAATGACGGCAAATTGATTCGTATGGTTATACCGATGTTAACAGAAGAAAGACGTAAGGATTTGCAAAAAAATATTAAAAAATTTGGTGAGGACTCTAAAATCGCCATTCGTAACGAAAGAAGAGACGCGATTGAACATTTGAAAAAAATGGAGAAAGCGAAAGACATTACAGAAGATGAGCTAACATCAGGTGAAAAAGAAGTACAAAAGATGGTTGATGAGTGTATCGCTAAGATCGATCAGTTGGTCGTTAAAAAAAGTGAAGAAATCATGGAAGTTTAATTTAATGCCCTCCATTTGGAGGGCATATATTTGAGGTGCAGAATGTTTTTTAAAAAACAGCGCTATGATTTAGATTTTGGTGCCATGCCTAAACATATAGCTTTTATTATGGATGGCAATGGAAGATGGGCTAAACGACGCGGGTTACCGAGACTTGTTGGCCATAATGCAGGTACCGAAACTGTTAAAAGGATCGTAAAAGAAAGCCAGAGATTAAATATACCTTATATTACTTTCTATGCGTTTTCTACTGAAAATTGGAAAAGACCTACAGATGAAGTAAATGGATTGATGCAGATTTTGGTGAAATTCATACAATCAGAAGTAGCTGAAATACACGAAAACAATATTAAGATTAGTATTTTAGGTGATCTTGATAAATTGCCAGATTTTGCTAGAACTAAAGTGATAGAAGCCATTCAGCTGACGGAACATAATACGGGCATGCATTTTAACATTGCCATAAATTATGGGGGAAGAGATGAAATTATTCATGCGGTAAAACAAATAGCCGTCGATTATGCGAAAGGTGACATTACACTGGATCAAATCGACGACGCGACGATGGCTTCTCATTTGTATACACGCGGAATGCCAGAACCTGATTTGCTGATTCGAACCAGTGGAGAAGTGCGGTTGAGTAATTTCTTACTATGGCAACTTGCTTATTCCGAATTAATATTTTTAGATTTATATTGGCCAGATTTTAATGCAAACGAGTTACAAAAAGCAATTCTTGAATTTCAACGTAGAAATAGACGTT
>CAKMJV010000006.1 GCA_927417275.1 uncultured Clostridia bacterium
CGTGATTGCACCATTGACGAGTACAAAATTGCCAACAGCGCCATCCATCATGTTATCAAGATAGACAAAGGATCCATCTGTATTAAAATTTCTATCTTGAATGATCAAAGGAATATCGTTTATGCCATAGTCATCAGGAAGGTTTAACTCTTTTGAATTTTCGTCTTCAACGATAATCATGCCTGCTAACCCATAATAAACCTGAATGGCTGTCGTCCCAATCACATGAGGATGAAACCACAGCGTCGATGCGGGTTGGTTAATCGTGAAACTCGGTTCCCAAATGGATTGGGGTTGAATCAGTTGATGAGGGCCGCCATCAGAAGTGCCAGGAACAACGAGTCCGTGCCAATGGACTGATGTTGCCATATCTAACTCATTTTTAACGTGCATGCGCACTTCTTCACCATTGCTGACTTTGATGACTGGTCCAAGATAATTACCATTATACCCCAAAGTAGGTGTCTGTTTGCCTTCTATAAAATTTGAAAGGCCATTCTGAGCGCTTAAATAATAATCTGCTACCAGTTCCTCTGGATTGGAGTCAATAAGTAGCTGTGGTATTGGCAACAAGCCGGTATTGCTTACTTCCGATTGTTTTTGCGGAGGTGATTGTATTGGCATTTCAAATGATTGGTTATTCATGTACACATAAATTCCGCTTAAAATAATCAGAGCGATCACAACGACAAATAATCCCCATTTCATTTTCATAACCTTCACCTCCTAGAAAAATCGAAATCAAATTAGTAATGAGAATTTACAACTTTCTAAATATTAGGTTTAATCGATTTTTAAAAACTTCGCATTAATAGCCACAATAACTGTGCTTAACGACATAAAAACGGCGCCTAATGCCGGACTAATTAGGATCCCTTGATTATAGAGTACACCAGCAGCTAGTGGAAGTGCAATTAAGTTATATCCAGTTGCCCAAATTAAATTTTGAATCATTTTTTTATAAGTCGCTTTTGAGAGTTTGATAATATTGACGACATCTAATGGATTGCTCTTGACTAGTATAATATCTGCGGTTTCTATGGCAACATCTGTCCCTGCACCAATTGCAATACCAAGATCTGCTTTCGCTAAAGATGGGGCATCATTGACACCGTCGCCAGTCATAGCGACTTTTTTACCTTGTTTAATCAAGGCATCGATTTTATCCGATTTTTCTTGAGGCAACACTTCTGCAATCACTGTATCAATATTTAATATCTTGCCCACATATGACGCAACTTTATGATTGTCACCAGTCAGCATGATGGATTCGATGTGCATCTCTCTCAATGTGTTGATCGCTTCCATAGCTGTCTCTCTAATGATATCTGAAAGGGCAATATAACCGATTAATTTGTCATCTTCAAGGACAAAAACCACGGTCTTACCTTGCTGCGCCAACTCTTCGTAATGTTCAAAATTAAAATCAAAATTTTGAAGCTTCATATAACCAGGACTCACAACCATGATCTTTTTATCATTGACAGTCGCCTGCAATCCTTTTCCAGGCAAATTAAGGTAGTCACTTACTTCAAACAGCTTTAGATTTCTTTGTTTACCCTCTTTTACAATCCCTTTGGCAATTGGGTGCTCCGAGTTGGACTCAACTGAATAGGCAATAGCAAGTAATTCGTCCTCCGTTTTATCAATTGCTCTAATATCTGTAATTCCAAATGCACCTTCCGTCAATGTGCCTGTTTTATCGAAGACAACTGAGTTCACTTTTCGAGCATTCTCAAAAGCATTCCTGTTTCTAATCAGTAGTCCATTCTTAGCACCAATACTTGTGGAAACAGCTGTTACTAGTGGTGTCGCCAATCCGAGAGCATGAGGACAAGAGATAATAATGACGGTAACTGCTCTTTCAATAGAAAAAGCAACGCCTTTACCCAACACCATCCATGATGAAAACGTGATCGTTCCAGCTACAATTGCAATATAAAACAACCACTTAGCAGCCAAATCCGCTAATCTTTGTGTCTGCGATTTTGATTCCTGGGCTTCTCTTACCAAGCGAACGACTTGTGATAAGAAAGTAGCATCGCCAACTTTACTCACTTTAAATTTGAGAACACCTTCTCCATTTATTGAACCACCGATGACTTCGTCACCGCTTGCTTTGTCAACTGGAACGGACTCACCAGTAATCATCGATTCATTCACTTCAGAATTGCCATCAAATACATCACCATCAATCGGTATTTTTTCACCTGGCTTTACCAAAATTGCATCTCCTGTTTTCAAGCTACTTACAGGCACATCTTTTTGGTTTCCATTTTCATCTATGAGATGCGCTTCTTCTGGCATTAATTTAAGTAATTCGTCCAATGCCCTAGAAGCACCTAAAACCGATTTCATTTCGATCCAGTGTCCCAATAGCATGATGACAATCAGTGTTGCGAGTTCCCAGAAGAAGTCATTCCCAATCTTTGTGAATACAGCAACAGCACTATAGCTGTACGCAACCGAAATTGCAAAGGCTATCAGTGTCATCATTCCAGGATTTTTACTTTTCAATTCATCAACAGCGCCTTTTAAAAATGGTTTCCCACCATAGATAAATAGGATGGTTGACAAGACAAACAATAAATACGCGTCCCCTGTAAAACGCCAATCTACACCTAGAAACATTTGGATCATCGGTGAAAGGACAAGAATTGGTACCATAATAAATAATGAAACAAAGAATCTTTTCTTAAAATCCTCTACCATCATTGCATGATGGTCATGATGGCTCTCGCCATGTTTAGTTTGATCGTGTTGACTATGATCATCATGTTGACTATGATCATTTTTATTTTCTTGAAGGCTTTTATCGTGTTCATGATTACTGTGATTATGCTCTTTCATATTATGATCTTCTTGATTATGACCTTTATGCATATTGTTTTCGCTCAATTTAATCACTCCTTTTCAGTAATTGATTTAAATGACAGTCTTGTAAAGATTGTACCCATTGATTGCATTGCAAAACATTAGCAATTTGTGAAACAATACTGACCCTCCTTCAAAAATACATTGAAAGAGGGTCAGTATATTATGTTTTTAATTTTGCGTAATTATTGGATTGCTTCCACAGTATAGCCAACATCATCAATAGCATCTTTTAAAAGTTGATCCTCAATCTTGTCATCTGCTTCAATCGTCGCTCTTTTTTCTTCGAGACTAACGACTACTGAATTTACACCATCAATTTCAAGTAATGCATTTTCTACTCTTTTTACACAATGACCACAAGTCATCCCAGATATTAAAATCTCTTTTTTCATATTATTTACCTCTTTCTTTTTTATTAGTTTCTTATGAAAATTGCATCATTGGGCAACTTCCAACACTTCACTTAAATAGCTTCAGTTACAGTAACAATTTTGACATTTTCATATACCTGAACATTTACACTTTGAAAACTTTTATCTTCTTCTTTTGTAAACGGTTTAAATTTCTTAAGTCTTAATGCATTGGTTAATACCGAAACCGAGCTTAAAGACATGGCTGCAGCTGCAATAATTGGATTGAGTTTAGGTCCACCAAATGCGTAAAGAAGACCTGCGGCGACAGGGATACCTGCTACGTTGTAGGCAAAAGCCCAGAAGAGATTCTGCTTTATATTTCGAATCGTACTTTTGCTCAACTGAAGCGCCGTTGGAACATCCATAAGATCACTTCGCATTAAGACGATATCAGCTGATTCCATCGCAACATCTGTTCCACTTCCAATTGCAATGCCAATATCTGCTTGCGCAAGTGCGGGTGCATCATTTATGCCATCACCAACCATTGCGACTTTTTTTCCTTCTGACTGAAGCTTTTTAACTTCGTTGGCTTTGTCCTGAGGCAGAACTTCTGCAAGAACGCGGTCAATGCCTACTTGCTTAGCTATCGCTTCAGCCGTTTTACGGTTATCACCTGTTATCATAGCCACTTCTATGCCCATTTTATGAAGCGTCTTGATCGCTGCTAAACTTGAAGGTTTTACAACGTCTGCAACCGCAATTAGACCTTTAAGTTTTGAGTCTATAGAAACATACATTGGCGTCTTACCCTCTTCTGCCAATCGATCTGCATGTTCTGTATAACCATTTAAGTCAATGCCTTTTCCGTTCATAAGTTTCTTATTTCCCAAATATAGCATCTGTCCGTTGATTGTCACTTGAATGCCGTGTCCAGGTATTGCTTGAAATTGATCTACTTTGTACAATGAAAGATTTAATTTCTCAGCACCTTTTACAATTGCATCCCCGAGTGGATGTTCAGAGCCCTTTTCTGCAGATGCAGCGAGTCTTAACAATTCATTACTATCAAGGCTATCAGAAACGATGATATCTGTAACTTGAGGTTTACCTTCCGTTATTGTTCCAGTTTTATCAAATACAATAGTCTTTATTTTATGGGCAACTTCGAGGGCCTCACCACCTTTAATGAGAACCCCATTCTCCGCGCCTTTGCCTGTTCCGACCATAATAGCTGTCGGTGTTGCAAGACCAAGTGCACATGGACACGCAATAACGAGTACTGCAATAAATATAGTAAGTGAAAATACTTCTGATTCGCCACTTAGATACCAAAGTAAAGCTGACAAGGTTGCTATAACAAATACAACAGGTACAAAGTATCCGGAAACGACATCCGCTAAATGAGCGATTGGTGCTTTTGAGCCCTGAGCATCTTCAACGAGTTTAATAATCTGAGCTAACGCGGTATCACTTCCAACCCGTGTCGCTTTAAATCTAATGGAACCGTTTTTATTGATACTTGCACCGATGACTTTATCACCTTTAAATTTTTCAACAGGCATGCTTTCACCTGTAAGCATGGACTCATCTACAGAAGTATGACCTTCAACAATTTCACCATCTACAGGAATTTTTGAACCTGGTTTTACAATGATGATATCACCTACTTCGACTTCCTCTATTGGTATCTCAATCTCTTGATCTCCTTGAAGGACTATCGCTGTTTTCGGTGCTAAACCCATCAGTTTTTTGATAGCTTCTGAAGTACGGCCTTTAGAAACTGCCTCCAGAGCCTTTCCAAGTAAAATCAGCGTAATGATGACGCCAGCTGTTTCGAAATAAAGATCTTCTACAAAATGAAAATCGCCCTGCGAAATTCTGTAAGTTGAATAAACACTATATAAAACTGCTGCCGTTGTTCCCATAGCAATTAGCGAATCCATATTGGGTTGTCTTCGCCATATTGCGTTGAATCCAACTGTATAAAAGCGATAACCTGCTACTACAATTGGGATGGTAAGAACTAATTCTACCAAAGCATATACGAGTGGGTATTGCATTGGAGCTAAAAACGAAGGTAGTGGCCACCCTAGCATGCCACCCATTGCAATGTAGAGAAGTGGTACTGAAAATATGAGCGAAACGATAAACTTTCTCCACAATATTTTGATTTCTTTTTCTTTACGAAGTTTATCGCCATCTATTTGCTGTGTGTTATCAATCTCTAGAGGTTGATACCCCGCTTTAACGATTGCTTGTTTTATTTCTGAAATTCTCAGTTTTCTTGAATCATACTTAATTTTAAGCTTTTCTGTGGCAAAATTTACGGAAGCCATTTCGACACCCGGTAGTTTTCCCGTTGCTTTTTCAATGGCTACCGCACACGCAGAACATGTCATGCCGCCTATTGGGATGGTAATTTCTTTCCCAGTCTCTGCTTCAATTACTTCATATCCTGCTTTTATAACTGCTTTCTTGACCTCATCAAGTGCCAATTTCTGTTCATCATATGTCACACTCAATTTCTCCGTTGCATAGTTTACAGAAACATCTTTAACATTTGGTAATTTTCCAACGGCTCTTTCGATGGCTTTCGCACATGCTGAGCAAGTCATACCACCTATCTTTAACTGTACAAAATTCATCATTCTTCACTCCAATCACTTGCAATTATACCCCGTGGGGGTATTTGTTGCTTTAATTATCACATGCTTTTATGTAGATTTTATGAAGAATACAAATAAATTTCACATTCATCAAAAATCCATTTGAATATATGCTTCAAATATCGTGAACGAGGTGAAAATCAAGTAATTCATAGCTTCTCCAGATTCAAACAAACCGGAATATTTCTAAATTAATCCGGTTTGTTTGAAGTCTCCAAATTTAAGTTTAAAAGAACTAATCCTCATGATTTTCGGAGATAAAATCTCATTTTGAATTCATATTAAGTTTTAACAATTTTTAAAAAATTGCGATAATCTCTGCCATTTTCAGTCCTCCTTGATTTACATAGAAAAAGGGACACTCATTGTATAAGCATCCCTAAATATCTTGACTATATTATTCATTTTCATCTATAAATTGCTTTGTGTACCCTACGTCCAGGTATACACCAGCTGAAACGCTCATCCGACTCACAAGATGCTTTTCTCTTGATAAATCGGGTTTCACTTCAAAGGTCCAAAACTTGACAAAGTGTGTAAATTCAACGATTTCTACATAGATTTCTTTTGTAGCTTTACAATACTCTCCACACCACCCGTCCACGGAAACATATCCACCAGCGTCACATTTGAAGCCGTATACCCATACTTCCCAAACACCACCAAGTCCTCTAAGAGTGTGGAAGGGTTGCACGAAATGTACACGATTTCGGGGATGCCGTATGAGGCGATATGCGCGGTGGTTTTCTCACCCATGCCGCTGCGGGGAGGATCTACGACGATTACCTCGGGTTTTTCCGTGACAGTTTCAAGCACCTTAAAAACGTCACCGCATAAGAAGGTGCAGTTATCAAGGCCGTTGAGTTTTGCGTTTTCACGTGCGGCTTTCACGGCATCTTCTACGATTTCTACACCGATAACTTTGCGAGCAGCGCGTGCCATGATTTGACCGATGGTACCTGTACCGCTAAATAAGTCAAAACAGATTTTGTCATCGAGGTTTGGAATCAGGTCCATGGCGGTTTGGTAAAGTCTTTCTGCCCCATGTGAATTGGTTTGGAAAAACGAATACAAAGTGATTTTAAAGGAGAGTCCCAGTATTTTTTCAGTGATATGCGTTTGTCCGTGTAAACACACGATTTCACCTGAAACCACATCGCCAAGACCGTCATTTTTTACATAGAGTAGGCTGGCAAGTGTGCCCTCCAGTGGCAATGTAAGCATGTACTGGGCAAAGGCGTGTTGATCGAAAGCATTGCCATCGGCGTCTGCGGCTTGGGTGGTAGCAGAGAGAGCCACCATGACTTCACCTGTGGCTTTACTTTTCCGAACCACCAAATGGCGTAAGAATCCGATGTTGCTGCGCTTGTTGTATTTTAAGAGGCCGTTTTCTGTGGCATAGGCGAGGACACCCGTCTGAACCGTTCGAAAGTCCGCATCTGCCAGGTGACAAAACGGCACGTTCACCACATCGTGATGATGGCCTTTTTTGTGCATGCCCAGTGTTAACGGACCGTCTTTAAAGGCGTCGCCAAAAGAAAATTCCATTTTATTTCTGTATTCAAAATGCTCGGGACTGTGGATCATCTCATTAAAGGTTAGCGGGAGGCACGCTTCATCAAACAGGTTGCGAACGCTCTCCATCTTTGCTTTGACTTGGTCTTCGTAGCTGAGGGTTTGGAGCATACAACCGCCGCAAACATTAAAATGCTCGCAAAACGAAGGCTGCTCGTTTGGTGCACGCTGTATCACTTCAAGAGCACGTGCTTCCACGCGACCGCTTCTCTTTTTGCTAATACGACATAAGACTTCTTGTCCTTTGAGTACGTTTTTGACGCGTATGTCTTGGTCTTCGAACGAGCCGATGCCGACATTTGGATATTTTACGCGATTGATAATCAAGTTTAGTTCTTGTCCTTTTTTCAAGTTAGATGCCTCCGTTAAAAAAATAATCCATCAAATCGATGGATTTTCAAGTTCAGTAAAGCGATAAATATAATGATCTGCGTCTGCTTTGATAACGTCCATATAGGGCTCAGAAAGCGCGTCATAAATGGCGATAACTTTCATGCCTGCATTTTTAGCCGCTTGTACACCTGCGTGTGTGTCTTCGAAAACGAGGCAGCGATGGGGCTCTACCCCTAAGTCTTCCGCCACTTTTAAGAAAATATCGGGTGCGGGTTTACCGCGCTTTACTTCACACGATGTGCGCATGGAGCCGAAATAGGTGTGAATACCGTGTGCCGTGACCACTTCTGTCAATAGATCGCGTGAATTACTGGTGCCGATGCCCAGTTTGATGCCGCACTGGCTGGCACTTTCTAGAATTTGCTTTGCGCCTTCTTTCAGTGCGATGCGTGATCTGTAAAAGTGACGCGCCATTTCGTTCCATTCGGCTTGGATGATTTCTATGGGTTCAGTCAAATGAAAACGGTCAATAAAATAATTGGCCGTTTCAGTAAAGCTCATGCCTTCAATTTCTTTTTGTAAATCCTCAGGTAATGTGATGCCGCGTTTTTCTAAAAAATCGATGTCAATTTGCTTCCAAATCCACATAGAGTCGATTAGGGTACCATCCAAATCAAAGATGATGGCATCAATGTCTTTAAAGTTTTGCATGCTATTCCTCGTTTTCTAATATTATTTCTCTTAAAGTTGCTTTGTCCATTAATATCTTATGTTGAATCACACTGCGCGTATGTTTACCGACGCAGATCTGACCGAAATCATCATACGCTTTCATATGAATGGTATACTTCCAGTTTTCAACTTTTACGATCCGTACTTCCACCGTGATGGTTGCCCCTAAGGTAGACGGTTTGAAATGATCCACTTCTACATGATGCCCGATGGAAACGTAGCCTTCTGGTAGAGATGGGTCTATCATCGATGAACTGGCTTCCACTAAAAAAGCAACAAGCCGCGGCGTAGCAAAAAGATTATCTATTTTGCCACTGCCAAACTTAAGCGAAGTATCATCAATGGTAACTTTCTTTTGTAATGTGTGAACGGTGCCAACTTCTAGCATTTTTACTGCTTCCATAATAACGCCTCCTTTTTCTCACAACCCAAAAAGTTTCAACTAGTAAATCTTCGTATTCACGTAATCCTGTATAATAGACTCTTGACGTTCTTCTATAAAACAATTCGCCGCCTTTAGCTTATAGAGGATTTTACGGTCTTTTGAATGTAATACCACTTTTTCGTGGTGATTAAACCTAATTTCGTAGATATGCCCTTCTAAAGAGCGAGATTGCATATGAATAAAATATGCTTCTACACCTTTATAGCCCATAAACTCCAACATGTTCAGCGTAATTTTATCTTTTTTTACGTAATACTCAAACGCTTCAGAACGCAATCTTGAACATTGGTCTGGCGCTTTGAATTCGATGGCATCTGCTTCAATCATAAGTTTTTTTGCCATGGTATTAAAGTAGTGGTATTTGATCACCCCTTCTTCGAGGCTTCTAATTTCGTATGAAACCCTTTGAAAAGGTTGCATCATTTGATAATTTTCCATGATAAAATCTTCTTTGGAAAGTAACCCCACTTCAAGTTGTTCGATTAGTTCAATGCGCTTCGAACACAGCGCTTCAATTTCATGTGTACTTAAATGTTTCAAAGACTTACCCTTTCCTGTCCTGTTCTCCAGCATACTGCAAGAGCTTAAAATCGAGATAATCACAAGACGTCAATGTATAATTAATACTTCTAAACGTGCCATTCAGCGCATTTTTAAAATTACTTTTGGCATGTACATGTCCATAAAACACTTGTTTCACACCATAACTTTCAAATAAATCTGTAAACCCTGAACGCTCTTTTTTTTCATTTGTTGGCGGAAAATGTAACACGCCATATATTTTTTCAAAGCCTGCTTTAACGGCTTGCTTCAGTGAATTTTCTAAACGCAAAACCTCTCGTTTATAGATTTTCTCATCTGCTTCGGTAAAATCCTCCCCTGGACAGATCCAGCCTCTGGTGCCACATATGGCTACATCTTCGTATGTCGTAAATGAGTTGTGAACAAACTCCATTTGGCTGAAAACTCGGTCCATCTTACTTTTAGACACCCACCAATAATCGTGATTGCCTTTAAAGATGATTTTTCTACCTGGCAAAGCTTCGATCCAGTCGAGATCGATCTTAGCGCCTTCAAATGAAATGGCCCATGAAATATCGCCTGGTAAAATCACGGTATCTTCTGCACCCACTTTTTCTAACCAGTCTTCTTTTATTTTATCATAATGTGCATCCCAATGCGCACCGAAAATTTCCATGGGCTTATCTGCACCGAAACTTAAATGCAAATCACCAATTACAAATAATGCCATATTTCATCCTTTATAACAATCTTTCGTGATCGATGTTACCGAGCGCTTGTATCACTTTATCTGAAAAATGAGGGACTGTCAATTCAATTTCTCGTATGAGTGCATCGGCGCGGCTTCTTAACCGATTTTCAGCAAATGTACAGGTATCCATCATTAATGGAAACGCCAAATTTTCTATCGACTTTATAATCGACCGTTCATCGAGGTACATCAGCGGGCGAATCATCGTTACCTCCGCTTCTATGGTAGAAATGGGTGGCATGGTGGCTAATTTGCCATGCTGTATGATGTTCATAAAAAAAGTCTCCACCAAATCATCTTGCGTGTGGCCAAGCGCGATTTTATTATACCCATTTTCCAATGCATAGCGCTTGATAATGCCCTTTCTTAGGCGAGAACACGTATAACATGGTGCATGAGACTGCCCATGTGCCAAATCCACAGCATAATGTTCTTTATAAACCGCATGCGGGATTTGATGCGTTTCACAATGTTTGACATACGTATCCAGATTCCCGATTAAACCATGGTCAACCGTTAAGCCCATCACCTGAAAATCATAAATTTTATAGTGAGAAAGTGCATGTAGTGCATATAATAGGAGTGAACTGTCTTTGCCTCCAGATACACCCACCAAAATGCGATCTCCAGGCTTTATCATTTCATAGTCATCAATCGCTTTTCTAATCTTATTCACAAACAGATTAGCCATCCATGACTTCATATCAATCTTCCTTTTTCAAAGAGATTATAGCGTGGTAAACTGCGCTTAATTTCAGTGAGTAACACTTCAAACTCAAACATATTGTCATTATTTTTAATGTTATCAAATCTGCGCTGAAAATCCAACGCCTCAGATTCTTTCCCCTGCGTAAAAAGCAGTTGTATGTTGGTGATGATGTCGCGAATGGTGTTAGATTTTTCCTCAAACATCAATTGCGCATTTATGACCTCTCTACTGATTTCCATCATCTCTAAATCTAAACTGGTTGCCGCTTGCGCCGATTTGCGTAAGCGTTCGATGATGTCTTCAGGAATGTGCGATTTATATTTATAATTTAGCGAATGCTCGATGGTCGCCCAGAAATTCATGGCGAGCGTCCTGATTTGTAACTCTGCTAGGATTTCTTTTGTGCCTAGTGCCGTTTGAACTGGGTACTTTATAATGATGTGGTAACTCTTATAGCCACTATCCTTAGGATTTTGAATATAGTCTTTTTCGTACAAAACGGTAAAATCCTTACCGTTTCTACTTTGTATCAAACTTACCACATCATAGATGTCATCGATAAACTGACACATGATACGTATACCAGCGATGTCTTCCATCTGCTCTTCTAAAAACTCCATGGGGATGCTTCGACGATCTGCCTTCTCGATGATACTGGATATTTTCTTAACACGCCCCATCACAAACTCGATGGGTGAATATTCACTTAACTCTCTGTATTGATTACGTATGGCCTTGAACTTTACTTTAAGTTCTTCAACGGCTTGTTCATAAGGAATCAGCAACGTTTTCCATTCTTTTAAGACGTTCATAAGATGCCTCCTCTGCTATATAAATCACCTTGCTTATATCCATTTGTCTGCATATGTTGTTCCAATCTGTTTTGAAGTTTACGCCAACTCATACCCCAGTTGCAAAAAAGTGTTAACTCTTCTGGTGCGCGACCAAATAATCTTTGAATAACGATTTCTGGATTTAACAACCTTATAAAATGAATGAGGCGTTCTAAGTAAGTATCCGCATCGATCATTTGAAAAGCATGATGCTCATACAAATCCCCTAAAACAGTGTTTTTTAAAACGTAAAGTGAGTGCACTTTAACAGCATCGATCTCAAGCACATTGAGCATGCGTGCGGCTTCATAAAAATCATCTTCAGTATCCCAAGGCAAGTTCCCGATTAGGTGTGTACAGATACTAAAACCATATGCCTTGATTTGGTTCACTGCTTGTATGTAATCTGCTAAACCATGGCCTCTATTGATTTTTTTTAAGGTATTGATATTAATAGACTGTAAACCCAATTCTATTTCGATCGCCACATGATATTGCGTTTTTATAGCCTTGAGCGCTTCTAAATAGGGCACAGAAATACAGTCCGGTCGCGTGGAAATGCTTAAGCCTACTACATTTTCTATGCAGGCTTCTGCTATGACTTTTTTAAAAAGTTCAAGCGCCATATAAGTGTTCGTATAATTTTGAAAGTATACCACAAACAAATGCGCGTTATACTTTTTCTCTATATTTAAAATGTTTTTCTGGATTTGATCTTTTACTAATAAATGTGCAGGTTGTGCTTCAAACCCCGCACCCACTTCACCGCAAAAGATACAGCCACCAGTACCTAAAGTACCATCTCGATTTGGACAGGTAATAGGCAAATTCACAGGAATTTTATATACTTTTTCACCATAATGAGCCACCATGGCATCACTATACTTTTTATATGACATATCGCACCTTCAACTTTATTAACCTATTCTATTTTAACACATCGGCACAGCAATTTGAACTCTTATTAACGCCAACCCCAAACCCAAAAAGAGGCCTCAAAATGGCAAAAACCATTTTGAGGCTTCTCTAAATTATATCATCTAATCTTAATTTGCTGGAATAATAAACACATTACCAGGGAAAATTAGATTTGGATTGCTTAAGTTGTTCACTTCAGCAATTTTTTCCCATGTCGTGCCAAATTTTTGTGCGATTTTCCAAAGCATATCACCCGAAACAACTGTGTACATTTCAGTTTCAGTTGCTTCTTCTGGTGCAACTGCTTCAACTACATTTACGCGACCTTCAACAGCTACTGTCGAAGCATCAACTGTTTCAAGATAAGCGATTAAAGCTTCATCAAGCGCTGCATACTGACCCGTTTGAGCAGATATGCCTAAAGAAGTATATTGATCGCCGCCTGCTGCCATAAAGTCATTTGTAGCCACTGAATAGTATGCATTTGGATCAATTTCTTTACCTTCAAAAATTACACTTGTTACACGCGACATCGCTGGTTTTGAAGGGTCAAATGTAAACTTAATACCTGCTACATGAGGAAATGCACCTTTTGCAGCAGGATAATCTGTAAGGCCGTTTTCAAGCGCTAAGATTAAATCAGAACCCAATACATCTAAAGTAACGATATAATTACCAAAAGGTAAAACAGTGATTACATCACCAACCGTAATTTCCCCAGCTTCAATAGAAGCACGTATACCGCCGCCGTTTGTAAGCGCGATTTGTGCACCTGATTCATAAAGCATCGCATTGGTAATGAGGTTACCAAGATTTGATTCTCCAGCTCTAACCACTTCTCTAGTGCCTTCCAACATAACAGAAGTTGTACCGACTAATACATTAGTGATTAAATCATTTGCTGCTTTTATATCAGCGATTGCTGCGATGACAGTAGGATCTTCTACCACGTCAACCGCATCTTCAACTGTGAAAAGTTCTGCTGTTTTAGCAGTTACTTTACCACCTACAAGTGTTAAGTTTACGATACCAAATGCTTCATCGTATGCACCTGCTTGTACCAATAAAGTTTCTTCTACCATTTCGCCTTCAGGCTTTAAAGTATGAGAATGGCCATCGACAAATACATCGATACCAGGTACTTCTGCGATGATTTTCTTAGATGTAAATTCAGAACCTTCATCTTCACCGATATGACCCACCAAGATTATTACATCTACTTGATCTTTCAAAAGCGCTACCATTTCTTTCGCTTTTTCAATCGGATTATCAAATGTTAAGCCTTCCACATTTTTAGGATGTGTTTTATAAGCCGTTTCTGGTGTAGATAAACCAAAAACACCTACTTTTACGCCATCAATTTCTTTAATCATATAGCCATCTAAAAGCTGTGAATCGTCTTCTTTTGAAATGTTTGCTGCCAACATCGGGAAGTCAAGCATGTCTTTTAACTCTAAAAGACGCTCTTGACCATAGTTAAAGTCGTGATTACCTGGAACCATCACGTCATATTTCATAACGTTTAAAATCTTAGCGATGGATTCCCCTCTTACAAGTGTTGCGATGGTTTGACCGTGAAATACATCCCCTGCGTCAATTAATAGTAAATTGGGATTTGCTTCTCTTAGCTCGTTTACTTTCGTAGATATTTTTGCAAAACCAATGATGCCGTTACCAGATTCAACACGCGCGTGCGTGTCGTTGGTATGAACGATGGTAATGGTTACTTGATCATCTGCTGCCATCGTTACTGTTGACAACGAAAAGATCATCACTAGAACAAGAATCATACTGAGTACTTTTTTCATTTGAAACCTCCCTTTTTGGTATGTAGAAAGATATTCTCTCACCAAAGATTGTATAACCTTTTTATATGCTTTTCAAACATTTAAAACGATTTTGTAACTATTCTATAAAAAAAAATTTATATCTACAAGATATAAACAAAAAAAGAAACGTAGATTTTACGTTTCTCTTACATAATGCTGTTTAATTTACATTCTCTAGTACCACAATTTCTGACTCTTCTATAAAATTTAAAGGGACAATTTGGAACCTGACCTGTATTTGCGTTTTTTCTTGTAGCCTATTAATCATGTTTTGTTGCTCACTGCCTTCAAATGATTCACCCATAATAATGTCCGTTATTTTATTTTTTTCTGCAAAATCTGATAGTGCTTTTTCTATATCTTTTGCTTTTAATACCGTTAACATCGCTTGATTTTTCTTAGAGGCTTCAAAAAGATAGTCTAATGCATCTTTTTCTTCAAGCTGTCCAAAATACTTCCAGTTCTCTTTCACAACATGTATCACATGTAATTCATCTGTTTCATTTGATACCAGATTAACACCATATTCGATGAGTCTTTCACACGACTTTTGTTGTGTGACACAGACCATTATGTTTTTCTTGTGCTTCATATTAATCTCCTTCCAGATTTTGCTCTGTACTAACTTAATTATAGCAAAATTGGCACTAAAAAGATTTAAATTATTCGATACAATTCGTAAACTTTTATTAAATCCCTCTGACATTTTTTATCAACTTCATGTATAATGGTTCTATAGAATTAGGGAGGCAGTATGAACCGTTACACGAAAATCATTGGCATAACAGGTGCCATATACGTCAAAGAATTTGAAAAAATCAAACACCATAAAAACAAACTCCGAACCGTTACCGAGGATACGGTCGTAAAAATGTTTAAACAAGGCGACACCGAAGTCATCGTTTATTTGGAAGAAACCGATCAAGAGTTTACCATCGATGCCTTCTCAGATGAAGAACTCATCAAACGCTACTTAGGAAAAAGGTTTATTTGATTTTAATGGCAAACAAAACAGGTCCTTTACCATTTATAGGACCTGTTATTTTTTTGCCTTTTATTTATTAATTCAAGAAACGATGTAACCCTTCTGGAATTTCATTTTCATAATTAAGTGTAATGATAAAATTTATATCGTAAGCGGTTGCAATATCTTCTATTCTAACATACCAATCTGCTAATTCTTGACTCGTCATTTTTACCGTATTCATAATACCATCGATAAATACTTTTTCGATGTCATAATTGTTGGAGATTAAACCACAAATAAAACCTAAAAACTCACATGAATTTGTAATCGGAAACTCACTTAAATTGATAAAGCGAATGTCGTGATGTAATTCGTACATCGGACGATTATCATCGTCGATGAAAATCAAATTACCTTTAGTCGTATTGAGTTCATCATTTGCCTGTTTAACGATTTCTTTAGATTTTCCAGAACCTTTTTTTCCTGCAATTAAAGTCACCATCTTAATCTCCTCCTCGTTTTTTCACCCTTATTGTATTATTCTAGATACATAATTGTTTCTCCTTCAAAACATTAAATTTATTTTTGCGTATTAAATTCGTGTTTACAATTTACTGTTTCGAAGTTGACCACACGCGGCATTAATATCCGACCCCAACTCCCTTCTCACTGTGGTATTAATATTATATTTATCCATTAAAAGCGATTTGAATCCATAAATTTTATCATTTTGCGTCGGACGATACGCTTTTTCTTTAACGGCATTAACGGGAATCAAATTAATATGGACCAGTTTTCCACGTAGTAGTACGCCCAATTGCTCTGCATGCAAGTTAGAATCGTTTATTCCATCGATTAGTGCATATTCAAAAGTCACACGTCGACCGGTTTGCTTAATATAATAATCCACGGCTTCAATAAGTGCTTTAATCCCATATCTTCGCGTAATAGGCATAATTTCAGCGCGTTCCTCTTGGAAGGGGTTGTGAAGTGAGATTGCCAAAGTGATCTGGAGTTTTTCGTCTGCCAATTTCATAATTTCAGGGACGAGTCCACATGTGGACAAAGTAATGTTTCTACCCGATATATTGAGTCCTTCTTCATCACATGCCATTTTAATAAAACGAACAGATGCCTCATAGTTGTCCAGTGGTTCGCCGCTGCCCATTAAAACCACATTGTTAATCCGTTTACCCGTTAATTTTTGAAGGGCATAGAGTTGACCTAAATATTCACCCGCCGTCAAACTCCTCACCACGCCATTTAAAGTAGAGGCACAAAAAGTGCATTTCATTTTGCAGCCCACTTGCGTGGAAATACAAGCGCTATTACCGTGTTTATACGTCATAAATACGGACTCTACGATGTTGCCATCATGAAGTGCACCAAGCGCTTTAATCGTACCGTCCTTCGCCACATGGTGTTCTAAAATCTTATAATTATCTAGATAAGAAGAATCAGCTAACTTCTGCTTAAATGACGTAGGCATATTCGTCATCTCATCAAACGATGAAACGCCTTTTGTAATCCACTCATAGAGTTGTTTGCCTCTAAAGGCTTTGTCACCTAGTTTTATAGCCAGTTCCATCAACTGTTCTTTGGTTAAGTTGCGTAAGTCTTTCATATTTTCCTCTTTTAATTAGAATATAAAAGCTACTGCATGCACAGTAGCCAAAGTTTTAGCGTTATTGAGAAACTTCCTCTTCGAATTCATCGATGTACAAAGATAGGATATCAGCAAGGCCTGTAAATTCGCAGCCATAGTTATAGCCATCTTCTTTTTCTTCAAAGCGTGTGATCTTTAATACGCTGTAAAACTGCTTGCCATTTCCCAAATCTATTTTTGCATTAAAATAATAATCTAACGGCAACTCTTCTTGCGCGATAAAGCCGATACCACCCTTAGAGATGTCCAAAACATGAATCGGAACTTCGCGTTGTCCCTTAATTACGCGTTCTTGATTATACACTTCATCGATGGTGATCACCGCATTAAAATTCACTCTATTTGCACGTCTACGTTCACGCATAATGCATCCTCCTATCATAAAGACAAGTCATTTGAATCCATATATTTTCTCTAACTCCATTATACATGATTATTTGCCATTTGCGCTTTCAATTTCCATAAAATCGTAAAAATTATCATACAATCTACGTTTTTCATAGCGTCCACTGGTATCTGTGATAACGATAAAGTCGTTGTTCACATCCAATATAAAACACTTCTTACCATTATTTGCAAAGGCTTTTGCATAACTCACACCAGGAATTTCAACAGGTTCAAAGATGGGTTTAGCACCAGGTCCGTTAAAATTGCCCCAAACGTAAATTTTACCCGTCTTTAAAATTCCCAAAGTTAAGGATTCGCGCACCCTTAACGTCTCAACATCTTTAATTCTTAAGACTTCTGTAGGAAAATAAATCTCCGCTTTGCCCTTACTGCCCAACTGGCCATACGCATTATTCCCTGCACCAAAGACTTTGCCCGTATCTGTAATCACCAAGGAAAAACGGTCACCCGCATGGATACTCTTCACATTTGTATATAAAGTTACCACGGGTTCTAGTACGCTGCCTTTATACCCTACAGCCAGTTGACCACTGGAGTTATCTCCCCAAGCCATTACCGTGCCGTCATATTTTAATGCAAGGCCGAAATTTGAACCACAAGCGATTTCTTTGATTCCTTCAACGCCCACGAGTTTTATCGGTGTGGTAGAGTCTGGTACTTCTTCTTTCATTAATTGATGATCGGTGTTGTCACCCCAAACATACACATTGCCTTCATAATCCAATGCCGCGGCAAATTTTTTCCCCGCGTCTACTTGCTTGATGTTTTGAAGCCCCCAAACACTAACCAAGGTTTTATGTGAAGTCTTATCACCTGTTGCCAACTCACCATTACGATTTGTACCTGCACTGCCCACAGAACCGTCGTAAAACTTAAAGATGTTAAAACCTTCACCACAAGCGATGCTGCTTACCGAATCATACATCGAATTGTATTTTAAATCTGTAACGGCGGTCAGTGTGCCGATTCCCAACTGTCCAAAATCATTTTTACCCCTTGATAATACTTTCCCATTATTAAAAATCATAAAAAACGAACCATCATATGCCTCTATGGCTTTAAGGCCTATTTCTTCAGTGACTTTAATCTCGCGTTCAAAGGTGTCAGACCAGTTGTTATTTTTATCTTTTATTTTTAACCGGATGGTATATATACCAGGTTCTTTAAAAGTTGCAAACTTGTTTTCCCATTTACGTTCTAGAATTTCATTATCTTCCGCTACACATGAATTGGTATCATACGTAATAAAAGTCGTCGTTGTAAATTTATTATCCGGTTTCATAGAGAAATGAGCGATGGGTTTTATGTGGCTAAGATCATTCACTCGGCGAAGTGTCAAATACGTATAAACGCCATTCACATAAGAGTCACCACCTATTTCATTAATAATTTTTAAAGCCTCTTCTTCTGGCAAATGTAAAATCGTTAAAAATTTTCCATCTAATGATAGGCCATACCTTTTGTAATTAACGGGGTGTGCTTCGGGCATAAAAGGTTGTAGCTTTTTTAAATCCTTTGCATACTCGCCATGTTCTTCTTTATAGGCCAGCATTGCTTCTAAAAAAACTTCATAATCTTTATAAGGTTCGATTGGTAGCCCCTCTTTGTCTTTATAATAATAAGCCACCGCGCCTACTATAGAGCCAATTGCGATAAAGATCCCCAGAAAATTCACATCTATACCCCTTTAAAATGTTCTATGACATTAAGTAGTAAAACAGCATTTGTAACAGGACCCACGCCACCAGGAACAGGTGTAATCATCTGCACATAATCTTTCATGCTTTCAAAATCTACATCCCCCACCATTTGACCATCCACCTCATTCATCCCTACATCGATGATGATCGCTTTTTCACTGACCATCTCTTTGGTTAAGAACTTCGGAATGCCCACCGCGACGATGATAATATCTGCTTTTTTTGTGTGTGCCTCTAACTCAAGTGTCCTTGAATGACAGATGGTTACAGTGGCATTTTGGTGCATCAACATAACTGCTAATGGTTTCCCCACGATATTACTTCTACCAACCACCACGATGTATTTGCCATCTAAGTCAACTTCCAACGCTTTAAAAATCGTCATAACAGCAAGTGGCGTACAAGGACGTGTGGCTTTCTCACCTTTAAATAGCCGCCCTGCATTCAGTGGATGAAATCCATCTAAATCTTTTTCGGGTGCAATGGTCATAATCACGCGCTCTTCACTGATATGTTCTGGCAACGGCATTTGCACCAAAATACCGTCAACTTGCCGATCTAAGTTTTTTTCGATAATCGCATTTAACAGTGCTTCTTCTGAGATCGAAGTTTCAAACCTTATTAGTTCATAACCAAAATCTACACTTCTACAAGTTTTTTCGATCATACGCAGATACGATTCTGCAGAAGGATCTTCTCCTAACATAAAAGCAACGACATTTGGTTTTCTCGCACAGTTCGAACAACAATTCTGTGCTTGTGCTTTAATTTTTTTAGCTATTTCTTTGCCATCGATGATCATTTAAAAGACTCCTCTCTCAGTGTCTAAACCATAAAAGCCCATATGAGATGGGCTTTTGATGTTTTTATAACTATTTTGCTTTTAACTCCGTCCAAATACGGTCGTACTCGACGATAAAATCACCCGGGTCTTGGAATATTTCAAAGTTCTCAAGCAAATTTTTATCTGGGTACGCATAAGTTGTACCGATTAAAGCTGGATCTATAAGTTTCATGGTTTCTATGTTACACGTAGCATATCCCACATAATCGGCGTTTAAGAATCCGATATCGCCACGGCTTAAGAAATCGATAAACTGATGCGCAGCATCGATGTTCTTTGCACCTTTTGGAATAACGATGTTATCAAACCACATGTTAGAGCCTTCTTTAGGCAATGCATATTCAAAATAATCATATTCTTGGATTACGGCACTCGCTTCACCTGACCAAACCACAGCCATAGATGCTTCTTCACTGATCAACATATCCTTAACGTTATCACCCACATAAGCCAAAACCAGAGGCTTTTGCTCAATAAGCGCTTGCTTTGCTTCTTCAAGTTCATCTAAGTTTTTAGTATTCATAGAATACCCAAGTTTTTTAAGTGCAACCATAATTGAGTCACGCTGTGAATCCACCATGGTAAACTGACGTGCATACTGTTCATCCCATAAAACGTCCCAAGAATCTATCGGTCCATCAATTAAGTTTGTATTATAGATGATACCCACTGTACCCCAGAAATAAGGCACAGAATATTGATTGTTCGGATCAAAAGAAAGATTTTTAAATTGATCGTCAATATTAGCATAATTCGGAATTTTAGTTAAGTCAATAGGCTCTAATAAATCTTCTTTAATCATTTTTTCGATCATGTACTCTGAAGGAATAGCGATGTCGTATTGTGTGCCACCTTTATTAATCTTCGTGTACATTTCTTCGTTGGTTGCATACGTTTCATAATTGATTTTGATGCCCGTTTCTTCTTCAAACTGCTGGAAAATATCTTCATCAATATAATCGCCCCAGTTATAAACGTTTAAAACGACTTGGTCTGAGTTCGAACAACCCGTAAAAAGTGATGCCATAAGAACCACCAATAATACAACTGCAAATATTTTTTTCATTTATTTCTCCCTTCAAATTCAATTATATCTCTTCAATCTTGGTGCGCTTATTTAAAATGAGCATCAATACCAAGACTGTTAAAAACATCAGTGTCGACAATGCATTGATTTCTGGCTTTATGCCTCTTCTTGCCATAGAATATATGGCGATGGATAAATTGCTTACACCATTTCCCGTGGTGAAAAAACTGATGACGAAGTCATCGATCGAGAGGGTAAAAGCAATTAAAGCACCCGTTATAATGCCCGGTTTAATTTCTGGAAAAATTACTTTTTTAAACGCATACCAAGGTGTTGCACCTAAATCAAGGGCTGCCTCAAGCATTTCACCTGGCATTTGTTTCAGTTTTGGTAAAACGGATAACACCACATAGGGAATACAAAATGTAACATGTGCGATGATCATGGTCAAAAGCCCTAAGTTCACATTCAGTGCGACAAAAAGCGTCATCAATGAAACGCCCGTTACGATATCTGGATTCAAGATCGGTATAGAGTTGACGTTTAATATCGCCTTTTGCTTCCATGATTTCATATAAAATAAACCAAAAGCCGCAAATGTACCGATGATCGTCGCCACAACCGATGCGATCAGTGCCACCAAAACCGTGTAGTAAAGAGACTTCATAATATAATTATTACTAAATAACGATTGATACCAATCCAGTGTAAACCCTTCCCACTTTGCCGTAGATTTAGAATCGTTAAAAGAAAATACGGCCAATACGGCTATAGGTGCATATAAAAAACCAAATATAAGAAAGGTATAAAATCTTCTAATGAATTTATTTACCATAGATTAACCCCTTTCTCCTCAACGCCACTGCCGCCAAGTTTGTTCATAACCGCCATAGAGACTAAGATGAGCAACATTAATATCATCGCTACTGCCGATCCAAAATGCCAGTCATTCACCACGAGAAATTGCTGCTCGATGAGGTTACCCACTAACATATACTGACCGCCGTAAAGTAAATTTGAAATGACAAATGTGCTTACAGCTGGCATAAAGACCATGGAAACACCCGATAAAATGCCCGGTAAAGAAAGTGGTAGAACCACTTTTGTGAATACCGTTTTTTTATTACCCCCGAGGTCTTCTGCGGCTTCGATTAAACTCTTATCCATCTTCATCAAAACAGTATAAATCGGCAATACCATGAACGGTAGAAAGTTATAGACCATACCTAATAAAACGGCACCTTCTGAATAGAGAAAGGTCATTTGTGGCAAGCCAAAAAAAGACAAGATGCCATTTAAAACGCCATTTTTTCCCAAAATTGTCATCCACGCATACGTTCTAAGTAGAAAATTCATCCACATGGGCACTACGAAAAGCATAACTGCAGTGGTGCGATAGCGCGGATCCATCTTTGCTAAAATCATCGCCATGGGATAACCAAGTACCAGACAGATCAGTGTTGCTTGAACCGCTATTTTTAAAGACCTAAGCAAAACGGTGACATAAATAGGATCAAATGCTCTAACATAGTTTGATACTGTAAATGTATAAGAACCATCTGACTCTACTGTTACCATACTAAAAAATAAAATCATCAAGATCGGTACGATGATAAACATCGCGATCCAAAAAAGGTAAGGTCCAGATGCGAGTTTCTTAAGCATACTAACCCTCCTTTGACATAATGTGTATATCGTCAGGTGTTAACATAAGCCCTACGTGTGTGCCTTCTTGTTCCATAGTTGTACTGTGAATCATCCATGTTCTATCTGCTTCTTTAACCAGCATTTCATAGTGCACGCCTTTAAACACCACAGACTTAACGATCCCTTTTAACAATCCCTCTTCAGGCGCTACCAGTTTGATGTCTTCAGGACGTATCACCACTTCGATGGGTGTGTTATCACCAAATCCCTTATCTACACAGGTAAAATCGCGCTCTGCAAACTGTACCAAGTAATCTCGAATCATAATACCCTCTAAGATATTGCTTTCTCCTATGAAATCTGCCACAAATGCGTTTTCAGGCTCATTATAGATGTCTGTTGGCGAACCGATTTGCTGAATTTCACCGTGATTCATAATAATGATTTTATCCGACATGGTAAGGGCTTCTTCTTGATCATGTGTCACATAAACAAAAGTAATCCCCAACTCTCGTTGCATATTCTTGAGTTCAATTTGCATTTCTTTTCTAAGTTTTAAATCCAGTGCACCCAACGGTTCATCTAGAAGGAGTACTTTTGGCTCGTTTACCAATGCTCTTGCTATAGCGATTCTCTGTTGTTGTCCACCAGAGAGTGAATGTATGCTTCTTTTTTCAAAGCCACTTAAATTTACAAGTTCAAGCATTTTTGATACTTTTGATGCAATTTCCTTTTCATTTAACTTGTTTATTCTAAGACCAAATGCGATGTTTTCATAAATATTCATATGAGGAAACAAAGCATATTTTTGAAATACCGTATTGATTTGACGCATATATGGGGGGGTATTGGTTATGTCTTTCCCCTCAAAAAACAACTGACCTGTGGTGGGGGTTTCAAACCCTGCGATCATACGCAGCGTCGTCGTTTTTCCGCAACCACTTGGACCTAATATCGTCAAAAACTGATTCTTCTTAACCCAAAAATCGATGTTTTTTACCACAGGTACACCGTTATACTCTTTTGTAATATTTAGCCCTTTAACGATTTTGTCACTCACGATTACCTCCAACTGCTAAAAATTAGGGGGCGTTCCGACCAAAAGGATCATCGCTTCACGTTTGCCTTTGTTAACGATTTCATGTCCTTTGTTCGCCTTATAATAGAACGTATCGCCCGCTTTTGCCACATACTTTTTGCTACCCAACCGAACCACCACAGAACCAGAAAGTACATATCCAAACTCTTCACCTTCATGAGGTTCATGTGCTTCATAAGCACCATTTGGTGCAAGGGTAAGCATAATCGGCTCCATCATGTTCTTCTGTGCATTTGGAATAATCCATTCTAATTTATAACCTAAATCACCGTCTTCTTTTTCAAAAAAGTCTTCTGCTTTAAAAACGATTTTTTCTTCGATGGTTTCACTGAAAAACACTTGTAAATTTGTGCCCAAACTCTCTAGAATATCTATTAAACTCGCTATAGATGGCGAAGTCATATCTCTTTCCAACTGAGAAATAAAGCCTTTTGAGAGCTCACATCTATCTGCTAATTCTTCTTGAGTTAGGTTGTTCTCTAATCTTAATCGTTTAATTTTCTCACCTATTTGCACAACCAAATCACTCCTTTTTTTAGTTTACTATCATTAAACTTTTCATTCGATTTATTATACTTTATGCGCTATAAATAGTCAACACATGAAAAACAAAAAAAAACACAACGTTTTATAAACGTTGCGTTTTCATGCTTCAATCCTTTTTACTTGCTCATATAATTATTTTCGAATATTTAATAATTTATCTATGAGTTTTACCAAATTTTCAATTTCTGGTTTGCTCATTTGCGCATCAGCACCCACCGATTCACCTTTATGCATTAAATCCCCTGTAATCAAAGATGAGAATATAATTACAGGTAGTTTTTTCAAAATTTTATGTTCTTTAACACGACGCGTCAACGCGTGACCGTCGAGTTGAGGCATCTCTATATCTGTGATTAACAAATCCAAATCATCTGTAAAACTGTCTCCCTTTTTCTCAGCGAGCATCATCAAATAATCGTAAGCTTGTAATCCATCATCAAAGAACTTTAATTTAGTAAAACCCGCAGAAGTTAACGTATCAAGCAATACTTTTCGAATCATCGGCGAATCATCTGCTAAAGCAACCTTGATTTTTGAGCGGTCTTTCACTTCGATGTCTTTGATCCGATCCATGTTGATGCCTGTGTTTGGGTTAATGTCCATAACGATTTTCTCAAAATCCAACAACATGATAATTTGATCATTTAAGTTAATGTTGCCAATAATGAGCGAATTTGAAGTTAAATCGTCCGGTTTCATAATGAGATTCCATCCAATTCTATGGATACCCAAAACCGCTTCTATAGCAAAGCCCACTTTAATCTTATTAAACTCACAAACCAAAGTCATGCTCGTTTTAACTTTTTCATTTTTCGTGTTCTCTAGCACATAGAGTAAATCCACGATGGATATCATTTCACCACGAATAAGTGAGATGCCAGAAACGGCAGGGTGTGCATTAGGAATTTTTGCGATATTTTCTATTTGTAGTAATTCTTTAACTTTAACAACATTAATTGCATAATGGACACCAGCAACTGTGAAATGTAAGATTTCAACTTCACCTGTACCACTCTCTAGCAAAATACCTTGTTTATTATACATAACTCCAACATCCTCCATCTCATTTATTATAAAACATGCTCACTGTGTTTCTATTATACCCTTTTTTTAACTTTATTTCTATAAGCATTATACCCAACCGATTTAATCCATAACAAAAAGCATCTCAAAAAGGATGCTTTTTGAGATGCTTAAATAAACTAAAATAAATCTTTTAATGCCTTTTAAATCAGTGCCATTTCTTTGCCAACGGCTTCAAATACTTTTACCGCTCTAGAAAGTTGTTCTTCTGTGTGTGCAGCCGTTACCATACATCTTACACGCCCAGTGCCTTTTTGAACGGTAGGGAAGATAATCGGAGAAACAAACACACCTAGTTCAAGCATTCTCTTAGAAAACGCCACTGTTTTCGCCTCATCGCCTATAATTACAGGTGTAATCGGCGTTTCACTCGCGCCAGTGTTAAAACCCAATTTTCCGAGTTCCGCTTTAAAAAACCGTGAGTTGCTCCATAATCGCTCTGTGTATTCTGTGGTTTCAGTGAGAATCGCCACCGCTTCACTAATAGCACCTACAGCAGCTGGTGGCAGCGACGTACTAAACAAAAGGGGTCTGCCTCTGTGAAGCAACCATTCCTTCATTACTTTACTACCAGCAACATACCCACCGATTACGCCGATCGCCTTTGAAAGTGTTCCGATGGTAAAATCGATTCGACCGTGAAGTTTAAAGTGATCCACTGTACCACGGCCACTCTCTCCGAGGACACCAGAACCATGAGCATCATCTACATACGTCATGCAGTTATACTTTTCAGCAAGTGCGACGATTTCAGGCAATTTAGCGAGATCGCCATCCATACTAAACACGCCATCTGTTATAATTAAACAATTTTCAAAGTTGCTTCTTTTCTCCATCAATACGCGTTCCAAGTCCGCCATGTCACTGTGTTTGTATACCGCTTTATCCGCACGCGATAATCGCACACCATCTATTATACTTGCGTGATTGAGTTCATCTGAAATAATTAAATCGCCTTTATTTGTAATGGCTTGAATAGCGCCTGCATTACAGTTAAATCCCGATTGAAAAACCATAACCGCATCTTCTCTTTTAAATGCAGCCAGTTCAACTTCAAGTTTTTCATGGATGTCCATGTTGCCGATGATGGTACGTACCGCACCAGAACCCACACCATATTTTTCGATTGCCTCAATAGCAGCCTTCTTTAACCTCGGATGATTTGCAAACCCTAAATAGTTATTTGAAGATAGGTTGATCACTGATTTTCCGTTTAAAATGACTTCGGGTTCATTTGCGCCTTCTAGTATAGGTAACACCCTATAAACGCCTTGATCCTTTAATTCTTGCACCTGATCTTTTAAGTAATTTAATTCATGTACATTTGACATTTTAACCCTCCATTCTTATATTAAATAAGATTTCACTCTACTTTCAGTATATCATTAAACACCTGTATTTCAACATTATGAATAATTCTTCAAATTTTTTCGGACAATGTTTCCATCGCCCACATGTACGTAGCGCTTAAATTTTCATCTGCATTTAAATACGCATAGTTTTTTAATCGATCCAAATGATTTACATCGCCACTGTTTGCCAAAACGATTAACGCATTGCGCTTATAAATCCATAAACTACGCCATGCAAACCCCATATGTCCAAACTTTTCTTTAAATGTGCGCTTATTCATCTCTAAAATCGCAAAAGCATCCACCCAATTATCCGTGGTAATCGGATAAATACCGGGTATGTCCATCGTTTGCTCATTAAGGGGACACACTTTTTGACAAATGTTGCAGCCATACATATTTCTACCTATTAACTGCCGCTCTGTCACAGTCAGTTCAGATTTTGTTTGCGTCAGTGAAGAAATACAAGGACGCATATCGGTCTGTTCAAACGTACAGATTTGTGCGGGACAAGCGCGCGTACATCGATCGCAGTTCGTACAGGCAGGATGAAGAAAAGGTATATCCGTCACCGTTACATCAGTCGATGTTAAACCATTTATCTGCGCGGAGACAACCATATAACCGATGAAAAAATGCGTCCCATAAACGGGATTTATGAGCAAATGGTTTTTACCCATCTGTCCAAGTCCTGCACGATAACCGATTTGTTGATCGTTAAACGGCGATTGATCCACATAAATCATCGGGTTAACAAACCGCTGTGCACTATTTTCCTCTAATTTCGAAATTACTTGCTTCAACACGTTTTTAACCACTTCGTGATAGTCGTAAGACCAAGCAAAAGCATCCACTTTACAAAGATGTGTATCGGGCGGGTTTATTCGCCCTTCAAGTTGGTAAGGCAGCGCCACTGCGATAACCAATTGGTCTTCTCCCGTATCGTTTAAATTTAAGATGCCCCAACTTTTTATCGCTAGAGCATCCATCACTTTTTTTATGTCGCTTTTTTCCAGTTGAATCACGGTCTGCCTCCAAATTCAATCTGACGAATAACATCTCCTAAATTTTGCATCGCATTTACACTTATTTCTGACAACCTTTTTTCAAAAACCCATTGGTTTTTTAATTGACTCACTGGTAAAAGGGGGAGATCCTCTAAAAAAATTGCATGCCACTGATCATATAATGCACTTCGCTCTTCATCTGTACTTGCTTGGTTCAGTGCATTAAAAATAGCATCTGCATCAGGATTTAAATAGTCTCCAAAATTATAGCGTGCAAAAAACGCATCACTGCCAAATAATAAGTCTGGCGTCGCCATGCCAGGCATCTCCCAAGCGAGGCTCCACAAGTCATACGTATCATTAGATTCAAGCTGAGTCAACATCGTTCGATAATCAACGTAGCTAATTCGCACATCTATACCAAGTAGACGCCATTGAGCGGCTGCCGTTTCAGTTAAATTATACGACCACGAAACATCGTTAAACGCGAGCCAATTTAAAACCAAATTAATCCCATTTTTATCGCGAATGCCATCGCCATCTGAGTCGATCCATCCTGCTGCATCCAAAGCCATACGTGCTTGCTCAGGATCGTAAGTTAAATTTGTACGCGGTTCACTGGCAAGCAGCGCTTCACTTTGACTGGTATAAAGCACATCGACAACTGCACCACCTTCACCCCACTGATTTGCGGCAAAAGTTTCTCTATCAAAACCACGCTTTAACGCTTGTCTTAGAGCAGGATCTGAAAGCAATCCACGGCTGTAATTAAATCCTATATACGTAATGATATCACTTAAATTGGTTTGAATCGTCCCAATATCTGCATTTTCAATTTCATTTAGTATAATGGGATTATTTGTAGCGTCGAAGATATCCACTTCTCCGCGTTTATATGCTTCATAAGCTTGTGCGGTGTTCATTTGGACCAATACCAACTCTTTGACAACATCGTTGGTACGCCAGTCTTTTTCATTGGCCACCAGTTTTAAACCCTGTTCGGCGTCATAGGAAGTGAATATAAATGGACCCGTTCCCATGGGATTCACAAAAGTTGCTGAATCAATCGACCAATTGCTATGGCTATAATACTTTTTTGATATAATTGGCAACGTAAAAATTTGATAATTGGTCTCTCTCACTGCATTAAATGTAAACTGAATCACACGTTCATCTACCACATTTACTTCTGTGAGATTAGATATGCCTAAAAGATGTTGTGATGCCGCCATAAGCTGTTCATACGTAAATAGCACATCATCTGTTGTCACCGATGAACCATCGTGAAATTGGATTGCTTCTTTTAATGTAAAATCAAAAACTTTACCATTTGCTGATACAGACCAAGCATCTGAGAGCACACCAAAAAATGCATCGCCTTCACGTTTTAACAAACCGTCAAAGACAAGCGTAGATAACCATTGATCCACTTCTGATTTTGGATAAAATGGATTAAAGGTAACCGTTAAAGGGTTTATAGCCACGCGTAATGCGTCCACTCGGCCTATAACCGGTGCAACTTCAATGGGTTCTTCTGTGGTGGTTTCAATCACAGGTTCAGTGGTCGCATCCACTTTTTGCGGTTTTGAACACGCCGCTACAAGTGATAAAACAAAAAATAGGCACATAAGGCCCAAAATAATTTTTACGTTACGCATGTTTATCTCCTACGTTTTATCTGGCATAGCAAAAACCATATTGGCAATACCATGACGCTGTGCATCTGGACGTGGATCTTCTTTGCCTTTTACATATTGATCCACTAAAGTTGATATTTTTTCATTTAGTTCTTTTGCTTCTTCCTCTGTCAAATAATAATCTGCATAGTGAGATATTTTTCGCGTAATCGGACCCGAATAATGGTGTACCGAATCATAAAAATCCCTTGAGATGGATTCGAAAAAAGCTACGGATACGTGATTGATGGAATCTGACATCTCATCGTCAAGCGTCACAGCCTTACTATCGATTATTATTTTCTTTGCAACAGGTTGATAATACTTTTCTACGACGCCAAACTTCGTAACCTCTTCAACCAACGCGATGATGCCTACTTTTTCTAAAATCTTTATGTGATAATTTACGCGTCCGTGTGGCTCATCTAGCATTTCTGCAATCTGCTTTGCAGTTTTCGCTTTATTATCAAAAGCTTCTATTATGTCTAGTCTATATTGCTGAGATATCGCTTTAATCTGCTCTAACTCTTTAAGTACGATAACATCTTTCATAAACACCCTACCCAATTTATTTGTTTGCTTCTAAAAATATTATAAATCTTCTGTGGCGCCTCGTCAATCTTCTAGAGCTCCATCAATATATACGTAATGTCATCGTTCAAAAGATCTTTCTGCGGATTAATCACTTTAACGATGACGTCGTTAAGTTCAGCCAAGGTTAAATGTCTACTGTTTAAGATCAGTTGAATCAAAGACTCTGTATCAAAAGTGCTGTTCTTATCATTATCCACCATGCCATCTGTAAAAAACAAAAGACGATCGCCCTTATCCAGTTTGATGCTTTCACTCTTAAATACAGGCGTAATAAATTCACTGAGTTTGCAAATGGTAAAACCCTCACTTCGATCTAAATACTCATATTTACCATTTTTCTTAAACCGAATAGGGCTGCAATTCAAACCGCCTGAACAGTATGTCAAAATGCGTGTGTTTAAGTCCAAAGTCGCATAAAAAGCGACCAAATGCATTTCATCTGGAAAATTCATCGCATTAAATTGCTCATAGAAATAATTCAGACTTCGATCTGGCTTAAGGCCTCTAAACAGGAGTTGATTCTCATCATTTGATTTTAAAAAATTATTGCTAAACATGGTCATAAGCGCTGCTGATATACCGTGACCTGCAACATCTAACAGATAAAGCGATACATGATCGTCATCCAGACGGTAGATATCAAAGAAGTCACCGCTTAATCGTTCGCATGGAAAATAGCCAGAGATAAAGTTTACATTTCGATACTTGAGTTGGTGTGCAGGCAGTAAAGACTGCTGAATTTTCTTTGCATACTCAAGCTCATCTATAAATTTCTGATTAATATCCCTTAACTGTAAGGTTTTTTTATCGATTATTTTCTTAAGGTTCATCGCATATAAGTTAAACTGTCTCTGTAAGCGATACTGTTCACGTTCGGGGATCACGAAATTATTTTTATTCACATGATAAAAAAACAAAACAAGTCCCACACCTTGCAAAATCAAGCTCTGTATATGCATGTTTGTGCTGTTATCCCCTAAAGTTGAAAGCAACTGTGCGATTAAGAGCATGGTAAATCCAAATAGAAATGCATCTAAATTTTCATCCACTTCATCTAGAATCAACTCGTAAACCAATAAAACCAAAAGCAATGTGGTTATGCTGTTTATCAGAAACAGAAAGGGCTCTCCCATTTTGGAAAAACTAAATACCATGGCAATTTGCAGAAAAAGAACCATAAAACTTACAAATATCATTTTATAAATACTGTTGTATAAACTCATGAGGATTTTTTTCCACTTCAAACTCAATACACCAAAGACAAAAAACAACTTGCCCATGGCGATGAATTGTTCACTCCATGCTATTTCACCTTGAGAAATAAAGAGCAACGCCAAGATGAAATCGGTAATTAATATAAACGAGTAAAATGCAATGCTCACGTACATATCATCGATATGTACGCGGCTTGTGTAGTACGTAGCATTTGCCAAAAGCGTCATCACGACCAGGTTAAGTGCGATCACCATAATAAAATAAGATTCATTTAAAGGACCTAAAAAATCAAATAGCCAAAAATGGTTGAGTAGCAAAATTAAAACGACACCTAAAAGTGCATATCCAAACTCTTTTTTTTGACCCATCATGGGATGCTCCTTTTATATTTTATAAGTCAAAACCGCTGCCACCTATAAACTCTTTGAGTATCGAAACACGAGGCACCAACTCATCTTCCTCTATGGATTCAAAATACCCTAAAAATTTTCTTAAGAGTAGCGCTTCTGTAAACTCTGCTTCATCTTCAGTAATCGCTTCTAAAAGGGGGAGTGCATGCTTTTTCAAAACGGCGAGTTCATACGGTAGTGCCGTGTTAAACACTTCATCTGCCTGCTCTTGAAAGGGGAAAATATTACGCTCTTCTCCGCGTCTAACCGAAGCCCACATCCCGATGGTTCTTTTCGCAGAGTGACCTCTGAATTGATTGTCTCTGACGATTCTTCTTAGCAGTCTCGCCTGCGTGGTGGGGATGCGGTTATGCTCATCGATATTAAGCTGTGTAAGTGCACTGACATATATTTTAAATTTGTCCATTTTGAAGATATGATTGGTGAGTGTATCGTTTAAGCCGTGTATGCCCTCGATGATAATCGGTTGATCTTCACTTATCTGAAGCGTTTGACCATGGTATTCCCTGGCGCCAGTTTGAAAGTTGAAAAATGGAAGATGCACCAGTTTGCCGTCAAGCAAATCCGTTAAATCGCGGTTAAACTGCTCCACATCAACAGCGTCTAACGATTCAAAATCGTAATCGCCATTTTCATCAAGCGGTGTAAATTCTCTGTTTACAAAATAGTTGTCCGTTGAAACCGTGATGGGATGTAGACCATTTACTTTCAGCTGGATTCTTAAACGATTTGCGAAAGTCGTCTTACCCGATGAGGACGGACCCGCGATTAAAATGACGCGCTTTTGCCTTTTCGTTATCTCGTCTGCGATATATGCTATTTTTTTCTCATGCAGCGCTTCAGCAATCTGGATCAATTCCTTATGTTCACCCTGCTGCACACAGACATTTAAATTGCTTACATAGCCGATGTTCATAATATCCGACCATTTTTCAGACTCTTTAAATACTTCAGCGATTTTCGGTGATTCTTCAAATACGGGAAGATCCATAGGCACGTATTTCGTCGGATGCATTAAGATTGCACCTTCATCGTACTTGATTATATCAAACAGCTTTAAATACCCCGTACTTGGCACCATATATCCATAAAAATAATTAATAACGCCATCCAGTTCATACACGCGTATGTCTTTTTTGGGTCTGAATTTGAGCAGGTCTACTTTTGAGGTCATGTGATATTTTTGAAACTGCTCAGCTGCCATTTGATTGGTCATGGTTTTAATGGCAAATGGCAAATCCGCTAGGACGTATGCACGCATTTTTTCTAAAATGATTTGATAATCTTCATGGGTTAATCTTCTGTGGTAATCGAATTCACAGTAAAGGCCTTTGCTCAAGGAGTGTTCTATGCGAACCTTTATTCCCTCAAAGCAAGCGATTGCAGCGCGAATCATTAAAAATGATAAACTGCGTTGATAGATTTTCTCACCATCTGAATGTTTCAAATCGACAAACTCAACGTCACAATCCGGCATCATCTCATGATTGAGTTCTCTCAATTGGTTGCCGCATTTTGCTGCCACGATTAACGGTTGGTTCGGATTTTGAATTTGCTTAGAAACAACCTCGTAGGTGTCTCCACTTTCAAACGACATATTGCCATACCCTTTAACGCGCACTTGCATATGATTTCCTCCTCTATTATCTATTCTTTAGCCCGAAGCTTATCAAAATCTTGCTCTAAATATTCAAAGATCACTTCATTTAGTTCTGCGTATTTGTATCTTTTGATGGTGACACCCATTTTCTCAAGACAATATCTAAAGTCGTCGAGCACATTATAGGGATTGCCGTACACTTTATATATTTCTTCATAACTCACCCCTCTAAAGCCATGCCCGATAAGTGAGTCATGTCTAAGTTCAATCAGTTGATTCATCTGATCGGTGTTCATAAGTCTTACGATGGACTCAATCACCTTTTTGTTTTTATCGATTTTCTTAAAATATGTGTTGAGTGCAAAGATGAGGTTGCTGTTATAAATCTTATGATGCTTGCGCAATATTTTTAATATTTCTTTCTTTTGTAAGAACTGATTTTGCAAGGTGAAATGTCGATCTGGCATTTGCGTCTTCATAAACATGAATTTGTATATCGCTTCTTTAAATCGATACACCCTGCCTAAAAAATCGATGTATTCTTCATTGACCAATTGAAACTTAATGTTTTCAAGCAGTTCCGACATCAATGCATCAGGTTGTCCTTCGTTTAACGCCTCAACATTATCGATGAGGTCCTTACAGGCAACCGTAACTTTAGCGGCTTCAGACAAATGCTGCAAATAATTGCGCGCCGTAGCAAAGTCGAAATTAACCGCATACCGACAGGCATTAATCAATACCCCTGAATCCGTAAACTGCATTTCCTTCTCTCTTAATATCTCAAGCGCACCACAATAGTCGTACCGCTCCACCAGTTTTTTTACAAGCACAATCGAGTCAATCACTGAATCACCTACTTTACGACTTTATAGACGCTAAAAAATCTTTTATTTCTGCAGATTCTGCTACAAACGTTTGATCGCCTATAACCATCTTATAACTGTGAAGCAATTGGTTATTTAAGTCAAAGACGCGAGATCCTCCGTATTTTAAGTCGCCCACGATGGGATGACCGATGAGTTGCATAGACGCTCTGATTTGATGGCTTCTGCCTGTTAACAGTTCCACTTCCACCAAAGTGTATCGATCAAAATGCTCGATTGGCTTGTATTTAGAGTGACAGAACTTCGCTTCATCTGAATCATGTGTCACGATGCGCACTTTATTTTGAATTTCATCTTTTATAAGATAGCCCTTCACTTCACCCGCTTTTCGTAGGTTCCCTTCTACCACACAGAGGTAGTATTTTTCGATTGAGCGCTCACGCATCAGTGCATTATATGACTTGAGTGCTTCATAGGTCTTAGCAAAGATCACCAGTCCGCTGGTGTTTTTATCCAGTCGATGAACAGGCGCTGGTCTAAACGTCGGCGTGCACAAATCTCTAAGGTAAAAATGCACCATGGTCGCAAGTGTGTTTTTATACTCAGATTGATCCGGATGTGTCAAAACGCCTTTCGCCTTATTCAGAACCAGAATATCCGCGTCCTCATAGACGATGTCCAGACCGATCTTTTCTGGTATAACGGGTACAAAAGCCTTCATCAAAGTTTCGATGGTATCCTCCGCTAAGAAAATCTCCAGCACATCGTTTTCCTGTAAGAAGTACGATTCCTCTGTAATACGCTTTCCATTAATTTTAAATACTTTTTTGCGAATCAATTTATAAATATTGCTACGTGTCGTATTGTTTAGATACTTTTGCAAAAATCGGTCCAGTCTCTGATCGCTTTCATTTTTGGTAATTTCAATTTTACGCATACTTTCTCCATTTGATTTATTATACCACTTAACCCTTTACTCAATAAACGATGGTTAACACCGCATAGGGCTTGATCACTTTATACCCTATTTTCTCATATAACCTACGCGCGCTTTGATTTTCCTTAATCACGAACAGCGTCGGCCGTTTGCTTCTCTCTAATAATTTGTGTGTCAATGCAAGGGACACCTTTTCACCGATGCCTTGCCCTCTATATTTGGGTGTCACATAGATGCCCGATAAAAAGCCCAGCGTCTCGGTCTCATCTTCTATAAAGCCCTGTGCGATAATTTCTTGATCTTTAAGCACAAGTAGATAATCTTCTTCCATCATTCTTTCTTTGAGCGATTTCACCATGTCGTTAATCGCTTTAACCTGTGCACCAAAGTGCGTCTGAACTTCTATAAAAAAACGCATGTCGTTGAAATGCGCCTCACTTATTTTCGTTTCACTGCTGTACGGGTCAAATGCGCGCGTGGTAACCTCTTTTGCATCATATGCCATCCACAGTGAACTCGAAGTCTTCGTGGACTTCACCGTTCGGCATATGAGTCGATATATCCCCTCCGTCACTTCTTCTGTCCCTTTTACAAATCTAGGTTTATGATGCTTTATCGCCTTTAAAAGCGTCAAATTGCCTAATATTTTAAGATCCATACAATGCAGGGTCATCACACTTTTATTTGAAAAGTAAAAAACCCCCTGCAACTGTTCCTGTTTTATAAAGCCATAAAAGACACCCTCTGCCGCGCCACTTTCAAATTTTAAAAAGGGATGAAGCAAATAGGCAAGTTCATCTGCGTAGGTGCTAAAATATACCTTCATGGCTTCCAAATGTTTCATTTCTAATTTCAAAAACATATAAACACCTCAAAAAAATTGTAACATGAAAGTAATCTATTTGGAAAGAACAATACTAGGAGTCTTGGGAAAATTATGCTATTCTATAACTATAGATACTATATATGTCTTTATGGAGGATATTAAATGTTTGAAAAAATCAAAGATTTTCTATATGACATTAGCGATGTGGTCGTTTCGCTTTTGATTATAGGTGCAATCTTTTATGCGGTCTCTTGGAAAATTTCAGACACGCTCAGTGTAGATATTAACGAACCTGTTATTATAAATCCCACCGAAGCCACTACTTCACCTGCCATCGTGGTTACGCCTGTAAATCCTGACGATCCAGATGCTGGTGAAAATCCTGATGGCGAAACACCGACTGAAGCCACCACAGAAGCGGCAACTGAAGCACCTACAGAAGCTGCCGTTCATCTATTAGAAAACTTTACCGTGGAAGAAGGCCAGTTGGGTTACACCATCGGTAAAAACCTAGAAGCAAAAGGCTTTATCGAAGACACAAATGAATTTGTTAAACGGTTAATTGAAATGGGATATGACAGCAAACTCCGTGCAGGTACTTTTAAAATCAGCAAGTCCGATCACCTAGACACCATTATAAGAGTGCTTGCTGGCGAGAGACGATAAAATGAATAACGAGAAATTTTCAGCCTTATATGTGTTGAAAATTTCTCGTTTTTTTTTATACTTTCGGTTCGTAAACACCCCGCGTAAGTGCTTCAAACTCCACTTCCGACAGTTCCTTCATCTCCCCGAGCGCCAACGCCGGGTCCAGTTCAAGTGCATTCATCTTCACGCGTTTAAGATATGTCACTGGTTTTTCCACCGCCTCAAACATCCGCTTCACCTGATGAAACTTGCCCTCGTGTATGGTGAGCAGCACATTGCTCACACCATCTGCCACAGACTGAACCACCAAATCCGACGGCCTACAAGCATACCCGTCATCAAGTGTGATCCCCGCCGTAAAAGCCTCTACATCCGCCTGCCCAACAACGCCATCCACCTGTGCAAAATACACTTTTGGCACATGCTTTTTCGGTGCAAGCAGTTCATGCGTCAACTCCCCATCGTTGGTGAGAATCAGTAGACCTTCTGTATCGATATCAAGTCGCCCCACAGGAAACACATCATAATGTGCATACGCCTCATCCACCAAATCCACCACCGTCTTATGACGTTTATCGCCCGTTGCCGAAATAACCCCTTGCGGTTTATTCAGCATCAAATAAATATGCTTTTTATAAATCACCGGCACGCCCTTATAGAGAATTTCATCCACTTCTGGATCCACTTTTTCCTTACCCGTGCGCAGCGTTTCGCCATTTACCTTGATATAGCCGTATCTTAATGCATCCTTCATCTCACTTCGAGACCCTTTGCCCATATTTGAAAGCAGTTTATCTAATCTAATTTTCTCGCCCATAACCTCTCACCTCTACAACATCCTCCAAGACGGAGGGTATAAATTTTTTAAAGTGCCCTTTGAAATCTTCGCAAACCCCAGCGGATACCCGTCTGTACAAACGAGATGCAGCCCCTCAGTGACCACATCCACATGGATCGTCTCACCTTTTAGATATTTCATCGTATTTAAATCCTCTGCGCTTAAATCCAGCACAGGTGAAAAATCTTCTTTCTTTAAATAGAGTGCCAATGCTTGACTCGGTGAAAATCGCCCTTTCTTTATTTCCCCCAGTAAAAGCCCTTCTCTCACAACATGTAGCCCTTTGGTGGGCACTTGATACACGGGTCTCAAAAAGACACGTTCTTTTTCCATGGCAAAATGTCCCGTCAATGGCTGTTTTAAATGCGCTGCCATAAATGCCGCCACGGATTCAGGCGGTTCATTGTGTGCATAACGCATCTTTTCAGTTACGCCCTCTGACGCTTTTTCAAGTGCACCGATAAAATGACCTTCACCGCGGTGCATATGCGGCCAAATATGCGCAGTGTTTTCAAAGCACTGAACGCCTTCGAGCGTGATGGCATGCGGTTTAAATACTGGATATTCAGTCGTCATATAAGCCATTTGCACTTCATTTTCGACCTCAGCAAACGTACAGGTGGAATAAACAACTTCTGTCTTTGCACCCGATAATCCGGGTACAGTATCTAAAATTTCGCGCTGAATCTTATGGCAGACGTCAGGTCCATACACTTCCCATGATTTAACCGCCCTCTCGTCCTTTCTAAACATGCCTTCACCCGAACAAGGTGCATCTATGAGGATGGCGTCAAAAACGGGTCCTATGACCTTTTCAATCTGCTGAGGCTGATCGTTTAAAATCAGTATATTTCTTAGGCCAAACCGCTCGGCATTTCTAAGTATGGCTTTGACGCGGTTTTCATGGATGTCGTTGCTTACGAGAAGCCCTTCATCATTAATGAAATTTGATATTTGCATGGATTTACCACCTGGTGCAGCGCATAAATCCAGACAAAAATCGCCCGCTTTAGGCCGAAGCACATTTACAGGGGACATCGCAGAAGGTTCTTGGATGTAATACAGTCCCGCCTGAAAATAAGGGTGTTTGGAAATCGCCGCTTCAGAGTCACAATAAAACCCATCTGTGGTCCACGGCACAGGTTCTAGTGCAAAGGGAAAAATCGCCTTAAATGTCTCAGGCGCTATTTTATTTGTATTTACTTTTATACTCACATGATGGGGCTGCTGATAGCTTTCGATAAAGGCATCAAATGCATCCCCTAATGATTCTTTCATACGTTCGAGAAATGGTGCTGGGAGTTTCATTGCATCGCCTCCAAAACAATCTTTTTCTATTTCTACTGGTAAATTTGAATGACATGTTTTATAATAACATATATAGCAGGGCATTGTTAAGAAATAGTATTTAGATTTGCACTTAATCCATATATAAAAGGAGTGATTTGAGTGCCATTAGTAACGACAAAAGAGATGTTTAAAAAAGCCTATGAAGGTGGCTATGCGGTTGGCGCGTTCAACGTTAACAACATGGAAATTATCCAAGGGATCGTCAAAGCAGCTGCTGAGACAAAATCACCTATTATTCTTCAAGTATCTGCAGGTGCTAGAAAGTATGCAAGTCCAGTTTACCTAAAAAAATTGGTAGAGGCTGCATTAATCGAACATCCAGAGCTTGATATCGCACTTCACCTAGATCATGGTGAAGATTTCGAAATTTGTAAAGCTTGTATCGATGATGGTTTTACTTCTGTTATGGTAGATGGTTCACATCTTTCATACGAAGAAAACATCGAACTTACAAAAAAAGTGGTTGAGTACGCACACGCAAGAGGCGTTGTGGTTGAAGCTGAACTTGGCAGACTTGCTGGTATCGAAGATGCGGTTAACGTATCTGCTGAAGATGCTACGTATACAGACCCTGATCAAGCAGTAGACTTCGTTACGAAAACAGGTTGTGATTCACTTGCAATCGCCATCGGAACGAGCCATGGTGCTTACAAATTCGCTGCTGATTCTGATCCTAAACTCGACATGGAAAGACTTAAGAAAATCTCTAGTCTTTTACCAGGCTTCCCACTTGTTCTTCACGGCGCATCTTCAGTTATCCCTGAATATGTAGAAATGTGTAACGAGTACGGTGGTAAACTTGTCGATGCAAAAGGATGTCCGGAAGATCAGTTAAGAGATTCTGCGAGACTTGGTATCTGCAAAATCAACATCGATTCAGACTTAAGATTGGCTTTAACAGGAACGATTCGTAAGCAATTTGCTTTAGATCCTGGTAACTTCGATCCAAGAAAATATTTTGCGCCTGCTAGAGAAGCTATCTACGGAATGGTTAAACACAAAATCGTTAACGTTCTTGGTAGCAATCAAAAATAATTAAATAAAAAATGCTGATAAAAGGACCTTTGATTTCAAAGGTCCTTTTGTTTTGTCTTATGTTCCTATTTATTTCACTGCAAAATACCAGTGTAACCTTCGTAATGTGCTACAAGTTCGAAAGTAACTGAATCGATAAATGCACGATGGTTATTATAGTACTCTATTTGTTCACTATCGATAACATCGAGGCTAAGATTGACTTCCTGTATGATTGAATACGCATCGTCTTGATACATAACAACATCAAAGTTTTCAACATCTTGCGTATCTTTTACTTTATATGTTATCAGCCAGGCTCTGTAGCCATCATATTCAAAATATAAATGGACTTGACGTGTGTCAAGCGATTCATAAAAGACAAATCCCTCCGGCACTGAGTCGCTGTTTACAGAAATATTCATAGAAGGCATAAAGCGCATCGGGGAAGTTTGATACGTGAGCCCTTCATCATCTCGATTTTCATGAAGTAAAAGCATGCGTTCAGATTTAATGATTAAACTCAAATAATCTACCAACGCACGCACCTCCTTGACGGAAGCGTTTGTCGATCTCACGGTGCTATCTAGTTCTTTTTCAAGTGTTTCAATTCTTACATTCAACTCACGAATAGTTTCTTCAGAGACATTACTTTCATCGATTATCTCGCTGTTTGTTGCATCTTCATCAGATGGATCAACTGCACAACTCATTAGAAAAAATGTCATAATAATGGTCATTAGTAAAGCGATCTTCTTCATAGACCCTCCCCTAGAGTTTAATTACAATTTCACAAGAACTTTTCCTGCTAAAATACAAAACAATACTAAGATTAGTAGTATGAAATAACTTCCATTAATATAGATTTTACCAATAAGTATACCCATGAAAAAGAAAAGTGGTATTATAACTAATAATTTCAGTATAATTTTCAACCCGTTCTTATTACTAAACAATATCATCTAATCTCCTTTTATACATACAGTTGATGTCATCTATTGATTCATCGTACAAAATTTGTCTACAATCATATTTAAAACTATTTTTTGAATATAACATTTTATAATATTATAAAATTAAACTTTACACAAAATTCTTGACAGGTCCAACGAATGAGTAGGTGAAAATGTGACACGTGTTAACGAAATTGAATGTATTTTTATTCGCTGTTGGTGCGTATTAAGCAGGTAGAAACAGTAATTCAGAGATTGACTTAGAAGATATATCAAGTCCAAAGCACATCAAGTGATGAAAACCATTGATGATTCTAGACAGTTTAATAATCAAGAGTGCCTGAAAAATATGCCCCATCTGAAGAACGAAAGTATGAATATGGTATTGAATATGGAACGTCTGAAACATTTAAGAATAATTCACCTCTGATTCCGGTCACAAACATTGTCATATTAACAGGTAAAGCGACTAAATCACTTTCTTTTTCTTCTAAAACTAAGACCCCCTCTTGAACGGATTCAATAATATTTGGAAAAGTCGTATTCTGATTTGTTTCTGGATTCATTAGGTATTCTATCTTACTTTTTAGTAATGAAGCGGAATCAAGCAGATTTTGATTAAGACTTATCTCTTGGGTATTTACTGAGAATGATGGGTTAACCAAGAGCGCAACCATGAAAGCTACCATACACATTTTTTTTTTCATATTATTACCTCCTTGTATGAATGGACGATTGGTTGCATCCATTTAATTGCCCAAAAATTGCCTATATGTGATTAAATATGCGTCGTCAATTTTACTCACTACATAATATTGTCCATTTCCACCGTAGTTCGCATAAGCCACTTTTTCTATAAAAGTTTGATCGGTGTTGGCATAGTTAAAGGCGATAAAAATTATTTTGCTTTCATCGTGCGCAGTAAACGCTGTTTCTAGGTCTTCTGGAATATACGTTTCATCCTCTTTCAGCGCTTCATAAGTGTCATATGTTTTTATATAATCAATCGAAATTTCTTTTGCGCCATATCCGGCTTCATAAGACTTTATGGCATTTGATAGGACACCTTCGCTAAACTTTTCATAAAACAAATCGTTTATCTGTTCATAGTTACCACTTATTTTGATCGCCATACTGTCTATTACCACTTGTTCAAAGGCGGATTCAACGTTTGTTGTTACATGAAATTTACGCGTGTTTTGTGTACGATTTATTTCTGCCGTAGCTTCAGTTGGCTCTTTTGTGACGCTCGTGGATTCTGTCGGTAAGTTATCAGGTTCCTTATTATCCGATTGACACGAGGTGAGCAATAATAGGATTAGCATTAAAAGTGCGCCTTTTCTCATCTTATTGCCACCTCACTTTTTCTACGAAGATGCGATGATCGTCCAGATAATAGACAAACACTTCCGTCTCATCATAGTATATTTTGGTTTGATCATTTTCAAGTTCGATTACGTGGTATTCTGAGTGCTTTAAATCGTAAAAGTACAATCCATCCTTGTTATTAAAAACGATCCGATTTCCTTCGTAAACTTGTGAGTGTAGAATATCATTGCCCGATTCTATACCCTTTATAATATGAATATCTTCTAAATGCCCATCCATTTCACTTTTTATGATGCCTGAGTTCTCGATTGGCATGTCATAGTTGTACATGGAAGTTAAAAACAAGTTCTCCATACGATTCACATGTAAATAGATCTCATCTGTGGTGATCACTTCAAACTGAGTTTCATCGTTAATAGCGTTAAACAGGTAAAGATTATTTTGATTACTTACTTCGAGACGTTCATAATTTGGCGTTACAGTTTCTATGATAACTTCTTTGTCTTGATATTGTCCCGTTAATCCAAAATAGACTATTTTTTCTCCGATGATCTCACCCGTTTTATTTTGCAAATAACTGCTTCTGAAACTATTTACATACGCCATTTCATCAATAGAATAGGCACAAAAATCGCTCCAAAACTTATCAAAAACATTTACGGATTGCACATACTTGTCATATGAGAAATAAAAATTAACATCATCTACTGCAAATAATGGCAAAGAAATCGTCTGATCAGAATAAAGAGACTTGCCTTCATCTAAGAAATCATATCTGAAAATTTCAAAATACATCTGATCCGCTTCAAAAAGATAGACGACATAAAGTACATCTTGCTTTAGATAAACATTTCTTTCTAGAAAGTGATCTTCACCACGTGAAGAGACAACAGATGCATCGTTTAAGTTGTATTTAACAAAGTCTTCATTTGAACTGAAAAATGCAAAATCGTTATTCATGCCGACTAAAATAGCATCCGCATCTAAGCCGATGCTTTCGAAATCAGGTAAATCATACTGCTTTACTTCAGTAATGATTAAATCCTCATTTTCTTTAAAATCGTTTGTCGTATCGCCTTGGCTTGTATGCTTCTTTAGAATGAAACTCAACATTATAAGGGTATGTTCTTTATAACTGCGGTTTGAAAGTTGCTTGCTTTCATAGGTGTTTAGATCGATTGTATAGAGCCGTCCATCTTCTTTGCCCATGGTTATGAGGGTGGGGTTCGGTTGATACCGAAATTCTGTGATATATTGCATAGGCTGTTCACTTATTTTGAGTGGTTTTTGCATGGTGAGATTATAGGTGTAAAAGCCTGGTTCTGATGTTTGGGCATTTTGGTTATGGGCAGCAGAAGCATTGAAATAACAGGTATCTAAGCCCTCACTAAAATCGGTAATGGACTGCACGTTATCCACTTCAAATAAGGCTTCGGAAAAGTGACTTTCTGCAGAGGTTTGATGGTCATTAGCCTGATAGTCTTCATAATCAGGTGTGTATGCTTCGTCCGATTTAAGCGTTATATAAAAGCCAGCAACTTCAAAGGCATGATCTAACAAAATGGTGATGTCAAATCCAGCGGCTTCATAGGGGATCGAGTAAAGGCCCCATAATTCAGAACCTTCCTCATTATATAGTTCAAAGGGTGGCAGTATCGCTTCAAGTTCCTTTAACGTCATCCCCACTTTGAGCCCAGCGATTTCAGAATCACCAGAATACAACACGGTAACGATAGGGTAGAAGTTTGTTTTATTCTCCTCTTCTTCAAACCCTCCCATATGCATTTTCAGGTCATCATAGACCAACATATAGCCTAATGTCCACTTAATTTGACTGGGGCGTCCAAGTTTCTCAAAGACCACCGAACTGCTGTCGCCTATTTTAAATGCGTTTAGTCGTTTATCGGTTGTTATTTCAGAAAAACTCGGAATTTCCTTATTATCGTATCCCTCTAAATGCGTAATTTCCTTGCCCTCAAAGTCGTAAGCTTTATCATGATATGACGAAGATGTATCTGAAGCAAATGTTGCAGTGTTTAAATCAAAGGTTGTATATCTAAAAGTCTCATTATGCACGGCAACCGTATCCGTCTGTGGTGTTGATTTGATGGTATTTGCTTCATGATTGATTTTATAAGTTTTATAAGACTCTAATGTGCTAAGCGATGTAACCCAGTAAAGTCTTTTATACTCATAGATGGCGTGATCGTCTTCATAACGCACTTTTAAACGCTTATAATAGTTCTTCGAAGAAACATTTTTTTCTTTTGCAACCAGGTGTAGACTTCCCATTTGTTCAAACTTTGCAGGTTCAAAAACACCTTCATAAGTGCCTGCTTTGGGTTCAATATCCTCAAGTTTAAGCACTACCAACTCATAGAACACATCGTTTGTATAAACTTGCATGTCATGATCACCAAATGCATAAGGTGGTGGGTAATCTGATGGGGCAAGTGTTTTTAATGCGATGACGCTTTGTTGTCCTTCCTCATAGGTGAAATAGTAGACCGGTTCTGTTTGTACTTCTGATGTGATGGCAACTTCAGTGGTTTCCATTGCTTCAGTTTCATTATTTGCAGGTGTGCAAGCGGTCAGATTAAGTGCGGAAAAAAGGCATAGTAATAGGATGATATTTTGATAAAAGGTATTTGATTTCATATGAATATCCTTTCAGAAGCATTTTCCTTCTTGTGTATGAGTCATGCGGCATCATACCTACAACCTATCACAAATGAAAAATATGTAAATGCTATTTGCACAATCTGCTGAAATTGCCACATAATCTGCAGGATTTTTGAGACAATTGGGTATAATGCCATATATGTGATAGAATGGTTGTATACAATCTATTTGAAACACAAACGGTTATGAAGGAGAAATGATATGGGAAACATCGATTTATCAAAGTTTGAGAACAAAATTATCGTGCGTCAAATGAGAAGAGAAGATTTCCATGCGATTATTGAACTTCAAAAAAAGTGCTTTAAAAACATGGAATTGTGGCAAATATCGCAGTTAGAAAGTCATGTTGCGATCTTTCCAGAAGGTCAAATATGTGTGGCATATAACGACGAAATTATCGGTTCCAGTTCCAGCCTAATTATAAACTTTGACGAGTATAACGATCAACACTCTTGGGATGAAATTACGGATAATGGTTATATTACAAATCATAATCCCGATGGATACAACCTTTATGGCATAGAAGTTATGGTCCACCCCGATTACAGAAACATGAAAATCGGTAAACGACTCTATGAAGCGCGTAAAGAATTGGTACAACAATTAAATCTCAAAAGCATTATAATCGGCGGCAGAATTCCAGGATATAAAGATTATGCAGATCAAATGACACCAAAAGCATATGTAAAAGAGGTATCGGCTTTAAATATCTATGATCCGATTCTTTCATTTCAGTTAAAAAGCGACTTTGTGCTTAAACGGATTATTAGAAAGTACATGCCCGATGACAAAGCTTCGTTGCAATATGCAACTTTAATGGAGTGGAACAACATCGAGTATCAGTCCAATGGGAAGCAGCATTTTAAGACTGCTATGCCCGTTCGCATTTGCGTCATCCAATATATGATGAAAAAAATCGACTCTTTTGAGGAATTTTCGCATCAATGTGAATATTACGTGGACGTGGCATCCAACTACAAATCGGACTTTGTGGTATTCCCTGAGATATTTACCACACAACTGCTATCCTTTATGGATCAAGACACACCTTCACAGTCCATAAAAATGCTTACCACTTTCACTGAACAGTATATTCAGATTTTTAGTGACTTTGCGGTGAAGTATAATGTGAACATCATCGGTGGTTCACACTTCGTTGAGGAAGAGCGAAAAATCTATAACATCGCTTATCTTTTCAGAAGAGACGGTACCATCGACAAACAGTACAAACTGCACATCACGCCAAACGAACAACAGTGGTGGGGCATAACCACAGGAGATTCCATAAAAGTTTTCGATACCGATTGCGGAAAAATCTCTATCTTAATATGCTACGACATCGAGTTTCCCGAACTCGCTCGCATCGTAACTGAGAAAGGCGCAAACATCATATTTACACCTTTCTGTACCGATGAACGCCAAGGTTATATGCGCGTACGCTACTGCGCCCAAGCACGTGCGGTTGAGAATCAAGTGTACACGGTAATCGCTGGTACGGTAGGCAACCTGACACATGTTGAGAATATGGACATCCAGTACGCCCAATCTGCGATTTTCACACCCTCAGACTTCTCTTTCCCAAGAGACGGCATCATGGCCGAGTGTACACCCAACATCGAAACCGTCATCGTAGGCGACGTCGATTTGGAGTTATTAAAGCGCTCAAGACATTCTGGTACGGTAACTTTGCTTAAGAATCGAAGAATAGATTTGTATGAACTCAAAGAGCGTGGAGATGGTAAGGATGAAAGTTAATTAAAATAAAAAAACCTACACTTATAGGATCGATCATCCTTTAAGTGTAGGTTTTTTCTTTATTAAGCTATTTACTTAAAACTTTTCAATCGGTCCAATCTCATATCCATTAAGTTCTACTGTAATAGACTCGATGACCACATCTGTTAGCGGTTTGTCTCCGTGAGATGTTTTTACGTTAGCGATTTGATCTACGATTTCTAAACCTTCTGTGACTTTTCCAAATCCAGCATATGAGCCATCTAAATGCGGTGATGTTTTATGCATAACGAAGATTTGGCTGCCTGCGCTGTTTGGGCTTTGAGAACGCGCCATAGAAAGAACGCCTTCTGTGTGCTTAAGGTTGTTATTTACGCCGTTGTTTAAGAATTCGCCTTTGATGCCATATCCAGGACCACCAGTGCCATTGCCTGTTGGGCAACCACCTTGGATCATAAAGCCTTTGATGACTCTGTGGAAAATAAGGCCATTATAGTAGCCGCTGTCTGCCAAAGTTAAGAAGTTGTTTACGCTGTTTGGTGCGATTTCTGGATATAGTTCTGCCACCATCGTCCCATAGTCTTTAACCGTAATTTTTACTTGTGGATTCATAGTCCCTCCAAAATTTTATTATCGTTTTAAGTCTTACTTAGGTGCTGTTTCGCCTGATTGTCTTTCCAAATGAATGTCTATGCCATTGGCTTCAAACAAATCATTGATTACATCCCATACATCGTATTTGCCTGCACGTTCGGTTGCTGATACGGGAATAATAACTGCATCTTCGTCCATATTCAGCTCTTTGCGGATCATTTTGAGTTGTTGCGCCACTTGATTTTTGCTCATTTTATCTGACTTTGTGGCTAAGACGATGCCATTAAAACCACCGCCGCGAATCCATTCATACATTTCTTTGTCTTCATTTGAAGGTTTGTGTCGAATGTCTACGAGTTGAAAAACTTCGATGAGGTTTTGACGCGTATTGAGATACGTGTCTATGATTTTTCCCCAGCTGGCTTTTTGCGTTTTAGATACTTTCGCAAAACCATATCCAGGTAAGTCCACCAATCGAAACAAGCCATCGATGTCATAAAAGTTTACGAGCTGTGTCTTTCCAGGCGTTGAACTGGTTTTAGCAAGTCCGCGTCGATTTAAAAGCATGTTTATAAGTGAAGATTTACCCACATTGGATCGACCCGCAAATGCAAACTCAGGGAGTGCGTCTTCTGGGTATTGCGTCTTTGCCACCGCTGAGATGACAAAAGAACTGTTTTTTATTTTCATTAATTGCCAGCCTTTCTAACGAGGGCATGTTCGAGCACTTCATCCATGGTTTTAACGCCCACGAATTCTATTTCTTTCTTAATGGATTCTGGAATATCTTCCAAATCTTTTAGATTGTCATATGGGAATAAGATTTTCTTAATACCCGCTCTTTTTGCAGCCAATGCTTTTTCTTTAAAGCCACCGATTGCAAGAACGCGTCCTCTTAATGTGATTTCGCCTGTCATAGCCACAAAACGATTTACTGGAATTTCAGATAATGCCGAAATCATGGCTGTGGCCATGGTGATACCAGCAGAAGGTCCGTCTTTTGGGATCGCGCCTTCAGGAATATGCACATGTAAATCGATGGTTTCGTAAAACTTTTCATCGATGCCATATTGATCGGCGATGGTGCGGATATAGGATAAGCCCGCTTGAGCCGATTCTTTCATGACATCGCCAAGTTGACCCGTTAACTGGAGCTTGCCTTTGCCTTTCATGGTATTCACTTCGATCGATAGCGTTTCGCCACCAACCGCTGTCCATGCTAGGCCCGAAACGATACCCACTTGGTCATTTTCTGCGATTAAATCATAATGATACTTTGATTTTCCGAGGTATTTATCCAAGTTTTTATCTGTGATTCGAACGGACTTCACTTCGCCTTTTACGATGCGAACCGCTGCTTTACGGCATAAATCTGCCACTTTACGTTCAAGTTCACGCACACCAGATTCACGCGTGTATTTACGAATGATTTCAAAGATGCCTTCATCAGAGATCGAAAGACTTGCTTTTGACAGACCGTGTTCTTCCATCTTTTTTGTCACAAGATATTTCTTTGCGATATTGAGTTTTTCATATTCGGTATAACCAGAAACCTGGATCACTTCCATACGGTCGAGCAGTGGTCTTGGTATGGTGTTTAGTGAATTGGCTGTGGTTACGAACATGACTTTTGATAAGTCAAATGGCACTTCGAGGTAGTGATCCGTGAACTCTTTATTTTGCTCAGGGTCAAGGACTTCTAAAAGAGCTGACGCTGGATCGCCTCTAAAGTCACTGGATAATTTGTCTATTTCATCAAATAGGAAAACGGGGTTTTTGGTACCCGCTTCTTTGATGCCGTTGATGATTCTACCTGGAATCGCGCCGATGTACGTTCTTCTGTGGCCTCTGATTTCAGCTTCATCACGTACGCCACCTAAAGACATGCGCACAAACTCTCTATTTAATGAACGTGCGATGGATTTTGCGATGGATGTTTTACCGACACCTGGAGGGCCCACCAAACAAATAATCGGACCTTTCATACTTTGCGTCAAATCTCTAACGGCTAAGTATTCAACCACACGTTCCTTAACACTTTCAAGACCATAATGGTCCTCGTCTAAAATCGTTTGCGCTTTTACGAGGTCGATTTCATCTTTGGTTTCCTTTTTCCACGGCAAATCTAGAATCCAGTTTACGTAACTGCGGATGACGCCGCTTTCTGCTGAAGAAGCGGATAATCTTGAATAGCGGTCAATCTCAGTGGTGATTTTCTTATCAATTTTTTTTGATAATTTTAGTTTCTTGAGTTTTTTACGCATTTCTTCGATTTCGTCTTCTTGTTCATCGTCATCCCCTAGTTCATCGCGGATGGCTTTGATTTGTTCTCTTAAGTAATATTCTTTTTGAGACTTATTAATTTGATTTTTCACCTTGTCGTTGATGTTTTTCTCAACTTCAAGGATTTCAATTTCTGTTAAAAGCAATTTATAAAGCACTTCTAAACGAATTTTTACGTCTGTGGCATCAATCAATTCTTGCTTTTGCTCCGTTTTAAGTGTCACCTGCGCTGCGATGATGTCTGCAAGGCGCCCAGGTTCTTCAATCGCAGATACCGATAAAATCACTTCTGCACTTACGCGATTGCTGGTTGCGATGTACTTTTCAAATGCACCCACACAACTTCTCATAAGTGCTTTGACTTCTTTATCTACCATAGGATCATCTTCATAAAGTGTTACTTCCACTCTAAAAAACGGATTTTCATCTACGATTTCGTCCACATGTGCACGCTGTAGACCTTCTACAAGTACTCTGATGGCATCACCAGGTAATTTTAGCATCTGCTTGATTTTACAAATCGTACCCACTTTATAAAATTCTGTAGACTCTGGTGAGTCATTATCAATGTCAAATTGCGTGGTTAAGAAGATGCGTTGATCCTTTGCCATCGCGGCTTCAAGTGCTTTTATCGATTTCTTTCTTCCTACATCAAAGTGTAGTACCATATAAGGAAATATGGATAATCCTCTGAGTGGTATCAAAGGAATATTGATGTTTTTTTTCTCATTTTCCATACGATCACCTCATTATCTAGAGTTTAATTCGTTATTGCTAAACTAAAAAACGAGCTTTCGCTCGTTTTAGGATACACTTTCTTTACCCTTAAAGGCTTCTTTTTTGCTTTCTTTCTTAGCATCAATAAGCACTAGGGTTGGCAGTTGATGGTTGGTGATGGTTTCCTTCGTCACGATGCATTTTTTAATGTCATCGCGCGATGGAATCTCATACATAATCTCCATCATAATGCTCTCAAGAATTGATCTCAAACCTCGAGCACCAGTTTTTCTTTCGATGGCCAATCTTGAAACTTCGATTAAGGCCTCTTCTTCAAACTCAAGTTCAACATCGTCAAGTTTGAGCATTTTTTGGTATTGTTTAATAATGGCGTTTTTAGGTTCTTTCAAAATACGAACAAGTGCTTCTTGATCAAGTTCATGCAGTGAAACCACGATGGGCACACGCCCAACAAATTCCGGAATCAATCCATATTTCAAGAGATCTTTAGGTTCGATTTTATCGAATAGTTCGCCCAGTTGTATGTTTTTCTTACTTTGAATCGTAGCGCCAAAGCCAAGTGCTTTCTCGCCAATTCTCGAATTAATAATCGACTCCATGCCATCAAAAGCACCACCGCAGATGAATAAAACATTCGTCGTATCCACTTGTAAAAATTCTTGATGTGGATGCTTACGACCACCTTGTGGCGGTACATTGGCAACAGTGCCTTCAATTATTTTTAATAGTGCCTGTTGAACACCTTCACCTGATACGTCTCTCGTAATTGAGGGATTTTCAGATTTACGTGTGATTTTATCGATTTCATCGATATAGATAATGCCCTTTTGTGCGCGCTCTATATCATAATCCGCCGCTTGTACGAGTTTTAAGATGATGTTTTCAACATCTTCTCCCACATAGCCCGCTTCAGTTAGTGCCGTTGCATCCGCGATGGCAAAAGGTACATCTAAAATTTTTGCCAGCGTTTGAGCCAGTAATGTCTTACCAGAACCGGTTGGACCGATTAGCAAGATATTACTCTTTTGAAGTTCTACGTCGTCCTCATCCACTTGGTTCTGAATACGTTTATAATGATTGTACATTGCCACAGCAAGCGTTCTTTTCGCTTTTTCTTGGCCAATGACATAGGCATCTAATATTGCTTTGATCTCACTTGGTTTAGGCAAGGACTCCAACGACCATTCATCACTGTCTTCCTTTTTGTATATTGAGAGCTCCTCTTCGAGGATTTCATTACAAAGTTCAATACACTCATCGCAAATATAAACATTTGGACCTGCGATCAATCTTTTAACTTGCTCTTGGCTTTTACCACAAAAGGAGCATTTTAAAGTTGGTTTATCCATGAATTACCTCTTTTCTTTGTGCCATTATCGTTTAACGAACACCTTGTCAACGATCCCGTACGCTACCGCTTCTTCAGCTGTCATAAAGAAATCACGATCGGTATCTTTTTCTATTTGCTCATACGATTTGCCAGTTCGCTCACTTAAAATCGTATTTAAATCTTTTCTTAATTTTATGATGCGGTCTGCTTGAATCTTAATGTCTGAAGCTTGACCTCTTGCACCACCAAGTGGTTGATGAATCATGACTTCAGCATTTGGAAGTGCATATCGTTTGCCTTTTGCACCTGCTGCAAGTAAGAAAGCACCCATACTCGCTGCCATGCCTACACAAATCGTAGAAATGTCTGGTTTAATATACTCCATGGTATCGAAAATCGCCATACCTGCAGTAATCGATCCACCTGGGCTATTGATGTAGATGTTGATGTCTTTATCTGGATTCTCAGCTTCTAAAAATAGAAGCTGCGCAACCACCAAATTTGCTGTGTTGTCGTCTATTTCTCCACTAATAAAAATGATTCTGTCTTTTAAAAGTCTTGAGTATATGTCGTAAGATCTTTCGCCCTTACTGGTTTGCTCTATAACATAAGGTACATAATTAGCCATTTTACACCTCCGTGAATGTGTGACTAAACGAGTTTCGCGTTCTCAACTAAGAAGTCTACTGTTTTTCTAGATTTTAAGTTTGATTTTAAATATTCAAAATTATCTCTTACGAATAATTTTCTGATTTCTTCAATGTCTCTTTTTTGCATTTCAGCGATGGTTTTAAGTTCATTTTCTACATCTTCATCAGATACTTCGATGTTCTCTTGTGCCATTACTTTTTCGATTACTAGGCTCGTCTTAACACGTGCAAGTGCATCTGGCTTCATTTGCTCTTGTAAGCTTTCGAAACTGCCGCCAGTAAATTGAACGTATTGGTCTAAACTTAATCCTTGAGACTTAAGTTGTTGGTCAAACTCTTTCATCATGCCATCAACTTCTGCATCGATCATTTTCTCTGGAATTTCCACAGTAATGAGCTCCGTTACTTTGTCGATGACTTTATCGCGTTGTGCCGCTTTGCTGCTATCTGCTACTGAAACTTCAAGTTCGCTTTTGATGCTTGCTTTGTAAGCTTCTAAGGTATCAAACTCTGAAACGTCTTTAGCAAACTCATCATCTAAAGTTGGTAATTCTTTAAACTTAATGTCGTTTACCGTTACATGGAATACAGCATCTTTTCCAGCTAAGGCATCTGAATGATACACTTCTGGGAATGTCACATTTACATGGACATGATCGCCGATATTTGCACCGATCAATTGTTCTTCAAAACCTGGAATAAAACGGTTAGAACCGATAACCAGTTCTTGATTCGTCGCAGTACCACCTTCGAATTGCTCCTCGCCCACAAAACCACTGTAGTCGATTAAAACTGTATCGCCATCAAGAATCGCGCGATCTGTTACTGAAACAAGTCTTGCATTCATGTTTCTCGTTTTCTCTATTTCTTCATCGATCATTTGATCGGAAACTTCTGCATTAATCTTTTCCACTTCGATGCCTTTATAGCCTTCAAGTGTAAACTCTGGTGCAACCGTTACAACTGCCGTAAATACCAAATCTTGCTTTGGTGCGATTTCTTCGATGTCGATATCTGGTCTTGCAACTGGCTCAATTTTAAGTTCTTCTAACGCTTTTTCATAATGCGTTGGTAACAAGCTGTTTACAGCATCTTCATAAAAAACGCCTTCGCCATATTGCTTTTCGATGATGGTTTTTGGCGCTTTGCCTTTTCTAAAACCAGGAATGTTAAATTTGCCTTTATTCTTGTTGTAAGCAGCAAGGACTGCTTTTTCAAATTCTTCTGATGCTACCGTTGCTTTAATCGTTACTTCACTGTTTTCTTTTTTTATGATTTCATACTTCATATGAACCCTCCCGATCATGGCTATAAATAACCTCATTAACCTAATAATAGTACCGTATTTACGGTAAAAAGTAAAGATTTATAGTGAAAATCACTCTAATTATACCTGAAACACGTCATCAAGCAAGCCTTTATTGCAAAATTAACCCTATTGTTATATATTATTCATAAATCATTCACATCCAATAGCGATTTAGGAGTAAAAATGACCCCAAAAGCATTAACACCCTCACAAAAAAGCGCTTCTATGCACCATCTCGGACCTGCACTGACACTTGCCATTCCCGGTAGTGGTAAAACAACCCTGTTGTTACATCGCCTGATGCATCTGGTAGAAAACCATGGCGTAAACCCAAGTGAAATTCTCACGCTCACCTTTTCTAAAGCGGCAGCTGATGACATGGCATCCCGTTTTAGCGAGACATTTGGTCATCTAAATCATCGATTCTCGTTTATGACCATCCATAAGTTTGCTTTTTCACTTTTTAGACAGTATATGACACAAACGGGCAAGCAAATGACCTTAATCGAAGAAGGTGCACATAAATACAGCATACTCAGTCAAATTTATAAAAAGCATCATCACGACACTTTAACAGAAGATGATTTTGAGACATTAAGCAATCAAATCGGTCAAGTATATAATTTGAGATTAAGCGCGGAACAAACGGCGGCACATGAATTTCAATGGACGAATCTATTTGAAATGGCAAGAGATTATCACAACCATAAGAAAAAACATCAACTCTATGACTTTGATGACATGCTCCTAAGCGCACTTAAAATGCTCCAAAATTCTGAAGCCTTGCGCTTACAACTGCATAAGCGTTACCGATTTATTCAAGTGGATGAGGCACAAGACACTTCGAAACTACAGTTTGACCTTATCGAATGCCTTCTTGGCGAAGAAAAAAATCTCTTTATCGTTGCAGATGATGATCAATCCATTTATGGTTTTCGTGGTGCCTATCCCGATTATCTATTAAACTTCAATAAGCGTTTTAATACGGCAAAAATATACTATCTTGACGAAAATTTTCGTTCAGATGCACATATCGTGGATGCGGCAAAAGCATTGATCTCAAAAAATACTTTAAGATATGAGAAACCCATGCGCGCTACCAAGCCGCAAAAGCAAAAACCTTCTGTGGTTATCTTTGATGATCTTACCAAACGCAACCAATATATAATAGAAGGAATTGACGATAAATCGATTTCAAAAGTGGTGCTTTATCGCAACAAAGTCTCTGCTATTAGTTTGCTAGACGCCCTTGAAAGAAATCAAATATCATTCCAAATCAAAGACGCGCCGATTAAGGAGTTCAGCCACTGGATGTTGGAAGATCTTATGGCTTTTTTCACTTTGGCACTTGTTCCGCAAGATTTTGAGAGTTTTTCTAGAATTGCCTTCAAGATGAATGGGTTTATCTCACGTGAAATGTTAAACCACGTCAGAGCGAACCAAAGAGGCCGCAGTATTTTCTCCACATTAGTCGAGATACCCTTTCTTCAGGACTATCAAACGCGTACACAAGAAAAACTCCAGAGTCAATTTGAAGCGCTTAATCGATTAAGACCTTACGACGCCATACACTACATCGAAACGGAACTGGGGTATCTCGATTACTTAAAGAGTAACACCCAACGCCTTGGCATGAGTCTGAATTTTGCGAGAACGCGTCTCGATGCTTTCAAAGCCATCGCCAAACCTTTAAAAACGGGGTTTGATTTTATCAATCGCATCGCCGATCTTAAGTCCTTTTTACTGGAAAATGTGCATAACGCATCCGCCGACATTACTTTATCCACACTTCATGGTGCAAAAGGACTAGAGTTCGATCGCGTTTTTATGATCGATGTCAATGCTCAGATTTTTCCTGGTTATAAAGCGACAACAAACGACGCCCTTGATGAAGAACGCCGTCTGTTTTATGTAGGGTTGACACGCGCTAAAAGTCAGTTTGAACTGCTTCACGTTGAATTTATCAATGGCAGTTACAACCCCAACTCACGTTTCATCGAAGAACTCCTCAGCGAGCCTTTCACTGATCACATTTTTAATAACGTCACCGGCAAACCCGCGACTGGCTAAAAATCGCGCCAGTTTTTGATATAGGCTATACTTGTATTTATAATCGGTTTTCAAGCGGTCCCAATCTATGGTGGTGACCGCTATCTTTTTATCCAAGACTTGCTTAATATAGTGTTTATCATCTACAGTCTCATCTTCTGTTTCTTCCTCGTCTGCGAGTGCTTCATAGCCCTTTTGGACGTCATCGAGACTTACACCCTTTCGTTTTAAGTCTGCTTTTATGCGATAATCGCCGAATTTATGTCGTCTACTTCTAATGAAACTCTGAGCATACAACACATCATCTAAAAAATGATGCGCACACAAATAAGAGATGATTTGTTCAACCATCTCCACTGACATCTCTTTGCCTAATAATTTTTCTCTAATCTCATGAGACGTTCGCATTTGTAGCGATAATAAATAAAGGGCATAATTGAGACCTCTTGAATAATCGTATGACACGGATCTATCTCCTTGTACTTTTATCTTCAATGGTTATCTCTACATAATCAATCTCTATGCGGTTTCCGATACCCGTTCCATAGGGATGCATAAGCACGCGAACAGCGCTCTTGTCCAACTGATAACTATAGAGTTTATAAGATTTATCGTCTATTTTATACGTCATTTGGTTCGAACGCATATCAAAAATAAGCGTTTCTTCGATCCATGTATCGTAAACTGGCGTTATCAAATGAAAATTTTCATTATAAGACCAGTCGGAAGCAAGAAAACGAAAAACGTCTCTTCCTGGTCGTTCCGATTGATTAATTAAATCATATGAGTATTCCACCAAGACGATGCCATCACCCATGGCTGTAAACCATGAACCATCTGATTTCTCAGGAATCAAATCCAAATTTGTGGTTTGATAAAGGGTGATGCCACCAGAGAAAGTGTCATTGCCCCGTGAAATCTTTACGCGACGTTTAACCGTTAATACATCTTTACTCTGTAATTCCAGAGGCTTGCTTAACATAAAAGGCATCACACCCGTGGTGTCTTTTGAGAGCGTTAATATCCCATTATCTATTTCGGCAAGATCATATGCGCGCTTATAGGTTTCCCAAGCACTAACCAGCCAAAAGTCCTTATCTATTTCATCAAAATCAAATCGATAAGTTTCTATCGTGTTGTCTATTTTCTCGTGCGTTACGATACTAAATACTAGAAATGCAATTACTGCAAACATTACGATGATGAATAGTTTTTTCATGGCTTGCCCTCATTTCCTCATTAGATAGAATCTGTCTTCTTTATAATATCCTCAACATCTTTTAGTCCGATGATAAATTTGTATTTGGGTTGAATTTTCTCAAATTTTAATTCAAATACAAACTGAATCACATCAACTGATTGCCAAGTGATATTGATGTCTTTTACCCAGTTTGCTAGTTTAATTTCACCAAGTTTATCTACCAATAGATGTTTAAGCCTTGATAAATCAACAAAACCTTTAGGTGTGCGCTTTAAATAATTAAAAGTAGACACCAGAATCACTTCTCGTACCCTTTTAAAAATCATGAATTGCCTAATGCTTTTTACACTTTCAACCAACAAAAAAATCACAAATGTCGCCAGTCCAGCGATGATTACTTGCACGAACATACTTTTACTCCTATAAACTAAACAGTTCCACTAACATTATTATCGGCACAAATCAAAGATGCGTTAAGTTAAGTTCACTTGAATCCTCATACACCAAGTTTCGAAGCGCTTCGAGTTCACCGTCTTCTATTAGACGCCAATCCCCGGCTTTAAGTTCACCCAAATGGATATTTAATATGCGAATCCGCTTTAATCGTACCACTTCAAAACCCAAGGCTTCACACATACGCCTGATTTGTCGATTTAAGCCTTGTGTTAATATAATACGAAAAGTCCGATCACTACGCTTTTCTACGATACATGGCCGCGTGATCGTATCAAGTATTTCCACACCTTTGGACATTTTTGAGATGAAAGCAGTTGAAATCACTCGATCTACGGTTACAACATACTCTTTCTCATGAAAGTTTCGCGCTTTCAAAATGCGATTGGCCAACTCGCCATCATCTGTAAGCAAAATCAGTCCTTCAGAATTTTTATCCAGCCGTCCCACAGGAAAGACACGGGTTGGATAGTTTAAATAGGTGATGATATTGTCTTTGACGTCTAAGTTGCTGGTGCATTCGATCCCTACGGGCTTATACAGTGCGATCACCGTCTTTCGACTCGAGCGCTGAACCATTTTGCCACAATACACCACTTCATCATCAGCCGCAACCTGAGCGCCAAGTACAGCCACCTCATTATTTATAAGCACTTGACCTTTTTCTATTTGACGATCTGCTTCACGACGCGAACAAACGCCTGAATCACTTAAAAATTTATTTAACCTCATAACAATTCTCCTAAATTTCTAAGCGAAATGGAAACAGACCCATCTGGATGGTTTTCTATCGCCAAATTTTCACTTCTTGAAACGTATTCATAAGGTAAAATAATCTCAACGCCACTTGCTGTTTTTATTCTCTGTGTGCGTTTCAATTTTTTTCTTTGTGCTTCGTTAAGCGTGATACTCTCTGTCTCAATGCCTTTTTCTTCAATTTCTTGAACATAGGCTTCTCGTGCTGCAGTGGTTTCAAAACAAGTTCTAACCACTTCATCGATATCAATTGAGCCACTTTCTTCAAGTTGTTCGGTTATGACCTTTCGCATTTGTGCTTTCTTGATCATGGGTTGGTCTTCATATTTTTCTATCATTTTTTCAGCAGATTTGGTCACGCGATCTATTTTTCTCTTTTCTGTAAGCGCAGCTTGGTTGTCCAGCACATGTGTCATAATATATTTGTCTTTATTGCCATCCACCGTCACTGTCTTGTCTTTTATGAGGATGATGTTTTGGTCGAGATCAATTAAAAATCCCTCTTCTACCTTTTGAGACTTGTAAGGCAGTGTCGTAACTTGTCTAATAATTTTATTTGCGATTAAGTTTTCTTCAAGTTCAACAGCATGTGCATAAGAGGTTCTAAAATTAAGTTTTAAAAAACCTAAATAATTACGGTCTTCTCGGCTAAATTTCAGACACATTAAATCACACGCTTTAATCTCTTCACACTTTTGCATCACGTCATAAAACAAATCTGCCACCATCAAACCATCATCCTTAAATGACTCAAATGAAACATTAAACTTTGAAACTTGACTTAATGGTATCGTCGCTATATCTAGATGTTCAAAAAAACCTTCTATGTGTTTGTTTACATAATCATCAATTTCAACATCGATTTGCATCGGTAACTCAGACAGCATTTTTATGCCTGCCTGTGCATCTAAAACATGTAAATACGCTTCATAAATGGACATACAAACTCCTTATAAATTAAAATCTATTATTAAGCATATCCTAGGTGAAGACATATTTCAAGGGGCATTGTGTTCACATCTTTATTCGGATTCTTGATAGATTTCCCAAATCTTCTCGATGTTCTCCACAAACACCTCCACGAGTACTGGATCAAGGTGTGTTCCCGCTGAATCTTTGATCATTTGTACGGATTGCTCAAAGCTAAATGGCTCTTTATAAACGCGTTTAGACGTTATGGCATCAAACACATCTGCTAGGGCAACGATTCTCGCTGAAAGGGGTATCGCACTTCCTCGAAGCCCCTCTGGATAGCCTGAACCATCCCACCTTTCATGATGAAAGCGTGCGATTTCTTCTGCAAACTTATAGAAATCCGCATCAAAAACGCGCAACCCTTCTCTTAACGACTTAAAAATATCTGCGCCCACACCTGCGTGCAGTTTCATAATATGCCATTCTTCAGCTGTTAACTTACCAGGCTTTTTAAGAATCTCATCTGGTATACCCACTTTTCCGATATCATGTGCCGATGCATTCCGCTCTATTTCAAGCACGAACTTTCTATTAACGCTATAGCCAGGCAAGTCTTTTTTTCTCAATGCTTCTGCTATGGCAACCGAATACTTAACCATACGCATGATGTGCTCTCCCGTTTCATTGTCCTTCTGATCTACCAATTCTGCAAAACTGTTAGTGATTTTAGAAAAGACCACTTTGGTAAAATAGGACCGATTTAATAAGCCACTTACTTCATTTATAATTTTCTCCGCCAATCGCAAGTGTTTTGTATTGAAATGATTTTTTTCGATGGAACTAAAGAAAACCATTCCAAATACAGCCTCTCCCATTTTTAAAGGAATCACCATATTCGACTTAACCCCTTCGGCGTTTAAAAGCAGCAGCGCAGCACTATTGGGTTTCTTTTTTAGTGCTTCTTCTAAATCTGCCGTTATAAAAGACTTTTTGCTTTCTAGCACATCGGTAAGTGACGTCTTACTAAATGAGGCCTCAAATCCAGGGCCTAACATGATTTTATCAAAATTTGCAACACCGATCTCAGCTACGATTTTCTCACGACTATAATCTGCAAAAGCGACGCCAATACGATCCACACCCATCCTCAGATGGAGCTTTTCAAATAATGACTCGATAACGTCGTCGATCATATAATGCGTTTCGATCAGATCCTTTACTTCTTTTGTAAATTTTTCTTCTTCTATGATTTCTTTTACCGTGTGAATAATCACCTTTTCTTCGGTAAATAAAGGCTTCAAACTTGGCAACTGATTAAAATCATACTGTCGAGATACCATCTGTCCAAAACTTTTGATAATAAAATTTACATCAGAAAGAACATATTTATAAATCACTACGCTGAATACGCCTAAAAGAATGAAAAAGATAATGAAAATGACATTTAAAAGCAACGTAGCATCTTGAAAAATGTCTTGATTCAATGCATCATTTCGAAGACGCATGTCCGCCAAATTAAGACTTAAAGTCTCATAATGTGTCCAAAGCACTTCCAGGGGTACAGTATCCACATGGCTGCCTTCCATGATATTTAAGATGCGCTGTGAACTGTAATAAAGTGCGTTTGTGTCTTCTAACAAAACCTCGACGCTTTTATTATGACGATTCAAACTCGCTTTATTAATGCTTTGCATATTAACGATGTAGTGCGTAAGTGATTCGACAAAGCCATTCGTAATTTGAATCAACTCTGTTTGATTGCGATCAAACGCTTCAATAAGCCTTACATTTTCACCATTTGATGCATCGGCTAAAACTTGTGTCGTTACATTTTCTACCACCTTAATCGGAAAAGACATGGCAACCACTGCATTTTGAAGTGACTCCATATGTAAATCATTTTCTTCACTATACGTTTTCATTAAAGGCACAAAGTAAAAATTGATGGCAAATGACAAAACGACAAATATTAATAAAAACAGCAATGTTCTTTGTGCAATTTTTTTAAGGCTAAACATGTCCATCTCCTTGTATATCAAAGTCTTTTACTTTAATAGGATATTATACCCACTCTATGCCCATTTTAACACCGTTTACGAATCAAAACCAGTACGAAACATTTACTTAAGTGTTTGGTTCTTTTAAAAAAAAATAGTATAATCTATATAGGTTATATTACTTTATCATACGTCTAGGAGGTCATATGAACACCATTAAAGACCATAGAAATTTTATGAAATCCATTTTCGACAGTTGGAAAAATGTCACTGCCTCAGATCAAATGCAAGGTATACCAGCACCGCCACTTCAAAAGTCCCCTAAGCGCCCTACAAAGCTTATTGCACTTCCAACCGATTTTGAAACTACATACCCATTATATCCTGCACTCACTGAAAGAAGAAGCGTCCGACAATTTAGCGACGCGCCGATGACTTTATCTGAGTTAAGTTTTTTACTGGACACCACTTGCAGAATACAAAAGGTAATCGGTGATCACATCGCGAGTTTCAGACCCGCACCCTCTGGTGGGGCACGTCACCCCTTTGAAACGTATCTCATCATTAATCGTATAGATGGCATCCAAGATGGGGCTTATCACTATTTGCCACTTTCACATGAGTTAGAGCCACTTGAGACCGATTTAATCACACCACAAATGATTTCTGATTCTGTTAACGGTCAAAAATTCGCTGCTGCTTCAAACGTTATTTTCTTTTTCGCCATCGTACCTTATCGTGCCGAGTGGCGCTATGGGATAAAATCTCATAAGGTTATGCTCATCGATCTCGGTCATATGGCTCAAAATTTGTGTCTTGCTGCTGAAGCCATCGGTTCAGGTGCTTGCCCCATCGCTTCATATGATCAAGACAAAGCAGATGCTTTTTTTGGACTTGATGGCGAAAATGAATTTGTTTCTTATATCGTACCAGTGGGTAAAAAAATAGCAACTTAATGAAAATTTGAGTTGAGGAGGTTTTTATGATTAATGAAAAAAGACTTGTGGATGCATTTATGGAGTATGTCAGCATTTCAAGCCCAACGCAATCAGAAGGGCGTTTTGCAGCGTACATTTCAAAAATTCTTGAAGCACTTGGGCTAGATGTTTTAATCGACGACGCTGGCGAAAAAGTCGGCAGCGATACGGGTAATGTAATCGCCAAATTGAAGGGCAACGCAGAAGGCGATACACTCCTTTTTAGTTGTCACATGGATACGGTCTCACCAGGCGTAGATATTAAGCCGCTTATAAAAGATGGCGTCATATACAGCGATGGCACAACTGTACTCGGCGGTGATAATAAAGCAGGTATCGCAGCGATTATAGAAGCACTCACCCTTATCAAAGAAAACAACCTCACACATGCAGATATAGAAGTTGTATTTAGCATCTTTGAAGAAGGTGGTTTACATGGCGCTAAAAATCTAAATTTTGAACAGTTTAACGCAAAATCAGTCTTTGTGCTTGATAGCGGTGGTGATCCAGGTCAAATCATCGTTAAAGGTCCTGCTCAAGATAAACTTGAGTTCAAAGTTATCGGTCGCCCTGCACACGCAGGTGTCGCGCCCGAAGAAGGCATCAGCGCTATACAAGTAGCAAGTGCTGCCATCTCAAAAATGAACCTCTTACGCATCGACGCTGAAACCACCGCAAACATCGGTCGCATCGAAGGTGGTTCTGTGACAAACATCGTCGCTGCTGAAGCAAAAGTATTTGCAGAAGCACGCAGTTTAGACAACCACAAACTCAAGGCACAGTCCGATCATATGGTGGCTTGCTTTGAAGATGCAGCTAAAGATTTTGGCGCAACCGTTGAAACTTCAGTAAGTCGTATGTACTCAGCATTTAGTATCGATGAAAATGCTGAAATCGTAAACATGGCAAAAGCTGCATGTTCACGCATCGGATTAAAGCCATACACCGCTTCTTCTGGTGGTGGAAGCGACACAAATGTCTTTAATGCAAATGGCCTTATGGCTATAAATCTCGGTATCGGAGAGAAAAAGCCTCACACCCTCGAAGAACATCTACACATCAAAGATTTGGTTGCCACCAGCAGCCTCGTATTAGAACTTATAAAAGGCGCTGTGAAATAATCAACTCATAATAACAAAGGAGCGCGGTAGTCTGTAAACCAGACGACACGCGCTCCTTTGTTATTTTTGCATACTCTGTTTTAATTTTAAATGGTTTTTATAAATATCTTAACATTTGTATGTAATATGGTGCTTCTTGATTGTATTTCTCGTCTGCTTCAATAGGTCTTTGACCAAATGATGCAAATCCATACTTTGAATAAAATTCAATTAGTTTCTCATTTTCCTCACATTCCAAAAAAACAACTTTTCCACCAATAATACTTTGGGCTTGTACAATTTTATCAATTGTTATCTTCAACAACTCTTCACCTTTAATTAGGTCGTTTACACCTTCTGAGTAATTTTTTGAGAACTGCGCAATTAATATTGCAGGAAGTAGCCTACTTTTCGTTTTATCATCATATTTGGCAAACTTAGAAATTCTTTTTGCTAAACTTTTAGAAACGCTGGTTGGAAAAATAACTATTGTTTTGTTTGCTAAAGTGAAATACCCTACAAGCGTAGGTTTTGATTTATATGGAAGATAGACAAGGTGTGTTTGAGACAATCCCTGCTTTGCAAATTCGATTGACTTGTGGTGTAAGAAAAATTCAACTTCTTTGTTTATTGGACACGAAAATTCGGAGAGCAATATTTGTACCTTTTGCTCTCCGAGTTCATCAATCATTTCTCTTAAATTAAAAATATTAATCCCCGTCATGCTACGCTCCGAATATTGTTTTAATTTTGTCTTTAGGGACGTCTTTTACTGTTTTAGAAATTTTGATTTCTTTAACTTTCTTTGATTTAGACATTTCTAAAGCGTCAATCAAATTCCTGGCAGAGTGCCTGTCTCTAATATTAACTTCCTTTAAAATACTCTTAGTTGCCATGGCATCACCTTCTTATGTAATAGATACCCAAATAGTTTCATTTGATTCTATATCGGTTTAAAAACATATAATATTTACTCTTAATTTAAATTATCTATTATTCAATTACTTGTTATATATTCTTATATTATGTTATTTGTTTTTGCTTTGCAATACATTTCTCAAATGTTTATTAAATTTAAGTCAAAGAGAAAAGATGTCGATACATTGAAGATAATTTGATATATCGTCATAAGCATCGTTATATTTTCGTACTACTTTGGTGTAAAAAAAGTGTAAAATGGTACTTATGTAAAAAGAGGTAATAACCTCGCAGTCATTACCTCTTCTACATCGTGGTGCACCCAGAGGGGTTCGAACCCCCAACCAACGGATTCGAAGTCCGCTACTCTATCCAATTGAGCTATGGATGCCTATAAATACATGTTTATTATAAAGGATTAAAAAGCAAAAAGCCACCCTGACATTTTATCAAAGCGACTTTTTATATGGTGATCCATCCGCGACTCGAACGCGGGACACCCTGATTAAAAGTCAGATGCTCTACCGACTGAGCTAATGGACCTCGGTAAAAATGGCTGGGGATACAGGATTTGAACCTGTGAATGACGGAGTCAAAGTCCGTTGCCTTACCGCTTGGCGAATCCCCAAAAAAATGGGGCGGCTGATGGGAATTGAACCCACGTATGAAGGAGTCACAGTCCTTTGTCTTAACCGCTTGACGACAGCCGCCATATTTAGTTAGTCGCCAGTAAGTAAATGGCGCGTCCGTAGGGACTCGAACCCCAAACCCCCGCCTTAGAAGGGCGGTGCTCTATCCAGTTGAGCTACGAACGCATAATGGTCGGGGTGGCAGGATTTGAACCCGCGGCCCTCTGGTCCCAAACCAGATGCGCTACCAAACTGCGCTACACCCCGTGTTTACTGACGAATTTTATTATACATGAATACACCATATGCGTCAACCACTTTTTTCATTTATTTTTTAACGCGCATTTTACAATTTATTCACGTTTGCATTACCCTGAACATTCTGAAAATTCAGGGTTTTCGCTCATTTTAAATCAATGTCTCCGAATCGTCAAAGGTGCGAGAGGCACGATAAAAGCCTTTATACCCTGCGGTGATAACGTCACCATACCAACGGACGGGAATTCACCTAAACGCGGCTCAGAAGCACTTCCTGGGTTAAATAACACGATGCCATGCTCTTGCGTTTGAACTGCGACATGCGTGTGTCCAAAACAGACCATATCCAATCGATCTTCTTGTGCTTTTAAATAGAGTCTCAGCAGCGAATGCTTAACACCGTAAACATGACCATGTGTAAGCATAATGCGATACCCAGCCACTTCAAGTATTAAGTCCTCAGGTGCACGCGCATTAAAATCGCAATTCCCTTTAACGCCATGCACTTGGAACCCCGTTTTTTGCGCAATTTTTACGGCATCTTTATGATGATCGCCCAAATGCCATATAACATCAATTTCTTGACGGTGTGCTTTTATAAATTCGATCACGCCATCGATTGATCCATGCGTGTCACTAATTACCAGTATTTTCATCAATCTTTCCTATCATTTCACACAAAATCTTCAACGCATTTGCCCGATGGCTCATGCTGTTTTTCTCCGAGCTGGACAACTGCGCAAAACTTTTACCGAGTGTTGGAACGACGAACAGAGGATCATAACCAAATCCATTCGACCCCATAGGCGTATGTGCGATAACCCCTTCCACTTCACCGCGTGCGACTAGCGAGCGACCATCTTCATACAAAAGTGTCAAAACGGTAACAAAACGAGCGGTACGTGCGTGATCTGGAACATCTTTTAGAGCTTCAAGTAATTTTTCATTATTCTTCTGATCGGATTTTGGTTCCCCAGCATAACGTGCAGAATACACGCCAGGTGCTCCACCCAGTGCATCTACCTCAAGTCCTGAATCATCTGCTAATGCTGCTACACCCAATGTTTCAAATATGGTTTTTGCCTTGATCATGGCATTTTCTTCAAACGTAACGCCATCTTCTACGATGTCTTCGCCTTTAAAGCCTGCTTCACGCATGGGGACAATCTCAAAATCAAAAGCGCTTAATATCGCTTGTATTTCCTCGCACTTGTGTGCATTATCTGATGCCAATACGATTTTCTTCATCTTCTTAATACCCATTCCTTTAGCCTTCCTTACAAGTAATATTAAATCCTTCCCAGTGCTTTGTTTTGTATGTCTATAAGTGTATGAATCCCCGATTCTCCCAGTTCAAGCAGTGCAAGCATCTGAGTCTTCGAAAAAGGTTTCTCTTCACCTGTGCCTTGAATTTCTATAAACTCACCTGTGCCAGTCATTACCAAATTCATATCCACATGTGCGGTTGAATCTTCTGCGTAACATAAATCGAGTATGGCTTCGTCTCCTACTATACCGACACTTACTGCTGCAACTGCAGTGACAATCGGAGATTCAGAGATAGCACCACTGTCTAATAGCGTTTGAACCGCATCCACCAGAGCCACATATGCCCCCGTAATCGAAGCCGTTCGCGTACCGCCATCCGCTTGAATCACATCACAATCAATCCATATGGTACGCTCACCCAATTTTTTCAAGTCGATAATAGCTCTTAAAGAACGTCCTATTAAACGCTGTATTTCCTGACTTCTTCCATCTATGCCCTTTGTGTTTCTCTGTTTTCTTTGTCCTGTAGAACCTGGTAACATACCATACTCAGCCGTTACCCATCCCGAACCAGTGCCTTTTAAAAACTGAGGGATTTTTTCTTCGATGGTCGCCGTGCAGATGATTTTTGTCTCTCCCATTTCGATGAGTACAGAACCCGCTGGATGGGTTATATAATTTCTTGTAATTTTAACGTCTCTTAACTGATTGTTTGTACGTTGATCGATTCTCATAATACACCTTTCTAATAAATGATGGGCTTACACTTAGCAAAGATGTGTAAGCCCAAGCATTTTCTACTGTTATTTTAAGAAATTTATGATGCCTTTTGCCATAGCATCTGCTGCCTTTTGTAGATAAGCATCACGCATTAAATTATCTTGCTCTGACGCATTTGTTAAGAAGCCAAGTTCTGCCAGAACTGAGGTCATCGTCGTTTCTCTTAAGACAACCAATCTCGGTCTGCTTGCGATGCCACGATTTGTAGCGCCAAGTGCACCGATGAGTTCTTTCTGTATGCTTTGTGCAAGCCCTTTATCACTGTTTAAGGATTCATTTCCATAAAGCACTTCTACACCATTGACCGATGGATTCGTAAATGCGTTGATGTGTATACTCACGAATAGAGTTGCATTCAAGTCATTTGCCATAGCTGCACGTTCATATAGCCCAACATATTCATCGGTGCTACGCGTCATATACACTTTAAAACCTTGTTTTAGTAACGCACTTTCTAACATTTGTGCCGCTTTTAATGTCAATGTTTTTTCTTGTACTTTGCTGCCTACTGCACCTGGATCTCTGCCACCATGCCCTGCATCGATTACGATTAATGTGCCTTTGAAGTCAGAATCTTGGATCACAGTATTTGTAAAGGTTAGTAATACTTCTGAAGTAGAATTGCTCTTGACATAGGTCGTATTATCGGACAAGGTTACGAGAATTCTATAGACATTATCCAGTTCTAATACAGCAAAGGATTCAACAATATGGTCTTTAACAGCGTTTTCAAAAGCGCCAAGATCCGTTTTGTCTTTTGGAACATCGATTGTCAACAGCTTGCTCGTCGCATTATAATCTACCGTATATGCGGCATCTTCAAATAAATTAACACGCAATGTACTTTTTTCATTATTAAGTTTAACGTAGTCGAAGTTATTGATCGGATTATCTGCAACATAGACATACAAATTGCCTTTGATGTCTTCAACGAAAAACTTATCGTACTCTGCGGGTTCATCTAACTCTATAACGACGCGTGTGACCACATCGGTTTGATCGTAATAATCGTATTTACCCGTGCTGGTATCCAGTTGTGAATAGGATATCGCAGTGATATGACCTTTATCAACAGGCAATACTTGATAAGCGCCATTGTTTACTTTTAGGTAACTGCTTATAACATCCACGATGATTTTATTACCCAACACATCCACGGAGTAGTTTGGATTTTCACTTGTACCAATCACCACTGTATCCGTACTGTATATATCCTCTACAGTAACGCTGTTCACAGTATTTATAAGTCTAACAACCATTTCTCCTGTCTTAGCATCATAAGAAATATCGTGGCCTCGTCGTTCATTTTGATAAACCGTCACACGCGTATTAAATGGATTGGTTGCGGTTTGTGTGATTTCTATTTTATCGAGTCCGAAGATGCCATCAAAGATGCGATAGGTCCAAACGCCGTCTTTTACACTGCCACCCTCGGGAATTTTGAACTCCGTGTTTTGAAGATCTATGACGATTTTATCTTGCGCACCAACGTCAGCCCCTGCGATTACAAAAGAAGTTGCATCCACTTCGCCAGATACTTTTAGGCGTATTTCTGGAAATTGCTTATAAACATCCAAATAGGCACCGCTTAGCGTTTGCGCTTTTTTATTAATTGCTACTGTACGTGTTTCAGGGATCCAAGAGGCAGTCAGCCCTAACATATCACTGACAAACTTAAGTGGGACATAGGTTCTACTCACATACTCGCCGGTCGTACTGCGATAGGTCATTACACGAGGTGCAACGCCATCTGGTAAGAGCGTGCGAACCCCATTTACGGTGGCATAAGCATTGTCCAATTGCATCACGACAGATTTGCCATTATGTGCAAATGAAATTTCTTGCGTATTGCCATTCCACTGATAGGGAATATCGAGTTCCATTAATATCGCCGATATCGGAACGATGGTCCGTTGATTGACTACGATGCCTGGCGCATCAGAGAATACATCCATACCTCTAATCATAAGGTTTACAGGCTCATAACTTTTATATGCACCATAATTGCCTTCTTTTAATTCCACACTTTCGTACTCAGAATATTTATTTGCAAAAGTAAATGGACTGGGCACCATCAAAACCAGACATAAAATTAAGAGTAACCCTGTTTTAAAGCGATTTATTCTGCCTTTATGCTTATAAGTCATTCATTCGTCCTTTCTAAATAGTAAGTTTCTCATCAGCCTAATATTTTATAAAGTTCATCTGCATCTGGTGACGACACATGAATCGATTCTAATGTGTTTTCATCAATAATCATCACTTTATCTTGAATCTCAGTGATTAACCCCACTTTTGAATACGCAATATGACGATTGTTTAATGCTGTTTCAAGTGCGTTTGACAATGTAGGCGAAACCGTGATTACCATGGTACCGCTTGAAATCAATTTAAGTGGATCAATGCCATAATATCGGCATATTTTTTCGGTGATCGGATGAATAACCATCTGATTTTTGTGAAGGATACACCCTTTTTGGCTGGCTTCGCACAGTTCGTGAATAGCACCTAAAACCCCACCTTCTGTGGCATCATGCATGGCGGATACCCCGACTTTGCCACCGATTTGTCCCTCTATTACCACACTTATTTCATCCATCATGCCTTTGGCAATTTGAACTTCTTCCTCTGTCAAAACGGCTTTAAGTTGTTCTTCACAGTCATGTGCCAATATAGCCGTTCCTTCAGTTGCAACTTGTTTGGTCAAATAGATAAAGTCGCCTGCCCCAGCACCAGCCGTTTTAACCAGTTGCTCACGCGTGGTCTTTCCAATCGCCGTTGCAGAAACGATTATCTTATTTACTGCCGCAGTAATCTCCGTGTGTCCACCTAAAATTTCTGCGCCTAATGCATTTGCCGTTTCATTTGCTTCTTTGAGTATATTTGATATTTCATCGGTTTGCGTCCCCACTGGACATAAAAGCGTGAGTAAAATACCCACCGCTTCTGCACCGCTAGAGGCGATATCATTAAGGCAAACATGGACTGCCAACTTGCCTAAATTTGAACCACTTCCCGTAATGGGGTCTGTGGTTAAAACACAAACCTCACCGCCTAATTCAACCGCTGCACAGTCCTCGCCCACACCAGGTCTTATTAAAACGTCTTTGCGAATTGCACGGATTTCACTTAAAACGGATTCAGATAAAACGTCATTGCTTAATTTTCCCACTTTCATCCAGATACCTCTTCAATCATTAATAAAAATTGTTCTTCAGTTAAAATGGGAATACTTAATTGTGCGGCCTTATCGGCCTTTGAACCCGCATTTTCTCCGATAACCACAAAATCTGTCTTCGCAGAAACACTACCACTTACTTTTCCGCCGTTGGATTCTATAACCGCCTTAATTTCATCACGTGAAAATCGGGTAAGCGTCCCAGTTACCACCAACGTTTTACCGGAAAACACGCCTTCGGTTACAGCCTTTAAAGCAGTGCCCATGTTAACCCCATATGCATTTAATCGATTGATCATCGCGATAATTTCTGGTTGTGAAAAGTATTGAATCAAACTGTTTGCCATTTTATCGCCGATTTCATCTATAGCCGTTAGGGCCTCTACAGGCGCACCCATAAGCGATTCCAACGTAGGAAAATATTTGGCAAGGGTCTTCGCTGCTTTTTCACCGATTAACGGAATCCCAAACCCTACAAGCAATCGATAATAATCATTTGATTTGCTTTTTTCGATGGCTTCAAGTAACTTCTGAATCGATTTTTCACCAAAGCCTTCTAAATTTTCAAGGGTTTCTCGATGGGTGTGCAGTGTATACACATCGGCGAGACTCTCGATCAAACCATTTTCTATAAAAACTTCCACCAAAGCATCTCCAAACCCATCGATGTTCATCGCCGTTCGCGAAACAAAATGCATGAGCAATCGTTTGATTTTCGCCGGACAATTTTCATTGATACAACGAAGCGCTACTTCACCCGCTTTGCGAATCGTTTGAGACGCGCAAACTGGGCAATTTTCTGGTAGTTTAAACGGCACACTGGTTCCAGGGCGCTTGCTGAGTTCTACGCGCACCACCGCAGGAATCACATCGCCCGCCTTCTGAACAAATACCGTATCCCCAACACGTATATCTTTTTCATCGATATAATCTTGATTATGCAGCGTTGCTTTACCGATTACTGAACCCGCTACTTTTACGGGTTCAAAAATCGCAAGGGGTGTGATCACACCCGTTCGACCCACTTGAACTTGTATCTCTTTAATCGTGGTCTGCGCCATTTCCGCAGGGAATTTATAAGCGATGGCCCATCTCGGACTTTTAGCAGTTACACCCAGTCGTTCTCTTTGCTCAAAATGATTTACTTTAATCACGAGACCATCGATCTCATAAGGCAACTGATGCCGCTTCTCTTGCATTGTTTCAATATACTCAATAACGGATTCCATATGCTCAAACACCTCTATGGAAGTCGTTTTAAATCGCCATGTCTTTAATTTTTCAAAAGCATCCATTTGAGAATGTGCATCGATGCCTTCAACGCCATTAATAACGTCAAAAACAAAAATATCGAGGCCTCTAGACGCTGCTATTTTAGAATCCAACTGACGCAATGAGCCCGCTGCAGCGTTTCGGGGATTAGCAAAAGCTTCCTTGCCCAAACGTTCTTGTTGCGTATTGATTTTAACGAACTGTGCTTTTGATAGAAACACTTCGCCGCGTACTTCTAGTGGCAGTGCATGCGCAATCGAAAGTGGCACAGAACGGATGGTCTTAACATTTTCCGTTACATCTTCTCCCGTTTCACCATCGCCACGGGTAGCGCCTCGAACAAACTTACCGTTCTCATACAAAAGCGCAACCGTTAAACCATCAATCTTGGGTTCAACCGTATAAACCACATGCTCACCCAACTCTTTTTCAACTCTTTTATTAAATGCGCGTAAATCCTCCGCATCATATGCATTATCTAAACTAAGTAGTGTCCGCGTATGCTGAACTTTCTCAAAAATGCTCAACACTGCACCACCAACGCGTTTGGTCGGAGAATCTGGCGAGTCAAACGCTGGATACTCAGATTCAAGGGCACGCAACTCATTATAAAGTGCGTCATATTCCGAATCAGAAACTTCTGGTGCATCGTTTAAATAATAAGCATCATTTAAACGATCTATTTGACTTCTTAACGCTTCAATACGTTTTTGAATCTCGCTCATGTTAATCACCCTATAATTTTAATCGGCGCGATGGCTGGATCTAATTTTTTTATGCCATGTGCATCAAACACAATTGTTAGTGCTTTCAAATCTTTTTCAACCGTCACAATCATACCTGTACCAAATATTTTATGCATCACTTTATCACCAGGTGAAAATGTCTTGCCTTCAAACGATGTGTTTTTTTCCAAATGCGGTGATGCCGGCATATAAGGATTTTTCTTGTGTGTCTTAATGTCGAAAAATGAATGCTCTTTACTTTTGTTTTCTTTTAAAACAGCAGAAAGGGGACGCTCTCCCATAACTTCGATCAAACGTTGATCCATTTCACTTAAAAAGATACTTGGGCGTCTCGGTTCGAAGCGTCCATAGTGATTTCTATTTTTAGTATGTGTAATATAAAGCACTTTTTCTGCACGCGTGATGCCGACATAGCAAAGTCTACGCTCTTCTTCAAGTTCCTCATCATCATCTTGTGCACGATAGGAAGGAAATAAGTTTTCTTCAAGGCCCACTAAAAACACCACAGGAAACTCAAGTCCTTTCGAAGCATGTAGCGTCATAAGTAACACACCATCTTCTTGATCTGATATATTATCTTGATCGCTTTTTAAAGAAGCCTCCGCTAAGAAATCTCTAAGCCCAGAAACATCTTCACGCTTTTCAAACTCTTCTATAACTGTTTTAAGTTCGTAAATATTGTCGATGCGACCATCGGCATCATCGTTTCTTTCTTTCTCATAGGCTGCGATAATTTGTGTTCGTTCGATGAGTTCATCAAAAATATTGCTGGCAAACTCAGTGTCTAAACGCGCACCCAACGACTTAATCAGTTCGTAAAATTGTTTAATGGCTTCAGCCGTTTTGCCGCCTATGCCTTCTATTTCATCAACATGCGCACACGCTTCTAAAAGACAAAGCGCATGGTCTTGTGCATAACCATTTAAACGCTCTATGGTTTTATCGCCGATGCTTCTTTTAGGTTCATTAATGACCCTTAAAAAACTAACATCATCAAATGGATTCACCATAAGTTTCAAATAACCGATAACATCCTTGATTTCTTTTCGCTCGTAAAACTTTAATCCGCCAACAACTTTATAAGGAATGGCTTCTATGTTTAAAACTTCTTCGAGTACACGAGATTGCGCATTGGTTCGATATAAAATCGCAAAATCGGACCGTTTATACCCTGAATCTTTACAAAGTCGCTTGATTTGACCAACGACAAAACGCGCTTCATCTTTTTCATCATAGGCTTGATAATACCGAATCTTATCACCTTCGTCAGCATCGGTCCAAAGCGTCTTATCTCTTCTACGTGGGTTGTTTTTTATAACACCGTTTGCCATATCTAAGATATTCTTTGATGAACGATAGTTTTGCTCCAGTTTAACGATTTTTGCCCCTGGAAAATCCGCTTCAAATTCTTGGATATTACGTATGTCAGCGCCTCGCCATTTATAGATGGATTGGTCACCATCGCCAACCACAAATATATTTTTGTGTTGCGCACAAAGCAATCGAACCAATGTATACTGTGCTTTATTTGTATCTTGATACTCATCCACATGAATGAATCTAAACTTATTCTGATAGTATTTGAGTACATCTGGTGTATTTTTTAAAAGCTCTATCGCTTTAATCAGCAAATCATCAAAATCAAGGGCTTGATTTTGCTTGAGTCTGTCTTGATACATTTTATAGAGTTTAATGAAATCCCGTTCTCTAAAATCTTTGCTAAAAAGTGTTTCGTATTGTTCCGGAGAGAGCATGTCATTTTTAGCACCCGAAATTTTATATTGAAAACTTTGAATTGGGGTTTGCTTTTCATCTAAATTGAGCGCTTTAAAGCAACTTTTGATGAGCGCCTTTTGATCGGCAGTGTCATAAATTACAAAATCACTGGAGTATCCAATATGATGTCCATCGCGTCGTAAGATTCGAACGCAAATCGCATGGAAAGTACCTACCCACATCTGCGATGTAACAGGTCCAACCAGCGACTCAATTCTATTTTTCATCTCATTTGCCGCTTTATTTGTAAAGGTAATCGCCATAATACTTGAAGGAAAAATATCATACGCTTCAATTAAGTGCGCAATTCGGTGTGTTAATACGCGTGTCTTACCTGAACCTGCACCTGCAACCACTAAAATGGGACCCTCTACAGCAAGTACCGCTTCTTGTTGTGCAGCATTTAAGCCATTAATTTTCATTGTTTCCTCCTAGTACGATTATTGTATTAATGCTGATTCAAATAATTAAATTTACAAGCAAACCTTGAATTTCACCAATTTTTTTAAGCACGCCCAATTCTTTATGTTCGCGCTTTATAATAAGGTTTGTCAACTCTACAAGTTTTGCGTCTATTTCTGCCACAGTCCGCATCACTTTCGTTCTGCCCGTCCTAGAAAATCCCCTTCGTTCTCGAATCTCAAACCCTTCGTTGACGGTCTCTTCTATAAAACTTTTTATGAGATCTTTATAGATATACAAGTTCTCAACCGTTCTATTTTCCACCAACGCCTGACCTTTTTTATCGATCTCATCGAGCGCTTCTTGTAGCGCTTCTTTCTGACGATCGTAGTCTTTAAACGCCAAAATCTCGGTGAAACTAATTTTGGGTTTTTCTTCCGTTTTTTGTGGACTGGAAGGTTGTGGCGAACCCGTTTTAGTCGTTTTAGAAGTTTTATTTACTTTCATCATACGCCTCAACTAAAAAGATTTGGGTCAAACGTGCAAATGAAAACACACCTTCCCCAAATCTTATTATACCTTATTTTTGACGTTTCTTATATGATAAATCGGTTACGATTTAAAGCGGTACCATCGAAACAGTTGGATCATCAGTGTCGGAACCAAAGAACCAAGTGTGATGATTAACCATTTGTATGCGTTAAGTGGCTGCGTACCCATAACGTCGTTAAAAAACGGGAGATAAACAACCAGCACTTGTAATGCAAATGAAATCAATAGGGCACCGTTTAGATATCTGTTATTAAATATGCGTTTGCCACTTTCAAATACACTGCCGCCTCTGACATTAAATATGTGAAAGAGTTGACCAAATGCCATGGTTGAAAACGCCATGGTTCTAGCTACTTCTTCTGAATAACCTGCGTTCAGACCATACATAAAAACCAAAAGCGCACCAAGGCCTATAAGTGCACCGTTACCTAGTACTTGAATTAAAAAACGCTTGGTAACGATGGCTTGTTCAGGATTTCTAGGTTTACGCTTCATAACGTCCGACCTGGAAGGTTCCCAAGCAAGGGACATCGCTGGAAGTACATCGACAACCAGATTGAGCCATAAAATTTGAAGCGCTAAGATCGGCATCGGAAGGCGCAGGACGATGGTTATAAATACAACCAAGATTTCCACAACATTACATGAAAATAAGAAATACACAAACTTTTCAATATTATCAAATATGGTTCGACCTTCTTTTACAGCATCTACAATCGTAGAAAAACGATCGTCTGTGAGAATCATATCCGCAGCATCTTTAGCCACTTCAGTGCCTCTAACGCCCATAGCGATCCCGATGTCCGCACCTTTTAATGCAGGTGCATCGTTAACGCCATCGCCCGTCATGGCGGTTACCTCGTTATCTAGATTAAGCGCACGTATGATTTGAAGTTTGTTTTCAGGTGAAACTCTTGCAAATACAGAGGTATGAAGTATTTTTTCAGCGAGTACTTCATCCGTCATTTTGTCCATTTCTCTACCGGTAATAACGGCTTCGGCATGATTCATTTCAATTTGACTTGCGATAATGGAAGCCGTTTTCGGATGATCACCTGTAATCATAATAACGCGAATACCCGCATCTTGTGCCTCTTTAATGGCTTGTTTAACGTCTTCTCGAGGCGGATCGATGATCCCTACAAGTCCAAGCAATTGGACGCCATTCATAACAGCTGCGCGCATGGCCTCTTCCGAACCATCGCCCTGATAATCACTAATCTCTGCGATGCCAAGTACCCTCATGCCCTTTGCTGCAAATGCTTCATTTGATTGCTCAATTGCATCAGATGCTTGGCTAATCATTTCCAGCAAGACATCGGGCGCACCTTTGACAAATAGTTTTTTCTCACCTGATGGGGTGTCATAAGCCGTGACCATAAACTTCTCTTTAGAACTGAAAGGAATCTCGCCCAATCGCGTATAACCTTCCTTTTCAAGGGTTGAAACATCGATGGACATTTTCTTGCCTAAAACCACCAATCCCCCTTCAGTGGGATCACCTATTATTTTGTATTGATTTTCTTCATGAACAAGGGATGCATTGCTAGAGAGCACACCCGCAACCACTAAACGTCGCAGCGCATCGTGCTTGGTAATTTCAACCGTATCCTGACCAGATAATACAGCGCCAGTAGGTTCATATCCTGTGCCTTCTACGGAGAACAGCTCTCCAGAAGCGAGTTGAATTTCTTTTACAGTCATTTGATTTTCAGTCAATGTGCCTGTTTTATCGGTACATATAACAGTGGTTGAACCTAACGTTTCCACCGCTGGTAAACTTTTAACCAAAGCATTATGCGATGCCATGGTTTTCATACCAATCGCGAGTGTAATGGTGGAAACTGCAGGCAAAGCTTCTGGAACAGCAGCGATTGCCAATATGATACCGATTTTTATCATAAAATACAGTTCTTCATTGGCCAGTATGCCCACGATCGTCACCATAGCAGCGACTAAAAATGAAAACAAGATGAGCGACTTGCCCAATTTGTCGAGTTGCTTTTCTAAAGGTGTTTGACTTTTCTTTTCCGTATTAAGTAATGAACTGATTTTTCCTATTTCCGTGTCCATCCCTGTTGAGGTAACGACGGCATAAGTATTCCCCCGTGTTGCTGCAGTTCCCGCGTAAACCATGTTTTTCCGATCACCTAATGGCGTATCCGCTTCGAACACTTGAACATGGTCTTTATCAACGGCTTCTGACTCGCCCGTGAGTGAAGATTCTATGGTAGCAAAATTTTTACTTTCAACGATTCGCGCATCCGCAGTTACAGCGTCGCCCTCTTCGATATATAGCAGATCGCCTACCACGATGTCGCTAGAGGGGATTTCAGCTACTGCACCATCTCGAACGACTTTTGCTACCGTTTTGGTCATTTTCTGAAGGGACTCCACTGATTTTTGCGCTTTGAACTCCGTTACAAATCCTGAAAGAACGGCGATCAATATCGCGATGATAACCGCGATCCCTTCAACGGTATCTCCCATAAAAAAAGCCACTGTCGCAGCGGCTACGAGGAGATAAACGATGATGTTATTTACATTATGCATAAGAATTTTTAGTGCCGAGACTTTCTCAGTTGCTTCAAGTACATTTGCACCATACTTTTCGATACGCGCCGCCGCTTCGCCAGCGCTGAGTCCTTGTTTCAATTCAACACCAGATATTTTAAGGACCTCATCAATGGATTTTACATGCGGCTTTTCTACGATTTTAACCATACACTTTCCTTTCTGTTATTCTTCTAACGCTTCTATTGCATCTGTAATTTTTCCAATGAGAGAAAAAATTTGAGGGGGTAATGTGTCGCGCAAGTCATTTTTAATCATATGCTTTGCTTTTGCAGGATCGGTTTCCACTGCTACCCCTCGCTTAGAGGCTTCATTTACAAATGTTGTGGCGATGCCACTAAAATCATCAAATTCTGGAACATGATTGTATTTTTTCATATTTTAAAATCAAATCCTTTCTGAGTGAGTGGCTCGGTGGCAGTTAAACCAGATACTGGGGTAGCCATCGGTTTTAGATGTAATCCTTTATCCTCATTATACCCCGAAATTCTAATCTCACCCTTATTATATCCCTGCTCTGCAAGTGCGTCCAAAACAGGCTCGAAAACGCTTTTAAAATCGACTTTTGCATCGCTGAGAATTTGTAAGTCTATGGTTTGGTCTTGAATTTTCACTTTGATTCCAAGGGGGCCATGTTTTTTCAGTTGCATACCGAAGTACATTTCAGTGTTTTTCCAATCCATTTGTTGGTTGTTGTTGTGGCCTTTCATGTAGACCTTCATATGACCTAATTCTTCACCATCCATAAAAGGCATATTAAAAAAATGAAAGGGTTGTTTGCCAGACTGAGAATCATTCATCATCTGCTGACCATTTAACTGCATCAAACTTTGACCTGTACGCTCAACGCTTTTTTCTTCTCGATTTTCCTTCATGAGTTTTAACAGAATTTCTTTCACATTCCCTTGTGCCCATTCTTTTTTGACTTCATCCGTTTTTTTCTCTAAACCTTCAGCAACTTCCATTTCATGGTTTAACCCAAGAAAACGAAGCACCTCTAAGACATCCCGTGCGTTACGCGGCATGCCCTGTTCTTTGTAAGGTTCAATTTGTTGTTTAATATAATCCCCTAATTTCGCTTTAGACTGTTCAGGTTTTTCAAAGACCTCTTCCAAACGGTCTAATTTGCCTTGAGTGAAAAGTTGCACGCGTCTTAAACTCGGATTATATGCGATGCCTTCCAAAAGCGTTTTAGCTGATTTAACCACTTCTAAGGCTTTGCTAAAATCACCTTGTTTGAGGAGTAGTTGTGCCTTATCAAGCTCAGCACTCATTATAAGCAGTTTCTTTTCAGTCAGCATATCTGTATATTTGGTCACATCACCCTTTAAGATGATCTGATTTAACGTCTCAATCGCTTTTTCTAAGTTGGCGCTCTGCTTTTCTGGTGTCGTTTGTTCTAACAATTTTATCGTTTCAAGTTTAAAGGTCTCAAAAGCCTTTTTTGCTTCTACCATAGATGTCGTCGTCGTCTCAACCAAATAAACTTTGATGTCCATATCCTTTGAAAGCGCGCCTATAAGCTCAGAAGCCTGTGCTAAAACCGCATCAACAGCCTCAAGCATCACTTGAAGATCCGACGCCTCTAAACTTTCACCCTCTCCATCAACCGTTGATGGAGCAGCGGATGTTACCGCCTTTTCAGCAACAGGTGATTCCGAAATAGATCGTATCGCATCGCGCGCATCAGAAATAGGGCGTTCTAAGTTCGAATCGACCCGTTCATTATCGCTTGTGGGCTTTTGTGCGCTACCCGCTAAACTCAAATCAACTTCTGGTACATTGGTTTGTGTGGTTCCGTTGACGTGGGTGTCCGCGTGGGTATTTGCATGCGTATTTGCATGCGTATTTGCATTTGTCTCAGCCAGATTATCAGATAGCAGTTGCTTCAGCACTCGGATTAGTTGTCCAAATGATATTTCAACCAAAGGCTTTAAGCCATCCACCTGTTTTGAAGGCGTCATTTCTAACACCAATTTCGCAACAGCTTCTTTTAAAGTTAAACCCTCACTGACTTTTTTTATTAGGTTTGATTTGACGGCATCGGGCAATTTTAATTGAGCGATTACAGCCACGGCATCTGCGCCTTTAATTTCAGACTTGGCATCAAATGTGATGTCCATTTGATCCCCCTCTGAGGTCAGCGCTTGGTGGATCTGAGTCAAATTGTCAGCTGTGGGCTCAATGTCTTTATATAATGCGATTTCGATGGTTTCTAGTTTGGTGTGAAGCGGCCCTTCCGTCTGATCTACGAATTGCATGATCCCCTTAGCGGCTTCACTGTCTGGTTTAATTTGGTACCTATCTAAAATCGATTTAATTTCAGTGGGCATTTTTGTTTTAACATCATCAATTAACGTCTCACTGACCGATTTTTCTTTTGTGTTTTGAGAAAGGGCATTCACTTTATTGCCCATGTTTAGCGATTGTAAAAAAGCATTTATTTTCATAACATTCACCTCACAAAAGATATCGGCGAATGGTCGCTTATCCCTTAGAAATCGATAACTTTTTTTCGTGAATCGTCGTTACAGTCACTGAGCACATGACCAAAATACCACCTATGAGTTGTTTCATGGAAATCATTTGACCCATGTAAACAAAACTAAAGAGTATGGTGACAATGGGTAAGAAGTTGATGAAAATGGATGATTCTGTAATCCCCAACAAATCCATGGCTTTTGCATAGTAATAAAAACCCAACACCGAAGCAAATACACCTAAAAAAACAAGATGCGCGATCGCTTCTAACCCGATGTTGTTCCAATGATTTGCTTCAAATGGGACTAAGATTAAGAAAAAAGGTAAACTGTATAAAAACTGATAATAAACGATGGTCAAATACGAGTACTTCTTAAACAGCGGTTTTGAAGCCATCGAGTAAATCACCCATGAGACCACAGCCCCGATCATCATAAGATACCCCAACGATTCTTCAGACTTAAAAAATGTAGCAAAGTTAACGTCTACGATTAACACCACACCCACGATGGAAATTAAAATCGCTAAAACGTCAATCCAACCGACGCCTCTTTTGTAGATAATGGCTTCAAAAACCAGCGTAAACATGGGGATTGCCGCTATAATTAACGCAGCGGGCGATGCAGAAATATACTTTATACCGAGATTCTCGAAATAGAAATATATGGCGATGCCCACACTGCCTGCAATTAAAAATAAAAACTTATCTTTGGGATCAATTTTGAGCGAAGTTTTCGTTTGCTTCATCATGGCATAAAGTACAAGTGTGGCAAAAACAAATCGTATCGCTCCTATGGTCATGGCGCCTAAATCTCTTAATAAAAATTCCGTACTGACAAAAGATATGCCCCATGCAATCACAGGAATCATTACACTAAAGAGTCCTTTGGTTCTATTGGTCATTTTTTCCTCCTATGATGCTTTTAATACTTTGGGCACATACATAAGCCGATGAAAAGGCCCACTGCAAATTATACCCACCTGTGTCGCCATCAACGTCCATCACTTCACCAATTAAATACAGACCTTCTTGAATTCTTGACGCCATGGTTTTAGGGTCTATTTCTCTGGTGGCAACACCACCTACCGTCACCATGGCCTGGTTAAAACCTATTAAACTTTCTATTTCTACGACATATTGCGTTAATTGATCAAGTAGATGTTTTCGCATTTCTTTGGTTACTTGAGAAAGTTTAACGTCCCGATTGAGTATGGATTCTGGAAAAAGAATCTCTTTTAAAGCATGGGGCAATGGTAGTTTGTTTAAGTAATAGGATAGTGGCTTGTTACCCGATTCTCTAACGTCGTTGTTAAACATCCTTTCTATGGCTTCTCTGGATTCGCCTAAGAAATTCAAAGTCAAACAATCCCCTTTATCAAAATAACGACTGTTGTTAATAACGAGTGGTCCTGATAAACCAAAATGTGTGAACAGAAGATCTTGACCGCCATATCTTCTTTCTTGGCCCGCCTTAAGTGTTAGAACACATCCCGCTAAAGAAATGCCCGATAAGGCCGTTAATGCCTTGTCACGCGTGACAACTCCAGTTAGTCCAGGCTTTGTCTGTTCTATAAAATGACCAAATGTAGCGGCAAAATCATAGCCGTCACCTGTTGTACCACATTTGGGGTAAGATTTACCACCCGTGGCTATTACCAATCGTTTGGATGTATATGACCCCTTTTCAGTGGTTACACAAAACAGCCCCTCATTAAAACGACAGTTTGTTACGGGTTCATTTAATCTAAATGTTACATGCGTGCAATTGCTTCGCAAAGTCTCAACCACATCAGCCGCTTTTAGTGATTTTGGAAAGACTTTGCCATCGGCGCGTATTTCCAGTGCCAAACCCTTTGATTTAAAAGCATGCATCACAGCATGGTTGTCATGCGCATTTAAGGCAAACTTAACAAATGCTTTCTTGTCGCCATATTTATCATAAAATCGGTTGATGTAACCGTCGTGTGTTAAATTACATTGACCACTACCTGAGGCCAAAATCTTAATGCCAACTCTTTGATTTTTTTCAAAAACGTGTACATTCAGCCCTTTTAATTGTGAAGCCAAATATAAGCCCGATGCACCTGCACCTATGATAATGACATCGATTGCCATAGCCCCTCCTTTACACATTCATTTGGTCGCTACTTTATATTGTAGAGATTTTAGGCAGATCGTGCAATTAATAATTTAAACCATTGTCCAAAAAGGGTATAATAGTTCTATGTACCTAAATCAACACATTTAAATGGGGTGATTATTCTGCGTCTGACGAATGACGAAGCATTAAAAATGATTAACACACTAAGAAATGGGACTTCTCCTATTCATCATGCCGATGCATGGATTGTTGGTCGCGAGCAAGAACTCGAAAACTATCGAAAAAGTTTAAACCTTCTCGCTAAGGGCACAGGTAATGTAAAACTCGTCACAGGCGATTACGGCATGGGTAAATCTTTACTCATAAATGCATATAAGCAAATTGCTTTAAATGAAGATTATGTCATTGCTTCCTTTCAGGTGAATAATGGCTTTCGTCTCAATAAACTCGAAGATTTGTACTACGCTATCATGCACAATTTGTTTTTAAAACATAAGCCCGATCACAAAGTGTCCTTTGAAGACATTTTCGATATATGGGTTGAGAATCTTCAAAACGCACCCCATGCAGATCGAAAGCGATTTGAAGTGAACACCGTCTGTCAGGCGCTCTCAAAATACAATATGAATTTTGCGCGGGCTTTTTTGATTTTCATGCGGGGACGTATCCAAAGAAATCAAGAAATGATCCACGTTGCCAGTGCCTGGTTAACCGGCGAAAGAAACATTCCCTATGAACTCAAACACAAATACGACTTAGTCGGAACAGTGGATAAAACCAATACACTTGATTTTTTAAAAGCTTTTACAAAACTAATTACCCTACTAGACTATAAAGGACTGATCGTTTTCATAGATGAAATTGATCTCGTCATAAACGACCGTTCAGACTTGCGACAAACCGCCTATAATAACTTAAAACACTTAGTCGATTTGTCCACATCCGGTGAAATGAACCAAATATTATTTATGTTCTCTGGCGCAAGTGACATCGTTACCCATCCTGAAAAAGGTCTCATTACCAACACCGCACTTGCTCAACGACTTAATCTAACACATACGAACAATCTCGATGCATCTGTCATTCGATTAAACCCTATAGACACCAAGGATGTTCTCACCCTCACCCAAAACATTTTACGTCTCTACAGGCAAAACAAAACTTTGCCAAATACTTTGGATTACAAAGCGGTTTACGATGCTGTAACCACGCAACTCGGTGAAACCATGTGGGTTACACGAACCTATATTACGACACTTATCGGTTATTTAGATACACTGTCAAACTAAACTGATTTTCAAAGAGGGCCAAGGAAATGATATCCTTGACCCTCTTTATGTGTGAATCACTTTATTTAATCCGTACTGCAATGGGAACTCTGACTTCAAAAACCGTATATCGGTTAAAAACAGTATGCACGCTTATACCGCCACCCATCTGTTCCAATTTTTCTTTTAGCATAAAAAGTCCCATCCCTTTTGACGTATTCGTCTTAGTTAAAAGATTGGTGGTTAAACCTTCGCTAAAGATAAACTGTGCGACTGCATCGTCTTCCAAAGCAACGATTTCATCAAACGGTAGAAGTTGATGCTCATATAATATATCTTTGACTTTGTTAACATCTACCCCCCGCCCATCGTCTTCAAAACGAAGCAAAATTTCATTTTCATTTCGAGTGGCTGTCAATTTAAGCGTCCCATATTCTGCCTTATTATTTCGATAGCGATCCGCAGGAAATTCTATGCCATGTTCTATGGCATTTGCAACCAGTTCAACAAAACCTTTTATTAAATCTTTGTAGATGTGTTCATCAAAATAGACATCATACCCTTCAAAGACGATGGGATTAACTTTTTTATTCATATTAACCGCTAAGTCCCTTGCATATTTATCAAATCGTTTTATAACATCCTTGATGCTCACGTGCTTTATTTTAACGAATCGTTCGAGTAGCACTTTTTTTTCATTTCCATCCGGTAGTTTGTTTAACATGTTCTCTAATTCGTGTATCACATTAATATCCACAGATAAGTAGTTAGACTGTAACAACTCTTCCTTTTGATAACCCCGAACCAAATTCGCATCTGATTCTATAATTTCCAAAGGCTTTAACCGTTCAATTTCCTCAAGTATTTCCAGTGGTGATAAGTCTTCTTTCACGCTTAATAATTTCTGCTCAAAGGACTCAATCTGTTCTAAGGATTCTAACATATCAAATTTTTTGAACTCCATTTTAAATGAATGAATTTTTTGACGAATCAGCGACAATGCCTCTTGAGTCTGTGAACTCTCATGACACCATATTGCTATTTCATGGTGTACAAAGTGATCGAAACTCGTTATCACTTCAGAGTAATCGCCAATTTGACTTAACACTTTCGTCACCATTTCAAGCTGTTTAAGTCTTCTGTCTGTTTCCAATTCTCGTTCTATAAAAACAGATTGATCTTCTAAATACACATAAAAGAATTTTGAATGTTCAGGAAAAAAATACGTAAGACCTAAAAATCGATCAAAAATCTTCACTTTCTCTGGCAACAGTTGAATGAACGATTGCCGCTCCTCATCGTCAATGGCAGAAAAAATGCGATCAAGAATACCAGACACACTCTCCTTTTCCTCTTCATCTGTATAAAATAAAACATCAACAATCGGTTGATTCTGAATCGCATGCACCAATATCTCATCGGTTATGGGACTAAGTGCTTGTTCGACTCTTTTATCCTTATTAACCACTAAAATGCCCTGTTTAATCCCGTTTAATCCATGTGCATATATTTCATAACGGGACAAATCAATAAAATTCAACAACTGATTGATACCACTTGAGGTTGCCTCATGAGAGGGTACACTTATAGGACCACTGTATTTTTGGCCCATATGATAGGCGATTATTACCGATACAAAGAACAAAACTAGGACTATAAAAGGAATTACCATAGTGCCACCTCCCTATCTTTTCATTTTAACATAGGATTGAACATTTTATGAATACTTTTAAAAAAGGTTTTAAAAAATTTAAAAAGGGATATAATAGAGTAAGATATGCTTATATAAAATTAGTTATATGACTCAGTGAATATACTTACTTTATTTACACAAAATTATCATATAGGATAGTAAGCAAAATAAATAGAAAGAGGCTAATCCATGAAAGGTACAGTCGTAAACATTTGGTTAAATACCATCACCACGCTCTATGGTGAAAAAACAAAAGATGCCGTCCTCACAAAAGAAGGTTGGGATCCAAGACACATGATTACACCACTAGAAGAAATAGAGGATAAGAAAATTTTGTCCCTAATGAGCGCTTTTGCTCAGAATCAAGGCATCAAAACAGAAGAAATGTGGAAAAAACTCGGTCAACATAACATCGCTTCCTTTTATAAATGGTTTCCTTCGTTTTTCGATAAATCTACCGCCATGGGTTTTCTCATGCTCATGGACAAAGTGCATACACAACTAACAAAGATGATTCCAGGTGCAAAACCACCGCGTTTAATACCCGAGCCGATTGACGATAAAAACTTCGTCATGACTTACAAATCTAAGCGTGGTCTCGATGCGTATCTCATGGGTCTTATAGAAGGTGTTGGCACACATTTTAATGAAAAGATAGATGCAAAAATCCTCGACAAAAAAGTGGAATCTGATGGCACGCACATCGTTCGTATCCATTTGGCATTTGAAAAATCACCCAAGCAGATTAAGACATATAAACTCTCCAAACTCTTTTCGTTTGGTTTTATCAAGCAAACTTCATTAAAAATTCTTTTGATTCCAACCGTATTATCCGCTTTGTTTATACTGGTCATTAATGGGATAGATAATTTGCCATTACTCATCGGCACACCATTAATCACACTTGTTTCTGGTCTTTTAATAGGCAATGTAGTAAATGCGCCTATGAAAGGGCTCCAAGAGGAACTTGAAAAAATTCAGAAACTCGAACTTTCTCAAGACTTAGTGGTAAGAACGGGTGATGCTGTAGAACAAACATATGGCGCACTTACGCATGCAAAAGAAAGTTTAAGAGAAGAACTCACCTACATGAAAGGCGGCATGGACGACTTATACTCCTTCACTGGTAAATTCTCTAAAGTCGCTCAAAATATGAGCGAAGTTTCCGACTTGATTTCTAGATCGGTACAGGAAGTAGCAGAAGGCGCTATACACCAAGCCACAGAGACAGAAAGTTCAGTAAGTATCTTAGCAGATAACATCGACATTTTAAATCTGATCAGCAAACGCGAATTGGAAGGCAAAGAAAGCCTTGAAGCAGCAGTGGGTCAAATCGAAGTATCATTTGATGACATCGAGAAAGTTTCTCAAAAAATCAATGTGGTTAAAAATAAATTTGCCGAAGTAAATGCACAAGGCACCGATTTAAGTGCAAAAGTTAAAGACATTATTAAAATCGTTAGTACCGTTGAAACCATCGCTGAGCAAACCAACTTACTTGCACTTAACGCCTCCATCGAAGCTGCACGTGCTGGGGAAATGGGACGCGGATTTAGTGTGGTTGCTGAAGAGATTAGAAAACTTGCAGAAGACTCTAAAAAAGCAGTAAACACCATCAACAGCAGTTTAAATCAGTTTACACAAGGTGTTAATCACATGGTTCAACAAGTTAACGATCAGTTTATCGAACTTGAAGACGGCACACGTACCATGGCCGCTGTAACCGAAGAAAGTAAGGTTGCATCAAGTCGCATCAAAGTCGTGTCATCCTCAATTTCTGAGATTTCTAGACAACTGTCAGATGAGACTGAAAAAATAAATCGAGTGTTCCAAAACATGCATACACTTGCAGCTATTGCTGAAGAAAACTCTGCAACGTCTCAAGAAATGAGTGCAAATGTGACCAATTTCTCAACAGAGATTGTAAATTTATCTGAGAATATCAGCGAACTTGAAAAAGTCGTCTTATTCTTAAAAGAAGAATTAAAACGCTATAAAATTTAAAGCGTTTAATAAGAAAAGGTGTCCCATCCGATAACTGATATCAGTTATTTTGATGAGGCACCTTTTTTACCGTTAAACCAACTTAGGATGCTCGTACACATTCACTTTAAAATATAAATAGCCATTTAAAATAAGACGCACACACATGTCTAAGCCGATTGCTAAGAACACCACATTGATGGACAACTTAAAAACATAAGCGGCTAGAAGCGCGATGGGCACTCGAACCAAATAGAGTCCTACGCCTGCTGCATACATGGGCATCCGCGTATAACCACCTCCGCGTAATGCACCTCCAAGAACACCTGCTAGATTTTGAGGCACTTGTGCCAATCCGCATATAATGAGGTACACCGTACCAATAGATATCAGCGTGGGATCGTCAGTCATAAAGCCCAAGAGCGCTTTTGGGAATAACACCAAAATGCCGCCTCCCACTACTGAAATCAAACCCGCACCTATCAGGATTTCTTTGAAATAGCGCTTTGCCAGTTCGGGATTTCGCGCACCTAAGTGCCTTCCGATATAGGCGGTTGCAGCGACTTGGAAACCCGCCGCAGGCATGTAAGCCAGACTTTCTGCCTGAAGTCCTAATTGATACGCCGCGTATGACGCGTCGCCATAATTTAAAATCGCTCGTATGAGTATAATTGAGCTTAACTGCCAAAACAGTGATTCAATCGCACTTGGAATACCTGTGGTGTAAACCGACTTCATTATATTTTTAGTGAACTTAAAAAAAGAAACGATGGAAATGCCATGTAAGACACCTTTTTTGCGCATTACAAATGCAAGGGCTATCATCGCTGCTATCGCTTGCGATAGCGCCATTGCGATAGCGGCACCCATGAGTCCCATTTCCGGAAAACCCAAAAGGCCTTTAACCAAAACGATGCCAAGACTGGCATTAAGTATATTCATAATCGTACTGATCACCATAGGGGTAATGGCATCGCCTTTTCCCTGTAATGAACCAGATAAAATGAGAATGATGCCCAAGAAAGGCATACCCATGCCCACCACTCTAAGCACATCCGAACCCACACGAAGCAATTCACCCTCTGCACCAAAAATGCGCAGCCAAAAAGTGGGGACAAACAGCATCGTTAACAGAAATGCAATAGAAAGGACAAAAACGGAGCCTAGTGTCTGTTTAATCGCCTCTTTGATTTTTTCGTGATTGTCTGCACCGAAAGCTTGCGCGACGACCACTTGAACGCCTATTGCGATGCCCTTATATACAGCCCAAATTATGCCTCTAACGCGTGTACTGAGTCCCATCGCACCTATTGCTACGAATCCCAAATTACCTATTAATTTCATCGATACGATGCCAACGCCCATTTCTAGTACACTTGACGCCAATATGGGTAAGATCATCTTAATAATATCTTTGCGAATATGAAGTTTTGTCGGTTCCACGTCAACCATCCTAAAAAAATATTTCGGTTCCCTTAATAGTTTAGCAGAAACCGAAATATATTCAAGACATTATATATTATAACCCTTTGTGTAAAATAGGAGATATACGCTTATAAAGTACCAGTGTCAAGATGGAAAGCACAAGACCTTTAACGATGTTAAAAGGGACGATTCCGAAGATGACGAGTGTTTCCAAAGAGACGATCGATGGATTGACCACTGTTCCCAGTTCGATAATCGTATCAATCGGCATAAACGCCGTGTAAAACGGGATAAGAACAAAGTAATTTGCGAAACCACCTGCTATGGCCATAATCACAGTACCGACGATTAAGCCCATAAGTGCGGATTTTTTTGTTTTGTTTTTCATATAAATCACAGAAGCAGGAACGATCATGGCACTTGCAACAAAGAAGTTCGCAAGTTCACCTACGCCCCCTGTCGATGTTTGAAACAAATGGAGCATATTTTTTATCGCTGAAATGGCGATTCCTGCAAAGGGTCCCATAGCAAATGCGCCGATCACAGCAGGTAAATCACTCACATCAATTTTTAAAAATGAAGGGAACATAGGGAGTATCAACTCAAATTGCATGAGAATAAATGCAAGCACACTGAGCATCGCTATTTTTGTCATCATAGACACCGATAATCTTTTTTTCGTTTGTGAAATCATTTCCTAAAACCTCCTAATAATGGACTCTGTCCTTTTTTTAGTCATGGCCCCAGGGCATAGAAAAACCCCTAAAGCATGCACTTCAGGGGTATACGCACGTAAACATAAACCTCTTCTTTCATCCAGACTATACTGTCGGCTCTGGAATTACACCAGATCAACCTTTCGGTTCGCGGGCTTTACCGCCGGTGGGGACTTACACCCCGCCCTGAAGATTCTTACAAAGTGAGTATAGCACTAACCATTTAAAGTGTCAATATGTTAAGCCGCAACTTCTTCTAAGATTGGTTTTTTCTGTTTGATGACTTTTTGTTGCCATTTGCCTGTGGAATAAATGCCCAGTCCGATTAAACAGATGATTAAATTACTGATAATCATGGCATTCCAAATGGAATTTGGACCAAAGCCCTCCATCTGACTGAGAAAATACACCATGGGAATTCTAAGCCCCCACAACCGTCCCATCATGAGTATCATCGCAGAGATGGTATGGCCTGAACCTTGGAAAACGCCAACGAGTATTTGAAAGAAGCCCATTAAAGGTATCGAATAAATAATCATGTTTAGATACGTCGTACCACTTGCGATAACATTGGGATCGCTACTAAAGGCTCCCACTATTTTTTCGCTAAAAGGCAACATCAACAGACCGCCAGTAACCAGAAAAACAGTGGACAAAATTGCGCTGGTTCTCACTGCAAGCTTTGCACGTCCAATTTGATCTGCACCTAAATTTTGCCCCACCACAGTGGCAAGCGCGCTCCCTATACCCATCGCGGGCATCATGATAAGCGAACTGATGCGATTGCCCACCGCAAAAGCCGTAAGTGTGATTTCACCAAACGAGACCAAAAATACATTGAGTATGGTAAAGCCAAGTGCAGTTGTGGCCTGTCCCGTGGATGATGGAAGACCGATGGATACGATTTTCGAAAGGATTTCCTTATCAAATTTCAAATCCGATAACTCAATCTGCATGCTTTGATTTTTATTAAACGTTGTGAAGATACCGTATAATGCAAAAACACCCGTAGAAATAACCGTCGCAATCGCCGCACCTTGCACACCCATGTCTAAAACAAATATAAAAATAGGATCTAATATAATGTTGGTTCCAACGGACAACGCACCGATAATGAGTGGAGAAATGGTATCGCCTTGACCTTGTTTAATGGCATTAAACGCATTCATCATAAACATCGTTGGCAGCCCCAAAAACATAACACTCAAATAGCTGTACGCATTATCATATAGCGCACCGGTCCCACCCATTAGTCGAATAATCGACGGGGATGCAACGAAACCTAAAACACCGATAAACAATGAGAGGATAAATAAAAACGAGATCGCTTGTCCTGCCGTTTTTCGCGCTTTCTCTTTCGCGTGTGCACCGATGTATTGTGCGACGATGGAAGAAGTCGCTATGGCCATACCCATGCCAAATGAAGACATGAGGAAAATGAGGGGCCAAACAAACTGAACACCTGCTACTGCATTGCCCGGAATTTTACTCACGAAAAATGTATCGGTTAAATTATAAATGGTGTGTATGAAATTGTTAAGCATAATGGGCAGCGATAAAGTTAAAATCACTTTTTTCATCTTCCCGTTAAGAATCAAGTCTCTTTTTTGTAAATAATCCATGTTCGCCTCCATAAATTAAATGCCATGATTAGTATAGCATAATTTCATTCGGCGCTCAAACATTTCGTTACCCTAAACATTAATTTCTTTAACCCTTTGACAAACTTTGGTATAATAAATTATAGGAGTCTATTTTAATAGGAGGCATTTATGATTGTTGGAAATTTTAACGACTTAATCGCAACTGCAATTAATAGCACCGAAGCAAAAAACGCGTCTATGAAAGTACTCGTCGCGCCAGAGCATGGCTGGGAAGGGTATGTAATGCGCGTGGTTGAACTCGAAGCAGATGGCTACTCACCGAAACATCAACACGACTGGCCACATATTAACTATATCATCGAAGGCAAAGGCACTTTACAAATTAATGACGACATCAACCCACTTTCAAGCGGCAGTTATGCGTATGTGCCGGCAAACACATTGCACCAATTTAAAAATGTCGGCGATACACCGTTTAAATTCATCTGTATCGTTCCAGAAAACGGACACAAATAAGCATAGCAAAAGGATATCTCACTAAAGCATAGACACTTTAGCGGCGATATCCTTTTTATTTTACACATCCATCTTTGCTATATCCGTTCTAAACATAGCGCCCTCAAACGTAATTTGAGAGACCATGTGATACGCAGCTGCGCGAGCAGACGCTAAATCCTCACCCGTGGCAGTTACCCCTAGAACGCGCCCGCCATCTGTTACGACGTCGCTTTCTTTAAGGCGTGTCCCACAATGATAAACCCAGCCATCGCCAGAAAGTTGATCCAGCCCATGGATCGTTTTGCCCTTTTCATACGACTCTGGATAGCCACCTGACGCCATAATCACACAGACCGCATGCGACCTTGACCAAGTGAGTTTCACCGAATCAAGCGTTTGATTAAACACGGCGTCTATCACATCAAGCAAGTCATTTTCCATGCGTATGAGCGTCACTTCTGTTTCGGGATCACCCAACCGCACATTATACTCGATGACATTTACATCCTCTCCATCTATCATAAGCCCCACAAAAAGAATGCCTTTAAAATCGATCGCTTCCTTCTGAATGCCGACGATAAATGGATTTAAAATGGTCTCTTGAATTTTGTCCATAAGCACCTCATCGATGACTCGACTCGGTGAATACGTCCCCATACCACCTGTGTTTAAACCCAAATCCCCATCGTATGCCTTTTTGTAATCTTGCGCAGGCGACATCGGCAGGATGGTCACACCGTCTACAAAACATAAAACAGAAGCTTCAATGCCTTTTAAAAATGCTTCTAAGACAACTTTTGAACCCGCTGCGCCAAAAACATGGGCTTCCATTAAGTCATGTAGCGTCTTAATCGCTTCAGTTTCAGTTTCTGCGATGATTACACCTTTTCCAGCAGCGAGCCCATCTGCTTTTATTACCAGCGGATAATCAAAGGCTTTAAGGCCTTCTAACGCTTCATTTATAGACGTATAAGTTGCCGATTTTGCAGTGGGAATGTGATAGCGATTGAGAAAATCCTTTGTAAACGCTTTGCTGCCTTCAAACTGAGCCGCTTTAGCATTTGGACCAAAGATACGAAGCCCAGCTGCCTCAAAACGATCGACGACGCCGAGCACCAATGGCAGTTCGGGCCCTACGAGGGTTAAATCGATTTGCGTCTTAAGTGCAAATGCCAAGAGCCCATCTATGTCATCCACTGCGATGGGCACACAAGTTGCCAGTTTTGAAAGGCCTGCATTACCTGGTGCAGCAAAAATTTCAGGGCTTTTATGACTCATACTCAATTTGTGTGCGATGGCATGTTCTCTACCACCACTCCCAATAATCAATACCTTCATGTCCCCTCCAATTAGTGTTTAAAGTGTCTCATGCCTGTAAAAACCATAGCCATTCCGTATTTGTTTGCCTCGTCTATGACGTCTTGATCGCGCATCGAACCGCCCGGTTGAATAATCGCAGTGATTCCCGCCTCGGCAGCTGCTTTAATGGCATCTGCAAAAGGAAAAAATGCATCTGAAGCCATAACTGCGCCTTTAGTTGGGAAGTTGGATTGTCTAATGGCATTCTCAGCAGCCCATACACGGCTCACTTGACCTTGACCCAGTCCCAGTGTTTGACCTTCTCTGCTGATGACGATGCCATTTGATTTAACGTGCTTACATACTTTCCAAGCAAAAAGCATTTCTTCAACTTCTTTCGCCGTTGGGATGCGCTCGGTAACCGTGGTTAGATCGCCCGAAGTAAGTGCCGCATCTATTTCCTGAATCAACAAACCACCCAAAGTCTTTTTCATGTCTTGCTCACCTTTGTGAACGGACATAGAAAGTGCTTCCAGTTTGAGAATTCTCAAATTCTTTTTCTTCTGAAGACACGCAAGCGCATCTGCCTCATAATCGGGTGCAATCACTATTTCCAAAAATACGTCGTTCATTTTTTCAGCCGTTTTCAAATCCACCGTCTTATTAACCGCGACGATGCCGCCAAAAATAGAAACGGGATCACAATCGTGCGCTTTTACATAGGCGTGTTCGATGTCGTAGCCCGTGCCCACACCACAAGGACTGCTGTGTTTAACTGCAACCGCTGCAGGTTTATCGCCCAACTCTTTGATAAGGGCGATAGCGCCATTGACATCGTTGATGTTATTATACGAAAGTTCTTTACCGTGGAGCTGAACCGCTTCAGACAGTGTGCCCGCCTGATCAAATGGCGACTTATAAAAGGCCGCTGATTGATGTGGATTTTCGCCATATCTTAAATCTTGCACTTTTTCATACGTTAATGTCAGTGTATTGGGATATGGATTTTTATTGCCGTATTTTCTTAAGTAACTTGCGATCATGGCATCGTAATGTGCTGTGTGTTCAAACACTTTAAGTGCCAGTTCAAAATGAAGCGCCTCTAAATCACTTGAATCCTTTAATGCCGTTATCGCACGTTGATAGTCACTTGGATCTACGATTACCATAACGTCTTTATGGTTCTTCGCCGCAGAGCGAAGCATCGTCGGACCGCCGATATCGATATTCTCGATGGCCTCTTCAAATACAACATCTGGTTTTGACACCGTTTCTTTAAAGGGATATAAATTAATGACCACCACATCTATGGTGCCGATGCCTAACTTTTCAATTTGTGCCATGTGACCTTCATCGTCTCTCATGGCTAAAATACCGCCATGTACAGCTGGGTGAAGTGTTTTAACCCTGCCGTCTAGACATTCTGGAAACCCCGTAACTTCACTAATATTTAAAACCGTTATACCAGCATCTCTAATGGCCTTTTCCGTGCCACCTGTCGAAATAAGTTCAAAGCCAAGTTCTGATAATGACCCTGCAAAATCTATAATCCCAGTTTTATCAGACACACTTAAAAGGGCTCTTTTTATCATTTTATCCTCCAAAATTTCACGCTCCCAAACGCACATCACCACTTATAATGGCCTTTAACGTATAGACAAGCAATTTGTGTTCTATGGATAATACTTTATTACTGAGGGTAAGTGGTGTCTCATCTTCTGATAAAGCCACCGTTTCTTGAAAAATCACCTCACCCGTATCGACGCCTTCATCCACAAAATGCGTGGTTGCACCACTCATGGCATCACCAGATAAAATCACAGATTCGTGCACTTTGATTCCATAATAGCCAGGTCCACAGTGATTTGGAATCAGCGACGGGTGAATATTTATAATTCGGCGCTTAAATCGCGCAATCACCTCAGGAGGTAAAATCGCTAGATAGCCCGCTAAAATGATTAAATCTGGAGCGAGTGCTTCTAAAGTCTGCAGCAGTGCTTGATCCCTGTCTTGAATATCTGGGTAATTCCCCTTGCCGATATAAAATGACTCAACCCCAAACTTACGAGCGCGTTCTAATGCAAACGCCTCTTTACGGTTCGATATTAAACCCACCACTTCAGCCTCGAGATTTTGCCCTTGAATGGCATCTAAAATGGCTTGAAAATTTGAGCCGCCACCTGAAACCAAAACGACTATTTTTAGCCTTGGCATAGTTCGACCCCTTTTTGACCTTGGGTAATTTTTCCGATTACTGAAACCGTTTCACCCATTTGTTCTAATAGCGCAAGACTTTGTTCAACTGCATCTGGCGCAACCACCACGATGAATCCGATACCCATATTAAAGGTGCCGAACATTTCTTCCAAAGCGACATTGCCTTTTGCTGCGATCAAATCAAAAATCGGCAGCGATGGCCATGTTCCCAAAGTTATTTGTGCACATTGATCCTCTGATAATACCCTCGGTATGTTTTCATAAAAACCACCACCGGTCATATGCACCATACCTTTAACCGATACGGCTTCCAAAAGTGCAAGAATCGATTTAACATAGATTTTAGTCGGCGTCAAAAGCGCTTCGCCAAGTGTCTGTTCAAGTTCTGGGATAAAGGTATTTACATCTAATTTGAGATGTTCAAAAAACAATTTTCTAACGAGCGAATACCCATTTGAATGAATGCCGCTTGACGCGATCCCGATGATCACATCGCCCACTGCGATGTCTTTACCCGTAATAATTTTAGGCTCATCCACTACGCCTACGGCAAAACCCGCCATATCGTATTCACCTGGGGCATAAAAACCTGGCATTTCTGCCGTTTCACCTCCGAGTAGCGGCATATTCGCCAGTTTACAACCATCCGTAATGCCTTTAACCAGTCGTGCGGCATCTTCCGCTTTCAAATGGCCCGTTGCTAAATAATCGAGGAAAAATAAAGGTTTAGCGCCTTGACATAATATATCGTTTACGCACATCGCCACCAAATCCTGGCCCACAGTGTCGTGTTTGTCCATCATAAACGCTATTTTAAGTTTCGTGCCAACGCCATCTGTACCTGCTACCAAGACAGGACTTTCAAACTGACCACTCAATCTCAAAAGACCCCCAAAACTGCCTAAATCCCCTAAGACATCTGGATTAAAAGTCTCTTTAACATGCTTTTTCATCAGTTCCACCGCACGTGCGCCTTCTTTGACATCCACACCTGCACCTGCATATGTTAATTGTTCATTAGACATGTTGTTCTCCCATTATGATTTATTCAAATAAAAACTTATCTGCACTTTCAGGCACTTCCATCGGATAATCGCCATCAAAACACGCCGTACACAAATCGCATTTTCTAGCGCCAATCGACTTAACGAGACCATCCGTACTCAAATACGCCAAACTGTCTGCACCAATCATTTTTCTAATTTCTTCGATGGAATGTGTCGCACCAACCAGTTGCAAACGATTGGGTGTATCGATGCCAAAATAACACGAATGCATAACAGGTGGCGAACTTACTCGAATGTGTACCTCTTTCGCACCTGCTTCTTTTAACATGGCTACGATACGCTTGCTCGTGGTGCCTCGAACGATGGAATCATCGATTAAAATCAAACGCTTGCCATCTACATTTTCTTTCATTACATTGAGTTTAAGTCTTACCGCTAACTCACGTGACTTTTGATCGGGTTGAATAAAGGTTCGCCCCAAGTACTTGTTTTTAATCATACCTATGTCGTAAGGAATTCCCGATTCTTCTGCGTATCCAATGGCTGCGGCGATACCTGAATCCGGCACCGCGATTACCATATCCGCTTCTACAGGATTTTCCCTTGCCAAAATTTTTCCCGATTCTTTACGTGCAACAAACACATTTTTACCATCAATGACACTATCTGGTCTAGCAAAATATACATACTCAAAAGAACAAACCGATTTGCGTTTGCTTTCATCATACTTGATGGAAGTCACGCCATTTTTATCGATGATCACGATTTCACCCGGCTCAACGTCACGCACAAATTCAGCACCCACCACATCGTGCGCACAAGTTTCCGAAGCAAACACATAACCCCCATCAATTTTTGCAAGCGATAGTGGTCTTAAACCGTTTGGATCTCTCACACCCACAAGCATTTGATCGATGACGATCACCAATGCAAATGAACCCTTTATTTCTTTAACCGATTCTATAACCGCTTCCGTCATACCAAGATGATAGTTTTTTGCAATTAAGTTTGCGATCACTTCTGAATCGATGGATGTTTGAAAAATCGACCCTTCGTCTTCAAGACGCTCTCTAATTTCCCCTGCATTAATTAAGTTGCCATTATGCGCCAGTGCGATGCTGCCACCTTTGTATCTTACCACCAAGGGTTGCGCATTGGATACGTAGCTTTCGCCTGTCGTCGAATAACGGACATGGCCGATGCCTATGTCCGCAGGAAGACGATCTAATATATCGCTGTTAAAGACCTCTTGTACGAGGCCCATTTCTTTATAATACTGCATTTTATTGTCTTTTAAAACGGCAATACCAGCACTTTCTTGTCCCCTATGTTGTAAGGCAATTAAGCCAAAACATAGCATCTGAGAGATAGAAGGTACACCTGGAGCGTAGATACCGATGACGCCACATTCTTCATGTAATTTGTCGAGTGCTAGAAAATCTTCCATTTATTTATGCCTCCAAAAGGTCTACCCTTGAATTCTACTAAGAACCGCTTGATACGTTTCTTCTACGCCACCCAAATCTCTTCTAAAACGGTCTTTGTCCATTTTTTCGTTGGTAACAGCATCCCATAATCTACACGTATCTGGCGAAATTTCATCCGCTAAAATCACTTCGCCTTTGTAAACACCAAACTCTAATTTAAAATCGATGAGTTTAAGACCATGTTCTAAGAAAAACTTTACGAGCACTTCATTTACGATTAATGACATCTTCTTGATCTTTTCCACTTGCTCTGGCGTAGCAAACTCCATGGCATAAATATGGTACTCATTAATCATCGGATCGCCCAATGCATCGTCTTTATAGCAGAACTCTAAAACAGTCTCTTTCATAACGACACCTTCTTCAAGGCCCAACCTTTTTGCCAATGAACCTGCTGCAACATTTCTAACGATCACTTCAAGCGGCAGTATTTTCACTGCTTTCACATATTGCTCACGATCGTTAATCAACGACTCAAAATGTGTGGGAATGCCATGTGCTTCAAGTAATTTAAATAAAATGGCACTCATTTTATTGTTAACGATGCCCTTATCGAGGATCGTACCTTTCTTCTCGCCATTAAAAGCAGTGGCATCATCTTTATATTCAACCCAATATCGGTCTTCTTCATCTGTTTTAAATATTTTCTTTGCTTTGCCTTCATACAATTGCTCAAGTTTCTTCATCGTTTTATACGCTCCTTCTTTTTAATAACGCGACTGAATCGCGCGATCTTTTTCGAGCACTTTAATAGCCATTTCTTCTTTATATGACTTCATGCGCGCTCTCAACTCTGGATATTTAACCGATAGAATTTGTACCGCAAGCAGCCCTGCATTCTCAGCGCCATCTACAGCCACTGTAGCGACAGGTATGCCACTTGGCATTTGCACGATAGAAAGTAAGGAATCTAGTCCATCCATCGTCGAGGACTTAATGGGAATACCAATCACAGGTAAACAACTAACGCCTGCTATGACACCTGGCAAATGTGCCGCTTTGCCTGCAGCACCGATGATTACTTCTATGCCATTCGCTTCAGCTTGCATGGCAAATTCAACCGCTACATGTGGTGTTCTATGTGCCGAAAGCACCCTAGCAACCACTTCAACGCCAAATGATTTTAAGACATTGATACATCTTTCAACCACTGGAAAATCTGAATCGCTACCCATTAAAATTGCTACTTTCATTTGTCCTCCTCTGTTAATGACGAATATTATACTGGTTTTGTTAATATTCATTCGTATATCAATATCATATTAAAGATTCATTTGTGCGTCAAGTTAAATCCGAATGTTTTTCTTGTAATACATTTTATTATTCAGTAATTGCAGGGGTTTATTGTTTAATGGTTACAAAAAATAAATAAAGACGTTATCCTTTTTCAGTAACAAAGGATAACGCCTTCTCTAATTAGTCATTGATGGTAAATTTATAGATTGTCTCACTATAATATGGCGTTTCTGGATTAAGGAGATTTGCTTGATTTGGCGGATACTGTGTTTCAAAGCAAATCCCTTGATGGTTCTTGTGTTGGGTATTCGTCGTATAGATGACCACAGATTTTTGATTCGTATGAACCTCAAGCGTTCTGCCCGATATGGGATCGCGTAAAATCACCGCTGGACGATCTGCCTCAGCAGCCGTTTCAATATCAAATGGATGATCCATGCCGTTAATCGGGCTTAAATACGCCTTTGATACACATGCCTCTTCGGTAAAATCAAAATGCGAACCCTTTGTGGGTACATAATCATCAAATGGCACCCCATTTGAATCCAATTCGCGGTATTTTGTACTGTTAACAAATAGTAATTGTTCGTCTATTTTACGTTTTTCATTTCCAGACAAATTAAAGTAATTATGATTTGTCATATTTAAATGTGCCCATTCGTGCATTTTTGCTTCATACTGAATCTTAAGCGTTTGCTCATCATCCAAAATAAACGTGGCATAGACATCAAAAGTCCCTGGAAAACCATCATGTTCTGGCTTATGCTTATGCACCAGCGTGATTTGGCAACTGTCATCAAAAACATGGGATTGACCTATTTTCCATACTTTTGTATGAAAACCATGCGTTCCGCCATGTAAATTACTAATCCCGTTGTTGATCTCTAGACTGTAATCCACACCGTCAACCAAAAGTTCACCCGAGCGTATACGTCCGGCATTGGGTCCGATGATGGCATTAAGATACATCGGATTCTTTAAATATTCATCCACCGTGTCATAAGTTACCAGTACATTTTCTTTTACACCTAACCGATCGGGCACATTAAGCGCCACCATGATGCCACCGTATGTGAGCATCTGTAGGGACATGCCTTTATTATTCGTCAAAGTAATTCGATCTACTTCTTGGCCGATCAAATCGCTAAATACATCGTCTCTTTCAATTTCAATTCTCATGGGATACTCCTTTATCGCAGTGCGCTAGAAATATCTTTATTCTATCATAAGACCCTTTATAAATACCAGCGTCTCTCAACACATTTTCAAACTTAATGCCAATCTGCTCGTATATAAATGCGCGCAAAGCCTCAGCATCACCGTTCTCATTTAAAACGCGAATCAATACGCTTTCCAACTCATTTAACCAAGAAATATGTTTTTGAATACTCGGCGTTTCATCATAGTACAAAGCAGAACAGCCTCTTTGATTTAGCAGTTGATTAATAATCGCCTCTGTCTCATCCACCAAACGGCTGGGTAAAACCGCAAGCCCCATCACTTCTATGAGACCGATGTTCTCGCGTTTAATATGATGGTGCTGCGCATGCGGATGAAATAGCCCCTCAGGATGTTCTGGTGTACTGCGATTGTTTCGGAGCGCTAGATAGAGTTGATACTGTCCATCAACTTTTCTCAATATGGGTGTGACCGTATTATGACGTTCTTGGGTATGAGCGATTAAATCCACCGTTTCATCTGAATAATCAATCCAGCACGCCAGCACATGCGTTGCATACGCGATCAACGCTTCTCGATTGGATGAAACCACTTTTAATACCGATAGCGGCCAATGGATGACTTCTACCTTTACATCTGGATATGAAACCACTGGATACGTATAAAGCGTTTTCGCCCGCATCATAGGCATCTCATAGTTCCCCGCTTGATAGTGATCATGTGTCAAAATAGAGCCGCCCACCGTGTGCAAGTCCGCATTAGAGCCTATGAAATAGTGTGGAATCAAATCGACGAAATCCACCAATCGCACAAAGGTATCGCGGTTAATTTTCATATCGCGATGTTCACCACAGAAAACGATGGCATGTTCATTGTAATACACATAAGGCGAGTATTGAAAATACCAGTCTTCATCATTTAGCGCCATTTTTACGATGCGATGATTATGACGTGCAGGATGATTAATACCGCCACTAAATCCCGCATTCTCAACACATAGCAAGCATTTCGGATAAACCGATGGCGCCGCATGTTTAGAAAGTTCGATTTCTTTGGGATCTTTTTCGGGTTTTGATAAATTGATGGTGATATCGAGTGCGCCAAATGACGACTGCGTTTGCCACGAAACGTTTTTGCTTACGCGATCCATACGAATATAAGTCGAATCATTTGATAACCGATAAAAGAACTCCGTTGCCTTGCGCGGACCAATGCCATATTCCATCCAGAACCGTTTATTCACTTCGGAATTTCTAGGCATCAACAAACCCATGAGTTCCGCCTGAAACATTTCGACTTGATAAAGGTAAGGTAGATCTTCATCTGTGCATTCGGTGATGTCCGATAACAACCGATAAATATCCGTCACTTCTGGTTGCACTTTAGAAAGACCATCCAAATTAAGCACGATGCCCAATCGACGCCAAATTGCATTTCGAACCACCTCAATATCGAGCACTTCAAGCAGTTGATGTTTTAATCCGTATTGGATTAATTGCTCCACATAATTCCCCAGTTTATTAGACAAGGCCCGTTCCTCCTGATATCTCTGCAATATAAAATGACGCACTTATTCCCGTCTGTTCCTTATATCCTTTAGATACTGCCTCTTTATAGTGGTCCACATGCGCATGGTGGACGAGCGCGATGGCACATCCACCAAATCCCGCACCTGTCATTCGAGCGCCTAATACACCTCTTAACGGGCGACTAAGGTCTACGATGACATCTAGTTCATGACAACTTACTTCAAAATAATTTTTTAAAGACGCATGTGATGCATACATCCACTCACCAAATGCCAGCAGATTGCCTTCAGATAATGCATCTTTGCTCCGAATGGTCCTATAGTTTTCCATAATGGCATGATGCGCACGCTTGTATACCGAATCTTTTTCAAGCACTTCTGAAACACTTAAAAATTCAGTAGGTGTCAAATCACATAGCGCGCTTAATGGCCGCGATTTAAAGACCGAATTCAAACGTTCAAATGCCATATCGCATTCCTGTCGCCGCTGGTTGTATGCCGAATCCACCAAGCCACGTTTTTTATTTGTATTGATGATCACCAATCTATAGTCACCCAGCGTCGCCGGTACATGTTCGTATTCAAGGGTATCACAATTTAATAAAACCGCATGATCCACTTTGCCCATGGCAATAGAGAATTGATCCATAATCCCACAATTAACACCATTAAATTCATTTTCAGATTTTTGACACAACAAAGCGATTTCAACGGGCGTTAAACGCAAGTTAAAAAAGGTCTTTGCGATGGTCGCTGTCAAAACCTCGATAGATGCGGAGGAAGACAACCCAGCACCATTTGGCAAATCGCCATAAAAAAGGATGTCCATACCAAAGGGAATTTCCTGTCCAGCCTGCATCAAAGTAAATAACACACCAAGTGGATAATTTGCCCAATCTTTCTCTGAATCGTACGCAATAGTATCCAGTGTACTTTCTATGACGCCCATTTCTTCAAAGTTTAATGAAAGCATTCTAACGCGTCGATCCGATCGCTTGGCAGCCACTGCATAGGTACCTAGGTTAATTGCACAAGGCAGAACCATCCCGCCATTATAATCAATATGTTCACCGATTAAATTAACGCGACCCGGTGAAAAAAAGGCGTCGCCCCCGTCCGCAGTATGCTCAGGGAAATGGACTAAAAAGTGGGCTCTTAATTGATCAACAGTCATTTACTCAGCCCCCTTGTTTGATTTATAGCCATTTGGATGGGCATTATGCCATTTCCAAGCATCACCGATAATCGTCTCCACACTGTTTTTTTGTGGCGTCCAATTTAAGAGTTTGTGTGCCTTCTCAGAAGAGGCAATTAAAACAGAAGGATCTCCAGGGCGACGCTCTGAAAGTTTAACTGGAATTGGGTGGCCTGTCACTTTTCGTGCAACTTCTATAATCTCCATCACTGAAAAGCCATCGCCGCTGCCCAAATTAAAAATCTCACTGTTATGATCAAGTCGTAAATACTCAAGGGCTTTAATGTGCGCCTCAATTAAATCCGTTACATGAACATAATCACGGATACATGTGCCATCTTTTGTGGGGTAATCTGTGCCAAACACCGTAATAAACTCACGTTGTCCAAGCGGAACTTGTAACACCAACGGAATCAAATGCGTTTCGACCCCATGCGCCTCACCAATTTCTCCGGACGCATCTGCACCTGCAACATTAAAATAGCGAAGTGAAACAAACTTTATGCCATGCGCTAAGTCTGCCCACTTAAAGATTTGTTCCATCATCAACTTCGATGCGCCGTAGGGACTCGTCGGAACCGTCTCACTGGTTTCTAAGATGGGCACTTGTTTCGGTTCGCCATAAACGGCAGCCGTGGATGAAAAGACTATTTTTTTCACTTCGTATTTGCGCATAATTTTCAATAAGTTAATCGCGCCGAAAACATTGTTATCAAAATACTTAATCGGTTCACTTACCGATTCACCAACCAAAGAATTCGCACTGAAGTGTATAACCGATTCAATACGATTCTCCATAAAAACTTCATCAAGTTCCTCTTCATTACGAATATCTACATTATAAAATTTCGCATTTGGGTGAACAGCAGCCGCATGTCCCGTTTCTAAATTATCGACGACAATCACCGATTCACCGCGTTCTATCAACATTTTAACCGCATGGCTTCCTATATAGCCAGCGCCTCCAAGTACCAATATCATATTTTCTCCTCGTCTTTCTTTATTATCACTAAGATTATCATATCATATAGGTTAATAAAATCAATTATTTTAGTAAATTTTTACTTAAATCTTTTTCCGTTAGAAATTTCCAATACTTCTTTGGCATTTTTTGCTGCTGCAACTTAGGGTTTTTACGCTCTATAATGGCGATGTGATCAAAGTAAGTGCGCCACATTTTTTGAAAATCCATTTCCACACTGGAAAAATCCAGCGCGCCCACATCATCTAAATCACTGATGTGAACCGTCTCTTTGTTATAAAAAGCGGCTTTCTTTCGCTTCGTATCATGTATAACCCAAATCTGATCGGCTAAACGCGCTTTGAAATGCGGAATCACCAGCCCGAGCAAATCGTATGTCGGTTCAAAATGTGCATAGTAAATGCCTTTGTTTAGTTCAGAAAAACGGATGAGCCCCATCATGCTATGAGACTCTCTGGCTACTGCATTATAGCATTTATAGAGCGCAAGGATGTCTGGATCTGATAAATTTTCCATGGCACGCTCCCCTAATTTATACGCACGCTTCAAACAGCGATACAACTTGGTGCCAAAAGCGGCATCTTCAGATAGATATGCGTAGCCGATGCGTCTAAACGCTTCGGGACCAAAGGTGTCTAGAATCGATTGAACCACCTTATTTGACCATTCTGGCTGCGTTTCACAGGTTTTAACCGGTTCAAAAATTGCATACTGAAGCCCCTCAGAAGCAACCAATGTATGACTATTTACATCGCCTTTGTCGTGAAACATTTGATAAATTGCAGAAAAAGCACCTTCTAAAGACCCATCATATACGTAGACCATTTTGATTGCCTCCGAATTGACCTGGATATAATTCATAAAGTGACAACTGATTGTTTAATGGTTTCGGTGCATCTAACATCAACTGCTTTAATCGAAACGGATCCATATCTGATGCGCCAAACGGCTTGCCGCTGCAAGTGATAAAATACTTCGCACGCTTCATGACGACGCCCATTTTTTTGAGCGCATCAAAATGCAGCGGACCAAATCGCCGAGCTGCCATGATGCGTCTCGCGGTTACATTGCCCACGCCTGGTATGCGTAATAGTTCTAGAAAAGTCACTCGGTTCACATCCATGGGAAAAAGGTGTAGATTTCGGAGTGCCCACTGACATTTCGGATCGACATCCATGTCTAAATTTGGGGATTCAGGGGTCAGTATCTCATCAGCGGTAAATCCGTAATACCTTAAGAGCCAGTCCGCTTGATAAATCCTGTGTTCACGCTTTAAAAGATCGATACTCGGACCCACTGTGATGGCCGTACGCCCCACTGGTACATAGGATGAATAATACACGCGCTTTAAAGCCATGCGTTTATAAAGCGCTTCAGATATTTTGATGATTTTATAATCTGGATCAGCAGTGGCACCGACGATTAGTTGTGTGCTTTGTCCTGCCGGCACAAACGTCGGTGCGTTTTTAAACTGCCTGCCCAGTGCTTTATATTCAGACATTTTTTCTTTTATAAACCCCATGGGTGCAATCATGTCTAACCGTTTTTTTTCTGGGGCTAAAAGCCGCAGACTCTGTGTTGTTGGTAACTCTATATTAATGCTCATTCTATCCACATATTTTCCCGCTTCTTCGATGAGCATATGGTCCGCACCAGGTATGCCCTTTAAGTGAACATACCCATTAAAACGCGCAGCCCTTAATTTCTTCACCACGAGAAGAAGCAGTTCCATGGTATAATTTGGATTTCTAACCACACCTGAACTCAGAAACAATCCCTCGATGTAGTTGCGTCTATAAAAACCGATGGTGAGGTCAACTACTTCATCTGGTGTAAATTCTGCTCTAGGCATCTCCGCATTAGACTGACGGTTAATGCAATAAGAACAATCGTAAATGCATTTGTTCGTAAACAATATTTTTAACAGCGATATACAGCGTCCGTCGTCAGAATAACTGTGACAAATACCTGGCATAGCCGTGTTGCCCAACATGGTTTTATCCCCACTGCGTGCACTGCCACTCGATGAACAAGAAACGTCATATTTTGCTGCATCAGCCAGTATACTGAGTTTTTCATTTGCCGTCATAACAACCTCCAACAGAACGTATGTTCTATTTATATTATACGCCGATACACACCTCCTGTAAACACAAAAATCTCCCGCTGAACCGAAGTTCAGGGGAGACTTGATCGTTATACGCTGAAATTAATAATAAAAATAGTCGCCTTCTATGAGTTTATAAAAATCATCTGATTTGCTTTTAAAGGGTCTGTTATTAAAAAACAAACAATTCTCAGCGACGATTTCGCCCATCAGTGCACGCCTTGCGGCCTCATAGCTCGACGCCACAGGTTCGCTCGTAGCGAAATAACTGTAGTATGCTGGTGGAAACTGCCCCTTTTGGAACAGTACTTCTTTAATGGTATTTGGGAATCGATCACTCTTAACGCGATTGAGGACCACATTGGCTACGGCGATTTTTTTACTAACCGAGCCCCCGCGCGCTTCAACATTTACGATTCTGGCGAGCCACAGTACATCTTCTTCAGTGTATTCAAGCGTCCTTATTTCATCTTCTGAAAAAGTGAGTCGTTCACTCGCTAAATTCACTGTAAACCACGTTTCATCCATGGTATAGGTAAAGCCCAACTTCTCGGCAAGTGAGTTAAGCGGTACATAAAGTCTGTTGTTAACCGCGATGGTGTTTAGTCCCATGTTTTCATATTTATTATTTGTATTAACCAAATCCGTATCTAATGTGTAACTGATGTAACTGCCATCTACTTCGATAACCAATAGATTCGCACTGTCGTGCCACGTATAGTCTAAGCCCATTCTGTCTGAAATAGCAGCGGCTGAACCATATAGTACGTCTGATGCCTCGATCACTAAATCGTTATCTGTTATCAAAGTGTCGTTGATAGAAACATAAGTCTCTCCAGCAAAAGCAACGCCTGAAATTGATAATGCAGCAATGATTGTGAACAATAAAATCTTGAATTTCATATAACCTCCTTGATTATCCCAAGATTTTAACACAATTTACCGCAAAACAAAAGACATAATTTTCCATCGGGTATTTATTCGACCCACATCATGCACCTTAGACCGCTTATTTGAAGTACTTAACGCCTGCAGAAAAAATATCAAATTCCGTGTTGCCATAGACATTTTTATAAAGACCATTGCCCATACGCTCCACATGACCCATTTTTCCGAAAATACGACCATCTGGTGAAAAAATACCTTCAATTGCCTCGATAGAGCCATTTATATTATGAACGCCATCATAAGTTGCCCGATCGCTTAAATCCACGTATTGGGTTGCAATCTGACCACGTGCAGACATCTCTTGAAGCACTTCTTCATTTGCATAGAATCGTCCCTCGCCGTGCGAAAATGCCGTTTGGAAGACTTCGCCCACGGTGTGATTATTAAGCCATGGCGAGTGTACTGAGGATACCTTCACACGCGCCATACGCGCCACATGACGCCCGATGGTATTAAAGGTTAACGTCGGTGCAGATGCTGTTAAATCACGAATTTCACCATATGGCAAAAGCCCCAACTTAACCAACGCTTGAAAACCATTACAAATCCCCAACATGAGGCCATCTTTTTGATAGAGCATCGCCATCACCGCTTCAGCGATTTCCGGATTTTTAAACACAGAGGCGATAAACTTACCCGAGCCCTCTGGTTCATCCCCTGCACTGAATCCACCTGGAAGCGCGATCATCTGCGCACTTTTTATGGCTTCTGCATAGGCTTTAATAGACGTCTGTACGTCATCCGGTGTTAAGTTTCTAAAGACGATGCTCTCCACTTCAGCCCCTGCCTCGCGGAATGCACGCGCCGTATCATACTCACAGTTTGTACCCGGAAAAATAGGAATAAACACTTTGGGTTTAACCTGTTTGATCGCCGGGGCATGCGTCGTTCTTTTCTCAAATGCATACTGCTTTGCTTCTTTTTGAATCACACCGTGTGCCACTGTAGGAAACACATCTTCTAGCGGTTTTTTCCAAGCACACATCACTTTTTCTGCATCCACGCAGCAATCGCCCACTTCAAAGCGCCATTCAGAAAGGGTTTTACCGATTCGTTCAAATGGCCCTTCAACCGCTTCACTTGCTTCAAAGACGATACTGCCGTAGGCTTCTTCAAACAACTCCGATTTTAATGTGTCATTTAATTTAAAGCCAATGCCATTACCAAATGACATCTTAGCAAGTGCACCGCCAAGTCCAGCCACACCGATGGCATAAGCCGATTTGATAACGCCAGTGCCAATGCCTTTGTAAATCGCATCATACGCATTTTTAACTGCATCAAAATCGATCATTTCATCGGCATCTCTAAGCGCCTTATAATAGTACAGTTTAGAATCCGTACCTTTAAGTTCAGGTGAAATAATACGCGCCACATGTTCATGTGAAACGGCAAATGAAATCAGCGTCGGCGGCACATCTAAATCTTTAAACGAACCCGACATGGAATCTTTTCCACCAATGGCAGCCGTACCAAAAGCATCTTGCGCCAAACCAGCGCCCAAAAGCGCAGCAAGTGGTTTACCCCACTTTGTTTCATCCTCACCAAGGCGTTCAAAATACTCTTGAAGAGATAATCTAATCTTCTTATAATCGCCACCTGTTGCTACGATCTTCGCGATGGATTCCACCACTGCGTAAAGTCCACCGTGAAAAGGTGACCATTTGCCAATTTTCGGATTATATCCATAACTCATCATCGAAACGGTGTCCGTAGACCCCTTTAAAACCGGTATTTTCGCAACCATGGTTTGAATCGGCGTTTCTGCTGAGTGTCCACCAAGTGGCATGAGCACAGTGCCCGAACCGATGGTATTATCAAAACGCTCGATAAGCCCCTTCTGTGAGCACGCATTTAGGTCGGATAGACGCTCCATCCAAAGCGCTTCTAAATCGCTTGGTTTCAATGTTGCTGTACTTTCAAAAAATGTTTTTCCACCAGGCGCTATAATCTTTGCTTTCGCGTATGATTTCACACCATTTGTATCCAAAAACGCTCTTGAAACATTTAAAACATCGCGTCCTTTCCAGTGCATCTTTAACCTGCCATGATCCATTACTGTCGCAACCACGCTGGCTTCTAAGTTTTCGGTTTGACACGCTTTGAGGATAAAACTTAAATCTTCAGGTGCGATCACCACAGCCATACGCTCTTGAGATTCAGAAATCGCAAGTTCCGTTCCATTAAGTCCTTCATATTTTTTAGGCACGGCATCTAGGTTAATCTCTAAACTGTCCGCCAACTCGCCGATGGCCACCGAAACACCACCTGCGCCAAAATCGTTACATTTCTTTATTTTCGTAGAAACCTCTGGATTTCTAAACAGACGTTGAATTTTTCTCTCTTCTGGCGGATTGCCCTTTTGAACTTCAGCGCCACATTTTTCCAAACTCTCTTCATCGTGTGCTTTGGACGAACCCGTCGCACCGCCGACGCCATCTCTACCCGTTCTGCCACCGATTAAAACGATTAAATCCCCCGGTAGTGGCGCACTGCGCTTAACATGTTCATAAGGTACCGCACCCATTACTGCGCCAACTTCCATACGTTTTGCGAGAAATCCATCATCGTAAACTTCAGAAACCAGACCCGTAGTGAGTCCGATTTGATTGCCATATGCACTAAAACCAGCCGCTGCCTTTTGCGTAATCATCCGTTGTGGCAATTTACCTTCAATCGTCTCTTCAAATGGCTTATTGGGATCCGCTGCACCTGTAACGCGCATACTCTGGTAGACATAGCTTCTACCAGAAAGTGGATCTCTTATCGCACCGCCTAAACACGTTGCTGCACCACCATACGGCTCGATCTCTGTTGGGTGATTATGGGTCTCATTTTTAAACATCAACAGCCAAGGTTCTTTTTGACCCGCCACATCCACATCTATTTTTATACTACATGCATTAATTTCATCGGATACGTCGAGGTCTTCGAGTCCACCACTTTTTCTAAGCGCCTTCATGTTAATGGTCGCCAAATCCATAAGCGTAAATGGGCGGCCACCTGCAGGATAAACCTCATTTCTCAACATTTTATACGTCTCAAACGCACGTTTAATGGGCGCTGTGTAAGCCCCCTCTTCAATTTCTATTTCAGATAGTTCCGTTAAAAAAGTCGTATGTCTACAGTGGTCCGACCAGTACGTGTCGATCACTTTAACTTCTGTTTCTGTGGGGTTGCGTTTTTCTTCGTTCTTAAAATACCCTTGAACAAATAAAAGATCCAAATGCGTCATGGCAAACGCCATTTGCTTACGCAATGCTTCTAGTGCATCGGCATCAAGGTCTATAAACCCTTCCATCACTTGAACCTCTTCTGGTGAATCGGTTAAAAGATGTGCCGTTTCTGGAATCGCCATGTCTACTTCATGGGATTCCACAGGGTTAATGAGGTATTTTTTTATCGTTTCTACATCTTGTGTGGATAAAGTGCCATTAAGTACGATGATTTTTGAAGTCAAGCAACCGGTACGTGCTTTAAGCGTGATGATTTCCATACATTGTGCCACTGAATCGGCTCTTTGATCAAATTGACCGGGTAAAAGTGCAATTCTGAAAGCTGTTTCACCCATTTGTGGCATGAAAGCCCCTTCATTGACCACGTCGACATTGGGTTCCGATAAAATGGACGTTTTAATCATGGCTAAATCATCCGCGTCAACTGCCTCTAAATCATAACAATTAATGATACGCAATCCCTCTAGTGTCTTTATATGAAGCAAGTGATTAATGGCTTCCTTTAATGCAACGGCCTCGACATTAAAGCCCTCTTTTTTTTCTACCAATATACGCGTTACCATAGTGCCTCCTCAAAATAAATCTATTACCTTGAGTGTAGCATACTTTTATGAGCAAGAAAAATTAATAGAATTAATCTTTAGCATTAGTGTGACTAATAAAAAACCGCCATCTATACAGATCGCGGTTTGCGTTTATAATCTCTGATTAAACTGATCCCAAAAGCGATTGAGCATCACTTTGTCAGTGACATAGTAGAGTTTCTTTCCCTCTTGTAAATTAAGCGTTAGAATCCTGAGGCTAATTAATACATTAATATGATGGCTAATCGTCGCTTTTGTAAGCCCCAATCGATCCGTGAAATCCTTTGCACAGAGCGGTTCTTTTGCTGCTAGTTGAATCATCTTAAGTTTGGTGGCATCACCTAAGCATTTAAATACTTCCAGTTCTAAAGCTTCATCATGTTGTCTTATCAACTGGCGAATCCCAAAACCCATCACCAAGGTAAGCGTGCGTTCTTCTAATAATACATTGTAAGCAATTACAAACTCACCCATAATGGAAATCGAAACATCAATCCGCTCTATGACATCCATCATTTCGTTGAGATCGATCATCACATACTGCGTTTTAAAGATTTCTGGATCCTTCATTTCCTCAATTGTTTTCAAAATTTCTCTTTCATATAGCGCATTCACATCGTCCTCAATCGTTTCATAAGCCGTTAGAAAGGATTCTATGGCGCTTATAAAATCGGCTATAATCAAGGGCGCTTCTCTTTTAAACTTTTTCGTTTGCGCATAACTCATGATGATGGGAGTCGGGTTATTTGCATAATGTTCATCAATTTTTTGCTTAATGGAAGCCTCAGTTTTATCTTTGGGTTTGATTACTTTTTCGATGTATAAATCGTAAAAAGTTTCTGCTTTTATTGATTTAACTTGAGCAACCAATCCCTCAGGCGTTAGTTCAGGATTTTCAGTTACAAAAGACATGAGCAATCGATCCAAATGATATTTCTCACAGATTACTTGGAGCATTTCAAAAGTCATAATGGAAACGCGCGCGCCTAAAGTTTCTATGATTTCTACGAGTTCAGCAGAGGGGGTAACACCCATTTTTTTAGTTTCTTTTAAAAATTCACCTCTCTGTACCAAACGCTCCATGGCGTGTACAAAATCAACACTTCTTAACCGCAACAAACGCAACATCCCATCACCTCTTTCTCAATACCATTATCCCATCAATTTCAATGGACTGCAACTGCTTTCAGTTGAACATTTTTTTGGATTGAGATTGCAATCAGAATCAGTGCTATGGCGTTTACGATGAGTATGCCATAACTTGGAACAATATCTAACAGGAATCCTGTAAGCAAGTATGAAATAGGCATCACACCTTGCGATAGCGATCCAAACAAGCCCATAGCACGGCCCCTAAACTCATCTTCTAAACTCACCTGAAACAGTACTGACAATGGCACATTTACAAGTACGACCACCATACCGACAACGCCCATTAATAGTGCATAGTAGATCGGAATAAAGCCTCCAAGCGCAACATTAGGTAGTACCGGATAAGCAAAGGCTAACATAATCGCACCAAACATGAGCATGGTATTTCTAAAAAGCGATTGTGAAAACTGCGTATTTTTTCTGCCGACGTATATGGACATCAAAATGGCACCAATGGGAAATATAGATTGAATAAAACCATTAATCTCAGGCGATATACCATGTGTAGTGATTAAGTTATAGGGTAATAATATGGAAAACGAAGACATGAAAAAGTTGATACATAATGCATAAAGCGCTATGGTCATAAATGTTTTCTTCTTTAATACATAGTTTAAGCCTTCTCTCATATTCGTCATAAAGGTCTGCGACTTCATTCTAATTGAATTGGGCTTACCAAACATCTCAAAATTTATAAACAACTCACTAAATGAAGAGAGTAAAAATGAGATGCCGTTGATCAGCATAAACATTTTAGCATCCAATAAACCGTAGATCACGCCACCAAGTATTGGTGCGACGATGGAAAGCATGCTGTCAAGTCCTTGTGTATACGCATTTAATTTCGTAAGCTGACCTTTCGAAACGATGTTGGGGTAAGATGCTCGAAATGCCGTTCCAAGAAACACAGCCATCACCGAAAGTGAAAAAGTTGCAAAGTAAATCATTGGGAGTGTTAGCGCGCTCGTCCGCGTCCCTATAAACAGCCCCAGCATTATAGCGCCACTTATGAAATCTGCCAAGACCACGATGCTTTTTTTCTTAAACCGGTCGACGATTACACCTACAAAAGGACTTAATACAATCGCTGGCAATGTGGTCAATAATAGTGTAATCGCAAAACTTTGTGCTGAGCCTGTGAGTTTTAATACATAAAAACTCATGGCAAAGCCATATAGTTTTGAACCCAACTCTGAAACGCCTTTACCACACAACGTCAAATATAAGTTGATTTGTTCTTTTCTGTTCATCAGAACCTCCATTTGTTTTTATGCCCTAAATATAACACACTTCGTTCTAAAGTTCAATGAGCATCTAACTATATATTAGTTAGAGTTTGATTAAACTACGATTAGAAAATGTTTTTTTCAGAATTCTCAGGAAATTCTTGTTTCCAATACGCTTATCTTGGTATAATAACATTAGTTACACTAATTATAATTTGGCAAACAATCAGCAGGGTTAATTGTTGGCCCGGGAGGCGTAAATGAACCACTATTCCATCAACTTTGAACTGTATAAAATATTCTACTATGCAGCTTCCTCATTAAACTTCTCTAAAGCTGCTTCTACACTACATGTAACGCAGTCCGCTGTGAGTCAAGCCATCAAATCATTAGAAACACAACTTGGCATCAATCTTTTCTATCGCAATGGCAGAAACATCAAACTCTCCTATGAAGGAGAAATACTTTATCAACACGTTGAGAAAGCCTTTAACTTCATACGTTCTGCAGAGCATTCCATGAACAGTATACGGGTTCTCGATGAAGGGACTGTTTTCATCGGCGCAAGCGATACCATCACACGCTACTTTCTAATGCCCTCTATAAAGGCTTTTCACCAAGACTACCCTAAAGTGAAAATCGTGATTAACAACCGCCCATCGCCTCGATCGGTCGAAAAATTGTCCAAAGGTGAAATCGATTTGGCCATCGTAAACATCTCGCCCAATCAAAGTTATGAAGGCTTAGATCTCTTTACACTTACGAGCCTTGAACATATATTTATAAGCAAAACTCCGCTCGCACCTAAAAAACACGCACTGGGGGAACTGTCTCAGTACCCTTTGATTTGTCTAGAGACAAAATCCACAACACGGCGCATTTTAGAAGCACATTATGCGAAATACAACGTAAAACTGACACCCGCTTTTGAATTTGGATCTTTTGATGTTATTTTAGAAGCTGTAAATGCAGATATGGGCATCGGTTTTGTGCCTCGTCAAATCGTTACTGAAGCACTAAATCTGGAAAAGTGTTTTGAGATAAAAACGTCACAAGCACTTCCATCTATCGATATAGGCATTTTAACCAACCAGAATAAACCCCTTTCCATCGCCGCACAAACCTATCTCGAACGACTAAAAAATACACCTTTATAAACAAGGAGGCCACGATGCAAGATCACAAAATCAAAGAAACGATTCTCGAAAAAGGTTTTTTCTACCTCACAGAGGGAGAACTTGACGTCCATTTGTTTCATGAAGGAACCAACTATAAAAGTTATAATTTTTTCGGTGCGCACCCCATTATAAAATACGAAATGGATGCCGTTCGGTTCGTCGTATGGGCGCCAAATGCAAAAGAAGTCCATCTGGTTGGCGACATGAACAATTGGGACGATTTTGGTTACCCACTACAGCGCATTAGCGACAGTGGTGTATGGCACATCTGTGTGGTGGGCGTACAATCTTATGATCGCTATAAGTACCGCATCACCGCCCAAAATCACGAAGTTCTTTTTAAGGCAGATCCTTTTGCTTTTCACGCAGAAGAGCGCCCACATACCGCTTCTAAGTTTTATGACATCTCCCATTATATGTGGCATGATACTGAATGGCTTGATCAACGTAAAAAAACAGATTTACACCACAGCCCCATCAGTATTTATGAAGTAAATCTCATGTCGTGGCGCAGAAAAAACGACGGCGCTCAGTATTCCTATCATGATTTAGCCCAAGAACTCGTCCCATATGTAAAAGAGATGAATTTCACACACATCGAGCTCATGCCTATTATGGAACACCCTTACGATGGCTCTTGGGGATATCAGGCAACGGGTTATTTCGCACCCACCAGTCGTTTTGGTACGCCAAAAGACTTTATGTATTTTGTAGACACCTGTCATCAAAATGGCATCGGCGTTATACTAGACTGGGTACCTTGCCACTACTGTAAGGATGCACATGGGCTTTATCGCTTTGATGGTGGACCCGTGTTCGAATCACCCGAGTACGACCGCGCACATAACGATCAATGGGGCACCATAAACTTTGATTATGGCAGACCTGAAGTCCAATCCTTCCTCATTTCAAATTTACTTTACTGGCTTGAAAATTATCACATCGATGGCATCCGAATCGATGCGGTTGCTTATATGCTCTATTTGAACTTTGGTGGGAAAATACTGAAAAACAGTTATGGTGGTTTCGAAAATCTCGATGCCATCGCATTAATTAAAAAAATGAACACCGTGGTAACCGAGGCCTATCCAGATGCCCTTATGATGGCAGAAGAAAGCACCGCTTGGCAAAACGTATCCAAACCCGTAAGCGAAGACGGACTAGGGTTTAACTACAAATGGAACATGGGTTGGATGAACGACATCTTAGAATATATGCAGCTAGATCCCATCTATCGGAAAGGCTTTCATCGGGCACTGACCTTTACCATGACCTATGCGTTTTCAGAATATTTTGTGTTGCCACTGAGCCATGATGAAGTGGTACATGGCAAGCATTCACTTCTTGAAAAAATGCCAGGTACGTATAACGAAAAGTTTTCTAACCTGCGTTTACTGCTTATGTATATGTATGCACATCCAGGTAAGAAACTGCTCTTTATGGGCAGTGAGTTTGGGCAATTCATCGAATGGAATGAATGGCAAGCGCTGGATTGGCACTTATTGGATTACGACTCCCATAGAAAAATGCAGAGCTTCCTCAAAGATCTTAATGGACTCTATAAATCGGATCCTTGCTTTTACGCACTGGATACCACACAGGATGGCTATCAATGGATCGAGGTCGATAATGCACAAGAAAGCATCATCTCTTTTGAACGGATCGATGATCAAGCAAATAAACTCATCGCTGCTTTTAACTTTACACCGGTTCATAGAGAAGCACATCCCATCGGCGTCGATGCACCTGGCGATTACGAAGTGATTTTCAACTCAAATCAACACATTTATGGTGGCGAATTAGAAAAAACAAGCGTGGTGTATACGGCAGTCGCCGAACCTGCTTTTAATAAACCCTATTCCATAAGGATTAAAATGCCAACACTCGGAGGCGTATTTATCAAATATAAGGAGGATTCTGTTGTATGAAGGAAGGAAAAATGATTGCCATGCTACTCGCTGGCGGACAAGGTTCAAGGTTAAAACTCTTAACTAAAGATCTAGCAAAACCCGCTGTACCTTTTGGCGGAAAATTTAGAATCATAGATTTTCCATTGAGCAATTGTTCAAACTCAAATATTTTTGATGTGGGGATTCTCACACAGTACAAACCTTATGTCTTAAATTCTCACATCGGTATCGGTAGTGCTTGGGATTTAGATCGCCGCATCGGTGGCGTTAGAGTCCTCCCGCCATATACAAATGAACAAGGAGGAAGATGGTATAAAGGCACTGCAAATGCCATTTATGAAAACATCAACTTCATCGATGAACTGGATCCAGAATTCGTGTTAATTCTATCCGGCGATCATATCTATAAAATGGATTATTCGAAAATGCTCGATTTTCATAAAGAAAAAAAAGCCGACATCACCATCTCCGTCATCGAAGTGCCTTGGGAAGAGACTTCAAGATTTGGGATCCTCAACATCGATGATAATAATTACATCACTGAATTTGAAGAAAAACCTAAACATGCTAAGTCAAACTTGGCTTCTATGGGGATCTATATTTTCGACTGGAAATCATTACGTGCCTATCTGATTTCAGATGAGAAGAAAGCAAATTCTAATAACGACTTTGGTAAAGATATTATTCCGCAAATGCGTATGGATGGTAAACAAATATTTGCATACAAATTTAAAGGGTATTGGAAAGATGTTGGTACGATTAAAAGTTATTGGGAAGCGAACATGGATTTGCTTGCCGATGACAATGCGCTGGATTTATATGACCGTCAGTGGAAGATTTTTTCTAAAAACAGACACCTTCCACCGCACTATATTTCATGTGAAGCTTCCATTCAGCGCACATTAATTAATGAAGGATGTGTCATAGAAGGACATCTTGAAAATTCTGTTCTGTTTAACGAAATCAAAATTAAACCGCATGCCAAAGTGGTTAATTCTGTAATTCTCTCAGGTGTGGTTGTTGAATCAGGTTGCCAGATATATAACGCAGTAATCATGGAGGATGTCGTGGTTAAAGCAGATACGGTTATCGGCGCACCTGATAGTGAAACGGTTTATTTAGTCAGTAAAAACAAAATAATAGAATCGGAGTGATGTGACTATGAAAAATTGTCTAGGGATTATTAACTTAAGCGAAGTAGATTTACCATTGGGTCTCCTTTGTCAAAATAGACCCATGGCCATGCTGCCTTTTGGGGGCCGATACAGAGTCATCGACTTTATGCTATCTAACATGGTAAACAGCGGAATCACAGGCATCGGTGTTTATACGGGTAACAAAGTGCGTTCTGTTATGGACCATCTGGGTTCTGGGCAAGCCTGGGACCTCGACCGAAAGTTAAATGGTTTGTTTCTTTTTACGCCAACTTATGATTATACTTCCATCAATCAAAAGGTGGGTGATTTAGATTTATTTTACCAAAATAATGCGTTTGTTCGTTACGCCAAGCAAGAAAACATCCTCATCGCCAGATCATCTATGATCGCCAACATCGATTATAACGCTGCTTATCAAGACTTTTTGGACTCTGGTGCAGACATCGGCATCATCTATAAAAATGTCGTGGATACCAAGAACCGATTTATCGGATGTGACAAAGTCAACTTCGATGAAAATGGAAATTTTGTGGGAATCGGTACAAATCTAGGGATGGAAGAGCAATTCAAATTATCCATGGAGATGTATTTTATCAAGAAAACCGTGTACATCGACATGCTCTACGATTCCATAGAAAAGGGTTCTGCAAATTATTTAAAGCAAGCGCTATTTACGAGTTTAAACAAATACAAAGTACATGCCTACGAATTCAAAGGCTATGTATCCACCATTAATACAGTGCGTAACTACTTTGATGCCAATATGGATATTTTAAACCCTGAAGTTTCCAGCGAACTGTTTTTCAAGCACGGACAAATCTTTACAAAAGTTAAAGATGAACCTTCAACATACTATAAAAAGCATGCTAAAATAAAAAATTCCTTCATCGCAAATGGCTGTCAAATCGATGGGTTCGTGGAAAACTCCATTATCTTTAGAGGTGTTAAAATAGACAAAGGGTGTATCGTTCGTAACAGCATCGTTATGCAAAAGAGCCATATTGATGAGAACGTTCACCTGAATTATGTCATCTTAGATAAGCGAACCACCATCAACAAAGGCGTTACACTCATAGGCGATCCTTCAAGTCCCTATATAGGCGGTAAAAAAGCCGTCATCTCAAAGGAGGGCGAAACATGATCAATGTCGTATTTGTCGCTTCTGAAGCGGCACCGTTTGCCAAAACTGGCGGACTTGCCGATGTTGCAGGTTCACTGCCAAAAGCGATGCAGGGTAAAGACGTATCCGTAAAAGTCTTTATGCCATTACACGCGAAAATTTCGCCGATTTATAAAGAGCAAATGTCCTATGTGGGCTTTACCAGTGTCCATCTCGGATGGCGTTCACAGTATGTCGGCGTTTTAACCATGAAATACGAAGGCGTGGATTATTATTTCATCGACAACGAGTTCTATTTCAAACGACACACGCTGTATGGAGAAGGTGATGACCCAGAAAGGTACATCTATTTTTCCAAAGCCGTGCTCGCTGCACTTAAAATGATGGGTGAAAAACCAGATATCATTCACACAAACGACTGGCATACCGCGCCGATTAACATCCTATTGGATTACTATAAAAGACATGACGACTTTTATAAAGACATAAAGACCGTCTTCACCATTCACAATTTAAGGTATCAAGGGGTATGTGACCCTTATGTTTTAGGTGATCTTATGAATTTACCTTTTGAGTATTTTGATGAAGAGCGCTTAAAATTCTACGAAAGCATCAACATATTAAAAGGCGGGATCGTCTTTAGCGACCATGTCACCACCGTTTCTGAGTCTTATGCCCATGAAATTACGACGCCTTATTTTGGCGAAAACTTAGAAGGTGTAATCAATAAGTATAAAGATAAACTCTCTGGCATCGTCAACGGCATCGACTATGACGTTTATGCACCCGCTACTGACCCAAATATTCCCGTGAATTACGATCTGCGCTCCATCGGTCGTAAAAAGGAAATTAAAGCGCACTTACAAGTGAAATTTGGTCTTCCCGTGGATGAGAACATCCCGATGCTTGCCATTATCTCAAGACTTGCCGACATGAAAGGCCTCGATTTAATCGCGCATATTCTCGAGGAACTTTTGTCCTTAGATGTGCAGTTGGTGGTGCTCGGTACAGGTGAGCAGCGTTATGAAGACATGTTTAAGTATTTTCATTACCGTTATCCAAACAAGTTGGCTTCACGCATCTACTTTGATCAACAAGAATCACATGCCATTTACGCGGGTTCCGATCTCTTTATCATGCCGTCACTTTTCGAACCCTGTGGCTTAAGCCAACTCATCGCACTGCGATACGGTACCATCCCCGTGGTGCGACAAATTGGTGGCCTTCGCGATACCGTTATGCCTTATAACAAATACACCGGTGAAGGCAATGGCTTTGGATTTATGAATTATAATGCACATGAACTCCTATTTACCATTAAAGATGCACTTTCTTATTACCACGATCACGATACATGGAAACAAATCGTTAAGCAGGCGATGAAAGCCAACCACGGTTGGGAGAAATCATCTAAAGCTTATCTTGACGTTTATGCAAAAGTACTTGGCAAATAAAACATCGAGTCGTTCCATGTTTGATTTTGCTGTTGTTATGTAAAGAGGTGTCCAAATGAAATTAAAAGTAAGTCAATTCAAAAATGATTATTTAGAAGCACTAAACGCCTCCTCCGCTCGACAGATCGAGGATACAACACCACTTGAACGTTACACCGCACTGGGTGAATTGTTAAAGGATTACATCGGCAAACTATGGGCTAATACGAACAAAACCTATCGCGAAGAGCAGTCCAAACAAGTCTACTACTTCTCTATGGAGTTTTTAACGGGTAAATTTCTAGCGAACAACCTAACCAATTTAAGTCTCTATCAAGTGGCCAAAGAAGCCCTGACCGAACTGGGGATAAGTCTGGAAGATCTCATAGAAGTTGAAGTCGACCAAGGCCTTGGCAATGGTGGACTTGGCCGTTTAGCCGCTTGTTTTTTAGACGCCATGAGTGCCACTTCAATTCCTGGACACGGATGTGGTATTCGTTATAAAAACGGCTTGTTTGAACAACGCATCATCGATGGCTATCAAGTGGAGTTTCCAGACAGATGGCTCATCAACAACAACGTTTGGGAGTACAAGCGCCCTAATAAGGCAGTGATCGTCCGATTTAATGGCCGCGTTGAAACGTACATGGAAGACGATCAACTAAAATTTAGACACGTGGACTACGATGCCGTTCGTGCCGTGCCGTATGATACACCCATCATCGGATTTGAAAACAACACGGTTAATACGTTAAGACTTTGGTCTGCCGAAGAAATCGAAGACATCTTTGATTTCGAGAATTTTTCACGGGGCAACTACTTAAGTGCCTTTGAGAAAAAGCACTCCGTTGAAATCATCACACAAATACTTTATCCAAATGATGCGTACGATGAAGGCAAACTCTTACGCCTTAAACAAGAATACTTCTTTGTTTCTGCAGGCATTCAAAGCATTTTTACTTCGTTTAAGAAAATGGATTTGCCGATTACTTTGTTAAGCGATTACATTGCCATTCACGTAAACGATACGCATCCAGCACTTGCAGTCCCTGAACTCATGCGCTTACTCATCGATGAGGAAGGCGTGGATTGGGATACGGCATGGCGCATTACCACATCTACCATCTCATACACAAATCACACCATCATGTCAGAAGCACTTGAAAAATGGCCGCATTTTATGCTCAAAGATTTATTGCCTCGTATTTCCATGATCATCGACGAAATCGACAGACGCTTTATCGAGTCACTGCGCTATGTGTATCAGTATACCGATGAGGGATTAATTCGACACATGGCTATTATCAATGACGGCATGGTTAAAATGGCACATCTGGCCATCATCGGCTCACACAGTGTAAATGGCGTCGCAAAGCTGCATACTGAAATTCTTAAAACCAAGGAACTGAAAGATTTTTATAATATTTATCCCACTAAGTTTAATAATAAAACAAATGGCATCATGCATCGCCACTGGTTACTAAATGCCAACCCCGAACTTACTGCATACATCGAAAAAGTCATCGGTGAAGGCTTTAAGAAAAATCCATCGGTATTACGAGAACTGTTAAAACTTCGAGATGATAAAACTTTCCAAGACCAGCTCTTTGACATCAAACATCGCAACAAAGAAAAACTCGCAAAACACGTTTTGGATACTCAAGGCGTTAAACTGGATCCATATTCTATTTTTGATATGCAAGCCAAACGTATTCACGAATACAAGCGACAACATTTGAATATTCTTCATGTCATGTACCTTTATAATAAGCTGAAAGAAAATCCAAACTTAGACATCCCACCAAGAACGTTTGTCTTTGCTGGTAAGTCTGCACCATCATACTATGTGGCAAAACAGATTATAAAATTGATCAATACCGTGGCACATGTGGTTAATAATGACACCTCCATCAAGAACAAATTAAAGGTTGTCTTTTTGCCTAACTATGGTGTATCATTAGCAAGTAAAATGATTCCAGCAGCAGATGTGAGTGAGCAAATCTCCACGGCAACCAAAGAAGCATCCGGTACAGGGAACATGAAATTCATGATGAATGGTGCGGTAACCCTTGCAACGCTTGACGGTGCAAACATCGAAATCATGAACGAAGTTGGCGAAAACAACATCGTTATATTTGGATTAAGAGATGAGGATGTTTTTAAATACTATCAAAATGGCACATACAACGCCTTTGAAGTCTATAATAACAACCCACGCCTTAAACAAGTTGTGGATCAACTCATTAACGGCTTCTTGCCCGTTTCAAAAGAGGAGTTTATCCCAATCGTCGATCGGTTGCTGCGCTTTAATGATGAGTATTTCATACTCAAAGATTTTGAAGATTATTGCGATGCACAAGAGCGTCTTGGTCTTTATTATCGCGACAAGCCACACTGGATGAAAATGTCTATAACCAATATTGCTTGCTCAGGGGTCTTTTCTGCCGATTATACCATAGAGCGTTATGCGTCTGGTATTTGGAATACCAACCGCAAACCTTTGGATTTTAAATTATAATAGAAGTAAGGTGGGACTATGAATTTAAGTGATTACCCAGTCTCTCAAAAAAAACTGGGCGTAATTTATGAAAAAAATCAATCAACCTTTAACGTATGGGCGCCGACGCATCACTTGGTGAGCGTCGCCCTATACGATTCTGCAAAAGCACCACACCGAACACTGTACCCCATGAAAAAGTCTTCAGATGGCGTTTTTTCAGCCGTGATCGAAGGCGATCTCCATGGCAAATTTTACACATTTATATTAGAAAGCCAATTTGAAGTGACCGATCCATACTGTGTCTCAGTTGCAGCAAACAGCGTTCGAAGCGCTGTGGTTGATCTTGAAAAAACAAACCCCGACAACTGGCACAACCACACAAGACCAAGGGGAAATCTCGGTTGTGATGCCATCCTTTATGAAGTACACGTTGCCGATTTTTCTGCACACGCAAACAGCGGTATGTCTCATAAGGGTAAATTTTTAGCATTTACTGAAAACGGTACCAGCATAGAAAATCTAACGACTGGTCTCGATCACCTCGTTGAACTCGGCGTAACGCATGTGCATTTGATGCCCGTCTATGATTACATCACAGTGGATGAAGAAATCGAAGCGGATCACAACTACAACTGGGGGTATGACCCCGAACACTTTAATGCCATAGAAGGCAGTTATGCTACCGATGCAAACGATCCCGTTTCTAGAATAGTGGACCTTAAATCTGCCATTATGGCTTTACACGAAAAAGGCCTCAAGGTCGTCTTAGATGTCGTTTATAATCACACCTATAGAACCGAACATTCAAATTTTAATATGCTCGTACCTCACTATTATCACCGTGTCACTGAAGACGGGATCTTCTCAAACGGTTCAGGTTGCGGCAATGAATTTGCCAGCGATAAACCCATGGGTAGAAAATTCATCATCGATTCACTGGTCTATTGGGCCACAGAGTTCAAAGTGGACGGATTTCGTTTTGACCTCATGGCACTTATCGATCGCAAAACCATCGAAACAGCACTTAAAACATTAAGAGAAATTGATCCAGAAATCTTATTTTACGGTGAACCTTGGATGGGCGGACTATCCCTCTTACCCGATGCGGAACGCGTTTATAAAGGCGCACAATGCGGTAAAGGCTATGCCCTTTTTAACGATGATTTTAGAGATGCCATCAAAGGCGATAACGACGGCTATGGACAAGGTTATATTCATGGTAATAAAGACATGAAGCACCGTTTACACACGGGAATCGTTGGGTCTATACCTTACGATCAGCAGTATATCGGTTTTACCACCCACCCTTGTGAGTCCATTAATTACTTTAACTCACACGACAATCTAATTCTCTTTGACAAACTAAAAAAGGCATCACCAGATGCCTCCATTGAAACGCTCATTGACTTAAACAAACTGGCTTTTAATATCTTGTTTACTTCTCAAGGCACACCTTTTTTTCATGCAGGCAATGAGTTCTTACGCGATAAAAAAGGCGCACACAATTCTTATAATGCGCCACTTTCTATAAACGCCATAGATTGGGGCAAAAAAGTAGATCATCAGGCATTTTTTAAATATGTATGTGATTTAATTACCCTTCGCAAAACATATGCTTGCTTTAGAATGAAAGAGGTTGCTGATATTAAGAAACGCCTACATTTCGTAGAAGACAGTGCATTTGAAGAAGCCTTCAAAGATGCCATCGTCTATGTGATTAAGGAATCAGAAGATGCTTCGTTTGATTTTATGCTCGTGGCACATAATCCTAGTAAACAGCCACTTCTTTTATCAACGGAACAGATAAAAACGGCCATAGATAAATATAAAAAGTCGCCTAAATCAAAAAAATCCACACTGAAAATTGAACGCATCTTTGATCACGAGGGTCTACATGTCTCTCCACGCGTAATCGATCCTGAAATGCAGCACTTGATACGCATTTTACCTTTAAGTTCAGGTGTTTTCAAACTTTCCAACCACTAAATAAAAATCCCCACATCAAACTCGGCGTCAACCGAACTTGATGTGGGGATTATACGATTTGCTTAACAACTAGAGGCTTTTTGCTTTAAAGGTCCCACCACATAACTGTAGCCATTCCATTTAATTTCAACTTGCCCATAAGATGCTTCAATATATTTTTCCATTAAAAACGTGATGCCGCCAATCTCTTCAACGAGATCGTCTTCTTTTTGATGGTCTAGACCTAGACCAAAACTTGGGCCACCTCAGCCCATGCCTGCGATGAACACTCTGAGATTTTGTGGTTTATCTGGTTGTTTTGCAACAACACCACGCACTCTATCTAGTGTTTCTTGATCAATAACGAAATACATAATAGACCTCCATTCATTTATTCTCATGCATCTTAATGATACCCGTTATGTTACACTTTACTCGAAACATATTTCAGAATCGTTCGTAAAGAAAAAGCGCTTTTCATGGATTGCTCCTGAAAGACGCTCGATCTAAACATTTTAATTAACCACAGCTTGAGCATGAACCACAAGCAGATTCTTGTACAGTTACGGGTTGCACAGAGTAACCATTGCCTACCCATTCTACTTTGATTTCGCCTACTGTATCATAAACAGACTGTTCAACTACAAAGTTAATGCCTTCAACAACTTCTGTTAAATCGTTTTCGTTAACACTGTCAAGACCAAGGCCAAAGCTTGGGCCACTGCATCCCATACCTGCGATAAACACTCTAATGTTTTGCGGTTTGTCCGCTTGAGCCGCTAATACTTCATTAATTTTCTCAACGGTTTCTTGATTTGTAGCAATATACATATATACACCTCCAAATAATCTGATAAAGTCTTACACCATACCTTGACTTGATTATAATATAATTCCGACTAAATTAGTATAGTTAATTTTAAATTTTAATGAATCTTTACAATTTGTTTTCAAATCACACTACACATTATCGTGTTCGATAACCAATACCTTCTCACCCAACTCCAAATCGATGGCTTTTAGTGCCGCTACTACAGGTTGATTTGAATTAAATGGCACCTCTAAAAGCACAACTCTGTAACCTTTCGCCAAGTACTTCAAAATATTATTTTGATACCACTCAAGATAAATGCAAACGCGTGAATCCTGATCGAATTGTCTACCGTACGTACAGTAGTTCACAAGATCATCTGTCGCATCAATTTCACGTATACTGTACTGACTGATCTTTTCAACGACATCTTCTGTTACATCTTTATACGCGACCGCCAAAATCGTATATTTATACTGCATAACATCCTCCTTATAAACCTTTATTCCTATATAGTTTACCATTCTGAAACGCTATGTACAATCTAAAAGAAAAAGTCCTCGGAGAAAAATCTCTTTGGCAGAATGTCCCTGGCAACTTTTGGTTAGTCTAAGCAGAATGTCCCTGGCAACTTTTGGTTAGTGTGTTCAGATCTGTTTAAATCATGACGTTTCTGGATGCGACTAACCAAAAGTTGCCAGGGACATTTCTGCCAGAGATTTTTTATATTTTTTAAATTATATGCAATAATAAAAGCAGTCAAACGTCAATACAGTATAAGGGGGAGGTGAACCGAACATGAGCCAAGACGACATCAATCGTCTCTACGCATTTTTTTCACAGGAAAGTCAGCGTTTAATCGGGTTTGTGGAGCGTAAATCAAAACGCATTAATACCATGGATGCTGAAGACATCGTCGACGAGGTGATGTTACAGTTGTTATCACTCATCGGTTTAAGAGGTCCTGTTAAAAACCTTCCCGCTTATGTCTATCGTGCACTACAAAATCGATTGATAGACCATTTTAGGAAAACGGAACGTTTGTCTTCCCTCTCTTCACCCATTGATAATGACGATGGCGTTACTTTAACTGACCTTTTGCAATCACCCGTGGATATCATTTCCACTTTGGAAAATAAGGAATTGTCCCAGAGGCTTTCCGATGCAATCGATCAACTCGAACCTAAGCAGCGCGCCGTTTTTATCGCCACTGAGTTTGATGGCAAATCGTTTAAAGAACTCTCAGATCTGTGGCGCGAACCCATTGGCACACTTTTGTCTCGCAAATCACGCGCGATGAAAGCGCTGCAAAATGCACTTAAAGATTTAGATCCAAAACTATAAATAAACCTAACTTTTGAAAGGAGACTTTTATGAATCGCTTAGATATATTCTTTAGGAATTTACCCAAATGGGCACAAATTTTACTAATGGCTCTGCTTGCTGTTGTGGGTGTGACGGTGTTTGGCTTTATCTTTGGCTACATCATCATGTGGTTATGGAATAAATTGATGCCAGAAATATTTGGCCTTACGACCATTAACTATTGGCAAGGGATTGGACTATTTATTCTCGCTCGCATTTTGCTCGGCTCATTCGGATCGGATAACTCGAACAAATCAGGAAAAGTCGTAACGAAGAAGTCCGTACGTCCAACTGCCGATCCCGATTGGGAACGCTACAATGCATGGTGGGAAAAAGAAGGTAAAACGGCATTTGAGCACTATAATACTGAAATTGAATAATGTGCACTTAAAAAGCGCTGATTCCTCTCTTCAAATAGAGACTTTCAGCGCTTTAATCTTTCATTTAGAAAACAACAAGATGTATGATACCACGTACTATTATGCCGATAACTGCGGCTATAATCGCTGGCTTTGCAACCTTAGCCACCCTTGGTCCAGTGGCTACCAACACGGCGATTCCTACTGGATCTAGCGGATTTAGCGTAAATCCGGCGATTCGATTAAGTTCAGCAGCACTCATGGCGCCTTCAGCCATAAGGTCTAAAACGATGGCCATCATGGCTGTGCCACCTGCCATAAACTTTGTAACGATGGGCAGTACGGCGATACCCGGAATACCCACTTGCATAAGCACTGGTGAGAGTACCGTTTCCAAAACTTCTATGATACCGATTCTTTTAAAAACATTTACCATAAAAACGGCGATAATCAGTGGTGCAATGGATTTTAAAACGATGTTGAGTCCAGCTTCTCCACCTTCAAAGAGCAATGGGATAATTTTTTTCTTCTCATGGCGGGTTTCACTTTGAACCACTGGAACCGCATTCGAGTGTCCACCCAACATTTTAAATGCGATCAAACTGGCTAAGAGTCCACCAATGAGGGATGTCAGCATACTTATGGGGACATTTAACCCAACTGCAGCCAAGGGGAAAACCGCATTTGCCTGAGCCATCACAAGTATAGCAGCAAGCGTTGCTGCCAAAGAGGCATCACTGACCCCATCCTCTTGATCGATGATTCTTAACGTTGCCACAGGCGCTGCAAAGCTGATAAATAAAATTTGGATGATGGCAAAAACGCCAAGTCCTGGTAACCCAAAAAGGATTAAAATGGGGGCAAAGCCTCTTGCCACCCATGATAGTATATTTTTTTTATCCAGTACATTCATGATTGCCATCATGATTACCATGATGGGCAATATCGTATAAAGTGACAATTCGACACCTGTTCTACCCGAATCAAGCATCATTTTAATAAATTCTTGCATTTTTACCACCTATCTTGTGTTTACTTAAAATTTGGTGCTTCTTTTCTCAACCAAGACCACATCATGCCATTTGCCAGTTGGCATTTTTCCGACTTTTTCTCTATAGCCGATCACGCGAAAGCCACATTTCTCATGTAATTTAATGCTGGACTCATTTTCTTTGATAATTCCAGATTGCAAGGTCCAAAAACCTTCTGCTTCAGACGCTTCTATAAGTGCGTTAAGAAGAACCGTACCCACATGCATGCCTTTAAACGCTGGATCGATATAGATACTCACTTCTGCTACCCCTGCATAAACGCAGCGACTTGATACTGGCGATAAAGCAGCCCAACCTATGACTTGATCGGCTATTTTAGCGACCAATCGACAGGCGCTGATGTGCCCATTATCCCAATCTTCATAACTTGGCGCTTCTGTTTGAAAAGTTGCTAAGCCCGTCTCGATACCTAAGGTATAGATTTTTGATACTTCTGGCCAATCAGATGGTGTCATTTTTATAATTTTAAAATCCATCGCCATGTCCTCCTGTTTACTTATAGGCTTTGACGTGGGCACCTGCAAATGCACCATCGAGCATGTTTTCGTCCATTTGACTGTAGATGTCACCCAATTTTTTATCATCGGCGATTTGACGTACAATCTCCTTAGTATATATGTTTACTGGCGTAATTTCAACCGATTTAAACCCAACTTTTTCGAGGAGTGCCTTGTACGCTTGAATTTCTAACGCACCAGAAATACAACCCACCCACATCTGAACATTTTGCATAATATCATCTGACACGGGTTTAAGTTGAACGATGTCAGCGATCGCAAATCGACCGCCATTTTTAAGTACGCGGTAAGCTTCTTTCAGCGCTTGTTCTTTGTCTTCACTTAAATTAATCACACAATTTGATGTGACCACATCAACCGTTTCTGACTCCAGTGGAATATCTTCGATGTATCCTTTAACAAAACGTACATTTTGTACGCCACTTTTTTTCAGATTTGCATGTGCCAATTCCAACATCTCATCGGTCATATCCAGTCCAATTACGCGTCCCGTCTCTCCTACGTACTTAGATGCGATTAAAACGTCTATACCGCCACCACTGCCAAGGTCAAGTACGGTCTCGCCCTTTTGAAGATTCGCCAGAACCAGTGGATTTGCACAGCCCAATGATGCGTTTACTGCTTCCATTGGTACACCTTTCAAGAACTCTTCCGAGTATAGAAACGATTCATTTGAAACCTCTCCACAGCATGAAGCACTGCAGCCACATGAAGATTTAGACGCCTCGGTCACTGATTTTGCGATGCCACCATAGTACGCTTTAATCTCGTCTTTAATTTGTATGCTCATCTCATTCATCCTCCATTTTTTTCGTTTGATTTTTCAATTGATTTTTGACTAACAATAGCCTCACCTAATATTTTTAAACTTTCCAAAACACTTGCACGCTTTTCTACAGGAATGGCATTAAAGATTTCTAAATAATAGGCATCCATATTTTCCTCGATGTTACAGCACACCGAGCGCCCTTTTTCCGTTAACTGTATTTTTACATACCTTCTATTTTCAGCATCTAGGTCTCTCGCTACCAAATCTGATGTCACCAGATTATTTATGGTTCGACTCATGGTACTCTTATCAAGACCCATAATATCTGATAAATCACCCAGCGAAATCTCCTCTTTTCTACCGATCTCAACGATGGTATGACACTGTGACAACGTCACGCCACAACAAGGTGTATCATTTTTTTCCAAAATACCTAAATCTCGTACCATCCTACGCAACAATTCTCTTAACGCCACCATTTCTTTATCCATATGCATCAACTCCTTTAACACATGATAACATACAACAGTTGTATAATGCAACAGTTAAATGCGAAATGTCCCTGGCAACTTTTTGCAAGTGGATTCAGGTGTGCTTAAACACACCTTATGTGAACCTCACTTGCTAGAAGTTGCCAGGGACATTTCGCGCAGTTGCAAAAAGTTGCCAGGGACATTTCTTCCGAGGCACTATATATTTAGTAACCATTCACCTATATAGCGCATCCCTTCTATGCCCATAAGGGGCTTTTGATGTGAGATATTTACTTGATCTAAGTTAGGATTTGATATTTGGTGCGTCCACCTAACGGACGTTGAGCGACACTTAGCAAACTCTATAAGCACGGCATCTCCCAAAATCAAATCTGGTGAATACTTGTTAAGCACTTCGTGTTTAACCGTTTCTGTTGCTTGATCGTATATACCTTCTGGACAGTTTTTTACTATATGATTTACGAGTCCCACTGACTCTGATATACCAAATTCTGAAAGTAGTTTATTAACGCCCTGAACAGTGTCTATGTTACCAGAAACCATGACACGCAAGGGTCCAAAATCTTTAAGATGCTCCATGACGCGTCGTACGATGCCTTTAAGTTTAGAAATCTCGGTTTGATGGTATGCTTGATTACGCACCCATCCTGTTTTGGATTCAATTTCTTCACAAAATGCCTCTATGCCACCAAGTCCATAAGGCAATGCCGTCACATAAGGAATTTCATGTGCCTTTTCCATCAAAGCACACGCTTTATGCGCTTCTTTTCGCATGGCGATTTGAACGGCTGCAAATGCTGCATTGGAAATACTGTCAACTGATGAACCTTCTGTAAAAACAGTATGACAAGTTGCACCGTATAGATTATAGAGCAGTTCTTTAATAGCGCGTATATCGCTTCTTCCGCTATAGACATCCATGGTGGTACCCACTAGGGTATAAGACAAAGGTTTTTTCTCCGCCTCATCTACTGACCTCACCACATGTGTGGCAAGAAGCATTAATACTTCCTCGATGCCATACGTAAAATCACCTCTAAACCCGTCACTTTTTACAGGTATAAGCTTGGCTTTAACCTTTGTTTCCATCATCATACAAATCGACTCTATGTCTGTACCAATAATTGAGGAGAGTGTCGAACCCATAACAAATATATATTTAGGATTTTGGTGCTGATCCACCTCCATCAAGGCCTTTTCCAACCGAGAAGTATCCCCAAAAGTCAAATCGCGCTCTGAAATGTGTGTGGTGTAACCATGTGAAGGCGGTTCCGCATTTAAGTTGCTCATGCCTTCGATGGAAAAATGTGTTGTCCCTGCTGGACCAAACTCTACGATACAGCTATCTGCGATGTCTGAAAGCGTCCAAAGCGCTCCCATTCTACACGAGGCAATCGGGTAATATTGATAAATCATGCGAAACCTCCTTTTGATACGCCATGCAGATGACCAGCCACATCTTTTGGGTGTCGTGCTGCATGCGGATGTGACTGCAGATGCGGATGCGACTGAGAGTGTGGGTTTGCCGAACCCATCGCATGCATCCTCGCACTTGAATCTGCTTGATATACCTGCTTAATTTTTTCTATCACGCCTAACGTTAACTGAAATCCAAGCGCACTGGCTTCTTGATCAAATGTTAACTGCTTTATGTTCTTGCGTATTAAAATCATAGGGCTCTCGTGACCGATATAGACATCGGGTTGATAGAGGTCATATACATCACGCATTGGAATAATATTGGCAATACGAGAAACTTTTGGATCGTTGCCCGTGGCTAAAATATCCGCTATAAACCCTGTATCGTCGGCGTAGAGTTCACGCATTTGAACCCAAAGTGCTTTCATGCCCAGTTCACAAAAAAAGTGTGCACATTCAAGTGCTTTCATGGGGGTATTCCCGTAAATAAACCGCTGCCCCTCTAAAGCCTTACGCGCAAAAGCCATCGTCTGCACTGCATGGTTATACATTTGTTCTACTTCATCCATCCAATCGAGGTCAAGATATTTACCAATCGCAGCGTACCCCTGTAAAATACGCTCAGGCATCAACTGCTTTTCAAACAAAACATACGGTTGATCCAGTTTTTCTGCCATGGCCTTTGCCAAAGGTAGCGCAGTAAAATCTGTGACGATATTCAGCGAGGCATGGCCCGCTTCTCTAAGTTGTGTCGCAGAGCAATCGGATGGAATACTCATGTTTACGGACACCCCGTATTTTTCCAATAATTTCGCCAGTTCATTTTCAGCAAATCCGTCAAAACGATGGCCTAAGACATTGATTACATGGTGCTGTTTTTCCTTTTTTTCCATGAGTTTTACCAGCATGGCCATGGTATCACTAATGCCGGGAATATGGCTGTTGCACTTAAAATGTTCCGTCTTAACAAACAGTATGGGAATGCCCCACGCTGATTCTAATGTCTCAGTCACAGCTCCCACATCCTCGCCGATTAACTCCACCACGCAGGTGGAAATCAACAAAATCGCCTTTGGCTGATGCATTTCAACAATCCACTGAACCGCATTTTTAATTTTTTCATGCATGCCAAAAGTGATGTCATTTTTATGCGTCACCAGAGAAAATACCAAATCTTTGCCCTTTTGCCTTAAACGTGCAAAGTCTTTTCCATAAAAAGTACATTCTTCTGTGCCAATGTTTAAAACGGCCAAATCTTTTACATAACTCGAAACCATCAAAGCACCAAATAATGGACAGTGTGTCCCTGGGAAAATCGCGTGCGAGAGCTGGATGATATCTGCATCTTCTCGTATTTCACTAAGTTTTTTTGCTGCCTCAATAGAGCCTTTAAAAGGCAACGCCTGTGCCTTATTTTCATTCATCATTATACCCTTCTTATCTCATTAAATTAGGCCCGTCCAATGGGGACGATCAGCGGCTTGCCACTTTTATGCCTTCCAATTTCAACATTGACGTTATACACCTTTTGAATCAGCTCCGTGGTCAAAACCGTTTCAGGCGTTCCCGTACATACGATCTCACCTTTATTAATCACGATAATTTCGTCTGAATACAGACTGGCTTGCGTCAAATCATGCAAAATCATAACCACCGTCATATTTAGAGATTGATTAAGGTGCTTAACCAGTTCCATCACTTCAAATTGGTGCTGAATATCCAAATAGGTGGTGGGCTCATCTAATAACAGTACCTTCGGCTGCTGCGCAAGGTTCATAGCAATCCACGCCCGCTGTCTCTCTCCACCCGACAGACAACACACGCGTCTGTTCTCAAGCGCTTCTAAATGTGTAATCTTAATCGCCCAATCGATGATGGTATCATCTTCTTTATTTAGCGCTTCAAAGAAACGCTTATGCGGTGTTCTGCCAAATCTGAGCAAATCGCGCACTGTAAAATCACTTGGCGCATGATTGGTTTGGGATAGTACCGCCAAGATCTTAGAAAGTGATTTGGGTTGATACAGGTTTATGGGTGTCTCATTAATCTCTATGACACCTGATTTATGGTTTAACAGTCTCGATAGGGCTTTAAACACAGTGGATTTACCAGAACCATTGGGACCAATAATCGTGTGAATTTTGCCTTCTTTAAACAAATGGCTAAAATCCTTAACGATGGGTTTTTCGCCGTAATGCACATAAACGTTACGCGTCGTGACCATTTCGATCCTCCTTACGTAGTAAATACAAGAAAAACGGTCCGCCGATTACGGCCATAATCACCCCAACAGGTAATTCAACCGGCGCTGCAACCGTACGTGCCAACGTATCACCGATGAGTAAAACCAAGCCGCCGAGTACCATACTATGAGGCAGCAAAAATCGGTAATCTGCGCCCACCATTTTTCGGCTCATATGGGGGACAATAAGGCCAACAAATCCGATGATACCAACTGTAGCAACTGAGATGCCAGCCAGCAGAACCGCTACACCAGACAATAGAATCCTGAGTCGATTCACACGTGCGCCGAGATTTGTGGCGACATTATCACCTAAAAGCAAAAGGTTTGCGCCTCGAATACACAAAATGGAAAGCGCAAGGCCAAGCACAGAGTAAGGCAAAAGCCCACGCACATCCATCCAGGATTTTGCACTCATACTGCCATTTAACCAAAGCAAAACGCCTTGGATTTTATCTGAATTTAAAATGGACAGCAGGGAGGTTCCACCGCCAAGCATGGCATTAACCGCAACGCCAGCAAGTATGATACGTAGTGGCCGAATGCCTCCATTTTTCCATGCCAGACCATAAACCAAAAGACATGCCGCAGCACCGCCTAAAAAGGCACCCAGCGAAAGCAAATGGTAGACGTTTGGGAACAACAGCATGATAATAATCGCCGCCAAACTTGCACCCGACGAGATGCCTGTAAGGCCAGGATCCGCAAGCGGATTGCCCATAACCGATTGAAGCAACACGCCACTAACAGCGAGATTCGCGCCTACAAATATAGCGATGATCGCACGCGGCAAGCGCAAATTCCAAACCACTGCCGTAGAAACATCATCAGGCTTTTGAAACAATGCGGTAAGAACTTCTGATAAAGAAAAATCCGCACTTCCATTTGCAATTGCAAACAATAACGCGATAATCAATAGACAAAATGTGATGAGGATGACCAAAATACGCTTGGTCATCCTAGATTTTTCATCGTGCTGCATATTACTCTCCATAAAGATGATTTGCCAGCATCAACAGAGCCTCTCCACAGTCTATGGTTGCTGTTACACCAAAGTAATTTGAATCCAAATCGATAACTTTTTCATTTTTAACCGCTTGAAGCGCATCGTAAAAAGGATTGTTATTAAATGCATCGTCAAACATTTGCTTGCTTTGCTCAGGTGATACATGTGTCATTCTTAAAATATAATCCGGATTCATCTCTGCTAAAGTCTCAAGTGAGAAAGGTACAAAAGGTGCTCTTGCGCCTTCCATTGTATCTGTGATATTTGTTGCACTGAGTTTTGAAGCGAGGTTGCCTACGTATGAACTCGATGTTGCGAGCATAAAACTTTCAGGCGTACCAAAGATGATGGCCACTGTTGGGGCTTTCTCAGCGTCAACCTTATCCAGCGCTTCTGCTTCAAATGACTCAATATGCGCAATCATCTCTGCCGCAACATCTTGTTTGCCAAATAAATCGCCTAAAGAACCAATCGCCTCTAAAATATCTGCATAACCAGAAGTTTTAAGGAAAATAGTAGGAATATTTTGTTGTGTAAGCGACTCTGATAAACTGGCTTCTAAAGAGGCATCCGTTATAAAATGTTCTGGCTCAAAAGACATCACCAGTTCGATGTTTGGGTTCATAGGAAGTCCAACAGTAGGTAGCGATGCCACTTCTGCAGGTAACTCTTTTGAGGTTTCTGGAATCGCCGTTAATGGCACGCCCAAACCATGAAGAATGCGTGTTGCCGTCACGGTTCCAGCGACAACCACTGGGGCTGACTCAGTCGGTACTTCTGTTGGTGCTTCTGTAACTGCTTCTGTCATCGCTTGTGTGGTCGGTGCTTCTGTTGTTTCAGGTTGTGCCGCATCTGCACACCCTACAAATACCATCATTAATACAAGTAATCCGATTACACTGATCATTTTTTTCATATTCAACATTTTTTACACTCCCATAATTTTTTTTGCTAATTCATAGTATTGTGCCGTCATATCCGAATCTGGAAAGGCCTCGACAACAGTCATGCCTTCATTTTCCGATTTTTGTACAAGTGGATGGCGCGGTACATAATGGACAATTTTCGTGTTTAGTTCTTCTGCCACTTTTTCCACCAATGCCACTTCTTCCTCTATGCCTTTGGCATTTAAAATAATGCCCTTTAATCGGGCGTAACCCCGATTTGAGAATTGATTCACTGCGGTACTGATATTTGATGCGGCATATAGACTCATCATCTCGCCAGATGTGACGATGTAGACTTCTTCAGCGTAGCCATTTCGAATGGGCATGGCAAAACCACCACATACCACATCGCCAAGTACATCGTAAATCACCACATCGGGCTTGTATTTTTCAAAAGCCTCATGTTCATCGAGTTTTTCAAAGGCGGTTATAATTCCGCGTCCAGCGCACCCGATACCAGGCGTTGGACCGCCTGCTTCAAAGCATTTTATGCCGTTAAAACCCACCGATACCAAGTCCTCAAGCGGTGCTGAATCATTTACTTTTAAACGATCTAGAATCGTCGGTATGATAGCGCCTTTGTTTAAATTTTTAGTGGAATCTGCTTTGGGATCGCATCCAACTTGCATCACCGCATAGCCCATCATAGACAGTGCTGCAGACAAATTGGAAACCGTTGTAGATTTACCGATGCCACCTTTACCGTATATTGCTATTTTCTTCATATCGTATCATTAACTCCTCACTGAAAGCCCTCGCATTTTCTATGTCTTTTGCATCGGGGTGTTGCATCGATTCTTGGTGTCTTTGTATGCGTTTTTCATCCATACTATGCGGGTGTGCCTGTGATTTTTTCATCCTCTCGGTGATTCTCGGATCAATTTTTCCGCGGCACAAGTATTGTCCCAAAAGCTTACTGGCATTAAATGCTTCGTTTACAGATGTGTAACACGCTTTTCCATGTTCCGATTCTGGATCTGATCCGATGGTGCCAAAGATGAATAGGGGTTTATCTTTAAGTGTTTCCAGATTTGCCAGCTCGCTTATGGTGGTATTCGCTGTGCCTTTATCTGCCCAATACCCTAGCCCAACCACATCCGCGGATTTTATGAGATCATTTATCTGCCTTTCATTTAAATCTGTAGATTCTTGATGCACCTGCTTTACGCTTGCCCTTTTCGCTTTAAGTGTATTTTCTATAACTTCTGCAATCTGCTTCGTATTTCCAGTACGTGACGAATAAATCATCAAAACATGCATCTTTACTCCTTTCAATGCTTTTTTCGTTGATAATTATTATCAACTACTCCAAGATACTTTAAAACCGATTTCTTGTCTTACAAAATCTTATGATTATTTATAAATTCAAACGATAACTTTTCTCAAGTAGTCTTTTGTGACAAAGTTGTAATTGAAATTAGTTATCAATTGAAATAGAATGTTACTAGTACATAATAGGAAAGAGGTATCGCATGAACGTCTTATTCTCATCAAAGGGTGAATTGATTCGTCCGCACTTGGAACATACATTAAAGAGTTTCTATTACGTTTCAGAAGTCGAGTTGTTTTATACGGATTTTTCAGATGCATCGGACCAGACGGTGATGTGTTATCCCGAGTCACATTGGATTAAAAAACAAGAGACCCATGCCCTTTTTTCAAAGTTGAAAACTGAGTCTCAAAATATGCAGCAATCGCTTGAAAATGATAAACAGGCTTTTACGTATACTGTAGATGATCAGTTTGTGTTTTTGTTGGCACCGATTATTTACGATTCTGTGGTGAAAGGCGCACTGGTGGCGGGTCCTATTCTATTATGTAAATGTTCCGCGCCTTCATTGATATCCTCTTTAACGCCCGAAGAACGTCACGCACTTACTACGCATGCCGTTTTGAGAAAACCACCGCGTCACATCTATCTGGGACAAATGATGCATCATCTGCTACATAAAAGTGTCTATGTGGGACCAAGCAGTGCCATGGATAAACCCAAACACTACATTTCACAAGAAGATATGGCGCAAAGGCATATCATGAGCGACATGCATATGCGCCTACAATTGATTGCGGATATGGTCTTGGGCCATCAAAAACAAGAAGCACTCTCCATTTATAAGAAGAGTGCATTGTTTGAATCGTTTTCAGATACCCTTTTGGGAGATGAAACGCTTGCGCTAAAGCAAATGCTTTTTACACTTGAAACCATGATCAGCGGTCAACTTCTAAAAGTTTCAGGTGATACACATCAAATTACGCATCTGAAAAACGCTTATTTTTCTCAAATATTAAGTTCAAACAGTTTCACGTGTCTCATGACGCTGGGCGAAAACATCATAAAAGTTTACAGCGAAATCGTTAGAAAAAGTGATTTAGATGGCAAATCACTCCCTGTTAGAAAAGCGCTTATGTACATCCAGGAGCATTTCAAAACCCCACTGCAACTCAGTGATGTCAGCCTATTCGTGAAGCGTTCTAACGCATATCTGTCAAGTCTCTTTAAAGAAGAAGTGGGGATGAGCATCACCGAATGCATACAAGTTACGCGCATCAACTACAGCAAGCACTTGCTAAAGTACACGCAATATTCCATTTTAGAAGTCGCCTTAGAAAGTGGCTTTGAAAATCAAAACTATTATGCCACAGTGTTTAAAAAACTCACTGGTTATACGCCAAAGGCGTATAGAGATCATATGTAGGGAGGGAATGATCGGAATGTCCCTGGCGATCGGAATGTCCCTGGCAACTTTTTGTTAGTGCGCGAAATGTCTCTGGCAACTTTTTGTTAGTGAGGTTTACATAAGGTGTGATTTAAGCACGCCTTAATCCACTTGCAAAAAGTTGCCAGGGACATTTCTTCCGAGGCACTATTTTCTTGTTATATAGTCACTTTCTATTTCTGCTTTCCAACCCTCCGAAAGTGACTTTGATACTCTTAATTCGCTGATTGCGTCACTTACGACTGCGTAATTCAGTTTTACGCCTTGCTCATCATTGTGATACTGTGCGGCGCGGTTCTTATCGATGCCAAATTTTTCTGCTTCAGCGGCAGCATCTATATTGGCACCAAGAAAAATGAATTCCCAACCACGTTGTTCTTTTAGTTTGCTGATCATGCTTTTTATTTTTGCGTATGAGAATTCTCTACTCGCATTTTCATAGCCATCTGTGGTGATGACAAAAACAACTTTTTCTGCACGTGCAGCTTCTGCTGTGTTGTTTTGAACGTTTTCAATTTTTACGATGGTTTTGCCCACTGCATCCAGTAGCGCTGTGCTGCCCCTAACAAAATATTCTTTTGATGAGATGGGTTGGATGCCTTCAAGGGTGATGCGATCGTGTAAGAGTTCATAGTTGTCATCAAATAAAACGGTGGTGATGACGGCCGCCCCTGCCGTTTCTTTCTGTTTGGCGAGCATGGCGTTGTAGCCACCGATGGTATCTGATTCGAGCCCTGCCATTGAGCCACTTCTGTCTAATATAAAAACCAATTCTGTTAAATCTTTTTTCATGTGTTTATCCTCCATCACTTTTTATGTTTTAATTTTACCAAAAGTGTGGATTGGGTTGGTCGCATGGCAAGCGACATTTTATTTGTTAATGCCAAGTAGGGGTTGCTCAAAAGCAAAAAGGGTTTCATTGATTTCGAAGATATTATAAGTGCTTTCTGTGATGAAATAGGAGATGATGAGGTCGAATTTGCTGCTGTTGGATAAGGCAAATCCGGCTTTTTTTAATAGGTCTTTGGTTTCATCTAAGTTCAGTTCTAGTGCGATGGCAAATGCGAGGGCTGTTGATTTACTGGGCTTGTAGTCTTTGTCGCCTCTAATTTTTGAAAACAATTTCCGATCGATGTTTGCTTTTTTATAGACTTCTACGTCACTTTTTCCTTTAATGTCTATTAGCCTTAAAAGGTGTTCAGAAAATGTTTCTTCTAGTTCTTTTAGCATATTTTTAAGTCGACGTTGAACGGCAGATGAAGGTTTAGATGGTTTATGTGTGGCTTCATCTATAATAGATTTTGGATAGGGCATTTCTGATTCATAGGCTACAGACTTCTGATAGTGCGACTCCATGCGTATGCTTTCAAAGTTTTCTTCTATATAGTGATCATCAATATAGGCTTTAACTGTGTTAAATAACTTTTCGGAAAGCGCAAAAGCACCATGGTCGTAAACCACCAAATAAATCACGAGTTCATGTTGCATAAGAAAATCGCCGATTACTGAAATGGCTATTTTTAGGGCAAGGTCTTTTGGATAGCCAAAAATGCCCGTTGATATTAAGGGAAACGCTAGGCTCTCCATATTTTTCGCGTGTGCAATTTCTAACGCGTTTGTATAACACGCGCGGAGCTGTTCTTCTTCGCCTTGATCGCCACCTCGCCATACGGGACCCACCGTATGAATCACATAGCGTGCGGGTAAATTATAGCCTCGGGTCAATTTCGCTTCACCCGTTTGACAGCCGCCGAGTTTCTTACACGCCTCTAACAGTTCAGGCCCCGCGGCTTTATGAATCGCGCCATCGACACCGCCCCCACCAAGAAGGGTTTCATTTGCTGCATTGACGATGCCATCGACTTTTAAATGGGTGATGTCCGCGCGTATGATTTCAAAAGGCATAGTGACCTCCATGTTTTTTAGTTTTATTATAGCATATTTGTGTGTGGAAACTGTGCGGAATGTCCCTGGGAAAACTGTGCGGAATGTCCCTGGCAACTTTTTGCAAGCTGATGCAATTATGTAGTAAAATAGAGGTATCCAGAATCAACTTGCAAAAAGTTGCCAGGGAGATTCCGCACAGACATTCCGCACAGACATGCCACACAAAAAGAGATCCCACAAAAAAAGGAGGCCCAATGAACCCCATTATCGAATCCCTAAAAACAAGAAAATCTTGCCGCCAGTTTGAAGAGAAAGGCATCCCAACAGAAATTAAAGAAGCATTACTAGATGCTGCATTTCAAGCCCCTACCGCAGGCAATCAAATGCTTTATGCCATTCTCGATATAACCGATGAATCCCTAAAACTAAAATTATCTGAGACCTGCGATCATCAACCTTTTATCGCAAAAGCGCCACTCGTTTTGGTTTTTCTAGCGGATACCAGACGCTGGTTAGATGCGTATCTGGCAGTGGGCATCGATGCAAGAAAACCTGGTGTTGGTGATTTATTTCTCGCCATTCAAGATGCTGTAATCGCGGCGCAAAATATGGTGGTCGCAGCTGAATCCTTAGGTCTTGGCTCTTGTTATATCGGAGATATTTTGGAGCAAGCGGAGATTCACCAGCAGTTATTGAACCTCGATCCTTATGTGGTGCCGATTTCCATGCTCGTAGTAGGTTATCCTACTGAATCTCAGAAAAACCGTCAAAAACCGAAAAGGTTTGGCCGCCAGTACATTGTTCATGAAAACGCATATCGTCCTCTAGACGAAACGGAACTGAGAGTGATGCATACCGAGCAGGCCAATATTGCCGATGGGACGTATAATTTTGAGTCTACGCTTACTGCCTTTTGTAATCGAAAGTACCTCTCACAATTTGCACTGGAGATGAATCGCTCATCTGAAATTTGGATTAGGCCGTTTATTTGAGGGATGAAAACGTCCCTGGCAACTTTTTGTTAGTGGATTCTACCGTGCGGCGATTATGCGGCGTGTAGGTTCTACTAACAAAAAGTTGCCAGGGACGTTTTATTCCGAGGCCTTAAATAGTTCTTCTATTTTGGGCTTATCCAAATGATTTATAATAAGTCTTGCAAAGTGTTGTCCTGTGTTTAAATCTAGGAAATAGCCTGCTTTGGCTTGGGGGAGCCATTGATATTTTCTGATTTGGGCATAGGGGATTGCAAATGTTCGGTTGACGATTATGCAAGTGGCCGTGAAATGATATCTTGGGAGGATGATGTAGGTGAACGGCGCGTACATTGGCACAACTAAAAGGACATGCAGTCCGGTTAAAACAAATGGTGCTATGCTATTTGGGTCCATTTGACGGTATAAAAAGAAAAAAACATATACCAGCACCAAGGTGTAAAGGGCAAAAATGAATGAATACATCGTTATAACCACTGTGGATTTTCGTCGGGTGCGATTCCATGACCCATAGTAGTCGACGCCTTCGTAAAGGAGCGATGACGCGCCATGGGATTCGCGCATGGTATTTTGAGTCTTATGGTGCTTTTTTTCGACAAATTTTATGAATCGGCAGCATCCGAAAATCAGCAGTCCTGTCCAGATTAGGGTTATTAACTGTTTCGCGAGTCCTGCTCTGGTCCATATAAATGCGCTGTCAAAAATGAGAAGATGGATAAAGAGCAGTCGCATCACGCGTCGTTTTTGCTTTTGATAATGCCCCAGTTCTTCTGTATAAGTATATGCGTTCACGTTATATTTTCTCCTTCATAATGCGTGATAATGTGGCGTACTGACTTGCATTGACATCGATATGGCGTTTAAACGTGCCATTAAATTTATTTTGAATGGCCAAATTTTGTTTCATCACATGTTCGATGGATAGTCGATAGTGCATTGCGCCAGCGGTTCTGTAATCCCTGATCCATGTGTATCGATCAATGGCGGCCCATGAGACTAAATGATTTTTTATCAGGAGACCTTCTTCTAAAATTACATATTTGGGAATTCGGTACTTTTCACTGTGGAAAAACAGCCATATGCTAAGAGAAATCGCCGTTAAAAAGCCGACAACACTGAGTGGACTTCCACCTTCGAAAATAAATGCGATGACAAAGATGAGGATCATCGGCATAAAGAACATAGAAAACAAAACATATTCCCAGGGAAAGCGCTTTTTATATGGCCAAAGGACCATCAGGGGCTCTTTTGAAATCTTCAGTCGATCCACCGAAACGCCATTTAAACTGTACTGGGCTTGAAAACTACTTCGCATGGAAAGCATCAACACTGGAAAATAAAAAAGGTACCACAGCGACCAAGGTGTAGCAGAACGATGAGATGCTTCTCGCGCAACGTCTGTGGCCTCACTTGCTAAGATCCCCTGAACAAAAATCACACCAAAAGTCAGGGCAATTAAAAGAACCGAACCGAGTTTGAGTCCTACGCGCAACATTTTACGCTTTCGAAGCCCTTCATAATCGGTAAAACTAAATCCAATTTCCGCTGGATCGCCCATTTGATAAAGCGCTTTGCTTACTGCGATGCCCTCAATATGCCCCGCCTCTAAATAATCCTCCGTCAAACTCAGTATGTGATCCAAAAGCTCAAACGTAATAGACTTCGCTTCATCTTCCGTATAAATTTGCGTCATTACTTTGTCCAAAAAAGTATTAACGGCCTCGTATTTTAATAGTTCATTTGTGGTCATAATGAATCCCTTCTCGTTTAAAATTGTTGTTCCAATGCTTCTGCTGTTCAGTACAAGAGCGCACCACTTAATGGTCGAGAATCACATTCATGGTGCTGGCAAACGTGCCCCATTCACTTTGTTTCTCTTTAAGACTGAGCATCCCTTCATCTGTGATGCGATAATATTTGCGTTTACGTCCCTCTTGATCATGCCAATACGATTCAATATGCCCCTTTTTCTCAAGCGCATGCAAAATCGGATAAAGCGTGCCTTCTTTTAGTGAAAAGACGCCATTGGATACCAATTCAAAATTCTTAATCATCTCGTACCCGTAGGTTGGCTGTCTTTCAAGCATCTTTAATATCATCATCTCGGTGGTGCCTTTAAGTAACTCCTTGTTCACAATGACCTCCTTTCGATACCTTTTGTCCCTATGCATCGTTTATCTATGTATAATGATAGCAAATCTTCGTGTATAAATCAATAGGAGAAAAACGTCCCTGGCAACTTTTTGTTAGTGTCGACTATCATACGGTGATTAAGCGCGGTGTAGGAACTACTTTCCAAAAGTTGCCAGGGAGATTCTGCACACTAACAAAAAGTTGCCAGGGACGTTTTTCTTTAAATAGTTACATTTTTGCAACTAATGTCATTTTTCATAGTATTTTTTGACCTCTGCATATAAAATAAAAAATGGTGTATGAATATACTAGAGAATGAATAATATAGTGGGGTGTATTATGGAGAAAATTAAAGTAAAGCGTAGTTTAAGGCGATCGATTATGTCCATTTTCGTTATAATCATGCTGGTGGCTCAACTGGCAGTGGGGACTGGCATCGCTATCAGAATTTCAGCAGCATTTACAGAGGCGCAAAAGGAATCTGTAAACAATCTTGGCAAGCAAATCGGTATTTCTGTTCAAAACTACTTAAGTGGTTTCGAGAGTATTATCAAAGCCCTGTCTATCCAAGAAGATGTCATCCAAATTATGCGTGATCCAAGTGCAGAGCGTGACTTACTCGGGACATTGGATACCTATGTCAAATCCAATCCCGATATCCAATTTATTTATCTTGGGACCGAAGACAAACGGATGATTATGAAACCTGACGACGATCTTGGCGATTATGATCCGACGACAAGAGATTGGTATATTCAAGCAAAAGAAGCAGGACAATTTATTTGGACAGATCCCTATTTTGACGATACCATCGGCGATATGGTGGTAACAGCGTGCCAACCAGTGTATGATTCAAGCGGCAAGTTTATAGGCGTTATGGCTGCGGATATCACACTAAAAACATTGAACCAACAAACAAAAGATTTGAGAATCGGTGAAAAGGGATATCCTATAATCGTCGATGTCAACAACATCATCATGGCCCATGCTTCCGAAGATAAAATTGGAACAGAGCTTCTCACACAAGACATAAAAGATGCCATAGCCTCTAACGACGTTGGCGTCGAATACAAATATGAAGAGAATGGAAAAACCAGCACCAAGTATGCATCTATTTATAAACTACCCGAGGTGAATTGGACCGTTGTTTCAAGTTTGTATTATGATGAAATCCAAAGCGAAATCAATTTGATTATCCTCATTATCGCACTTGCCTCTTTAATCGCCATCTTGGTAGGCACGGGTATTATTTACTTCTTCACGAAGAGAATAAACACGAACATCCGACGTTTGGTGGATTCTATGCAGAAAGCGCGAACTGGTGAACTGGGCAGTCTATCAAAAGTGACTTCAAATGATGAGATCGGTATACTAAGTCGCTTCTTCGACGAAACGCTTATAGATTTGGGTAAATTGGTGCACAACATCCAGGAAGTTTCTGGCCTATTGACCACTTCTTCTCAATCACTCGCAGCAACCAGCGAAGAAGTTAGCGCTTCTGCAGATGAAGTTGCAAAAACAGTAGAGGACATCGCAAAAGGCGCACAAGACCAAGCCGTGGATGCAGAGAAAAGTTCTGTAATCGCTTCTGAACTCTCAAGCAAATTTGAGCGCTTAAACACATATACCAACAACATGATAAACTCTGCGAAACAAACAGAGAAAGCATATGACTCAGGTATAGAATCCGTATCCGATCTCAGTCATCGAAATGATGAATCCATTTTGGCCAATGAAGGGATCGAAAGTGTCATTCATCAACTGAACGACCGAACCATCGAAATCGGTGCTATACTCAACGCCATTTCAGCAATTTCCGAACAAACCAACCTGCTTGCACTAAATGCATCAATCGAAGCCGCTCGCGCAGGAGAACATGGTAGAGGATTTGCAGTTGTCGCAGATGAAATCAGAAAGCTGGCTGAGCAGTCAGCAAACTCAGCGGAACAAGTACGAAACATCGTCACAAACATTCAGCAAGATGGCGCAGCATCAGTAAAAAGTATGTCCATACTCAAGGAAATCAGCGCAAAACAAAATATTGCCGTGGCTGATGTCATCAAATCCTTTGAAACCATAAAAGATGCACACACTGTGATTTCCACAGACATACAGGCAATCGGAGATGCAGTTAAAGGCGTAAATCACGATAAAGAGTTAATCGTAAGCAGCATAGAAAATATTTCTGCAGTGTCAGAAGAAACGGCAGCCGCATCACAAGAAGTTACGGCCAGCATGGAACAACAGACATTTGCAGTCGAAGAAGTATCACGTGCCGCACAAGAACTTAATGCCATCTCGATTCAATTGAATCAAGAAATATCAAAGTTTAAAATATAAATAAAGCAAAAAGTCCCTGGCAACTTTTTGCAAGTGGCACCTACACCGCGCATAATCACAGCATGGTAGTCGGCACTTGCAAAAAGTTGCCAGGGACTTTTTTTCCTTTGCATCACTCCACCTTCGCAACCACGCGCACAGGTGAACCTTCAGCCTTAATTTTCATAGGCAGCGCAATGATCTCGATGGCATCACAGTCCAATAGCGCTCCAAGTCCTCTTAAGTTTTCCATGATTAATATATCTTGATCCAGCAGCATTTTATGAATATCAAATGGCCATCGATCCGGAGAAGGCATATCCATCGCTACCATTTTAACCCTCTTCTCGATAAAAAATGCCGCCAATGCCTCATCTATAACTGGATGTGCCTCAAAATACGTATCACTTCCAAATTGCGAATCAAACCCCGTGTAAAGTAAGACGATATCGTCTGTAGAAACCCGATCATGATACGCATCTTGCATCTCAATTAAAGCCTGATTTCTAACATCTAATAAACACGCCTTACCTATAAACCGCTCTGGCAAATAGTCGCTAATGAAAAACTCACGTGTTGTCATATGACTGGGTGCATCGATGTGGGTACCAACATGCATGCCCGAATCAAATCGAGAATCATTAAACCCATCACCTACTAGAAACTTGCTGCGACTGAGTTTTAACGCTTCATCATATGGATGTACCGCTAACCCCTCTTCTATGGTGTAACTCAAATCGATGTATTTAGCCATCGTTTGCCTCCTCGTAACAAATAAGCATTTTATTAATTAATTGGTCCATATAAAAAGTCCGTATACACACCCGTTGCACCCAGCGACTTCAGTTCATAATACTTTTCTTCACTGTTAATGGTATGCACATACGTTGAGACACCTATTTCATTTAGTCTTTTCAGAAAACTTGGCCTCGCTCGCGATTCAGCGAAAGTAACCGCATACAATTCATTAGATTTAACAAAATCGATCATCATATTATCTGTTTTATACACTTTATACATCGTATAAATGATATCTTCAAAACCTAGACCTTTCGCAACTTCAAACTCCTCGAAATCATAAATCTGAGGGATAAAACGCTCTATGTAGTCAGGAAAATGATAAGCAACATGGCTTAAGAATTCGACATTTGAATCTTTTACATCCGTAATGATCCGCATATGTATATGCTGTCCCATTAGTTCCACCAAATCATCTAGCCCAAGTGCCGAAAACCTTTCAGTTCTTAATGATGTATAATGGTCATAATCCGTAAAACTGTTACTCGGTTGATAAATAGAACGAACCGTTCCCCAGTCATGACCTAAAACGTATTTATGATCTGAAGTTCTTAAAAAATCAATTTCTATCACATTTATACCCTGTCTAAGTGACGCTAATATCGCTTCTTTGGAATTTGTGATTCTCACACCATCGAAAGCCCCACCGCCATGTGCAATTAAAGGGGGTTTTATGGACTGCTCCTCTAATCCGATACTTTCATTAAATATAGCTGAAAACAGCGATGATGACATATATGCAGTCCCTTTTAAAAGTATAAAATCTTCCATACTTCTATAAACCTTATCTTCCACTAGATAAGTACCCGTGTCAAAAGCATATTCCAAATCAATGCCATTTAGACTTAGATGTATGGTCTTTTTCTTTGCATTAAATTTAACTTCTCCACCTAACTTCTCAACGGCTGACTTGATGGGTATGTAATATCCCGAACGATTTTCTAACTCTATGTACCCACTTGAACCAAAAGATACTTGACCCCAAAGGATGATTAACAGTAAAATCCCCACTAATTTCTTCATACAAACGACCTCCATTTTGCCATTATATAACAAATGACTTTAGTTGTCACTTTATTATTGTATATTGTTAACTAGTTTTATTCATGATATAATAATTCCAATTGATGTAAATAGTGTTTTGAATACCCATTTTTCAAAATGCTTTTTATTCAAAATTTTGGAGGTGTTTTATGAAAAAGAAGTTCGTTTCAATTTTCCTTGCGGTCACCTTGATTTTGAGTAATCTAGGCGGATTTACATTCGCAGGAGAAATCTCAACATTTCAAGATTTACCAGATGATTGGTCAAAAGTCGGTCTTGAAAATGCCGTTAAAAATGGCCTTTTACAAGGGTATAATGGTCAAATTAGTCCTAAAAAATTAGTAACACGTGCGGAACTTGCGGCAATCGTCGTAAATGCCATGGGTGCAGAAAAAAAATCATCCATCGTACACCTTAGCGATATTGATACCGATGCATGGTATACAGATGCAGTAGAAAAAGCACTTCAGTTAAACGTTTTTCGCATAACTGAAAATGAATTTGAACCCCTTGCGTACATAACAAGAGAAGAAGTCTTCTACGTTATTGCAAACCTACTCAAATCTCAGAACGCAGATTCTTCGATACTTAGTCGATTCAGTGATGCCGATCAACTATCTGATTGGTCAAAAGATGCCGTATCAGTACTCGTTGATCAAGGTATCCTCACAGGAAACGACAAATTAGAACTGTCACCTCAATCTCCTATTACACGTGCAGAACTTGCAGCACTTTTAAACAAGTTTGCAAGCGTATATATCCGTGAAGATGGCACATACAAAGGCTCTCATACAGGCAGCGTTGTAGTCACTGCTAAAGACGTAAAACTTAGTGATATGAATATTACAGGAAATCTAATCATCGCTGATGGTGTCGGCGATGGAGATGTTTCACTGGAAAATGTAACGGTTGAGGGCGAACTCATTATTCGTGGTGGTGGAGAAAACACCGTTAGAATCTTCGGGTTATCAAATGTTAAAAAAGTGATCATCGCAAAAGTAGATGGTGTCGTTCGCGTTTTAACAGAGGATGGCGTTGTTCTAAGCAGTGTTTATCTAGACGGTAAGGATGATGTAATCCTTGAAGGAAACTTTGGCGATATAGAAATTCAATCCTCAGATGTAAAAGTTTTATTTTATAATGCGACTGCAAATAACATAAATGTTAGCGTACCAGATGTTAACCTCGATGTTAAAAATGCACAAATCAACTCGTTGTCTGTTGGTGAAAATGCGACCAATTCAAATGTGACCCTTTCCATCGCAGAAGTTGGTTCTGTTGATGTGGTTGCATCAAATACATCACTGAGTTCAGACAACCAAACCAAAGTAAATGAAATCACGGTTGGAGGCAATGACGCTAAAATAACTGGCGAGGGTAAAATAGAAAAAGTCTTCGTAAATGCAAATGACGCCTCTGTTGATACAAAAGGCACACTCATAACAGTCTCACAAGAATCTACTGGCACTAAATCAGGCAATACGACGATTGCAGCAGGTACTTCATCGTCTACACCTACTACGATTCCAGCAACCCCAACACAACCCACTACACCTGATAGTCCAGCACCAACAGAACCTTCTTCACCTTCACCAACTGAACCTACTACTGAGCCTACTACCACAACGCCTGGTACTGAAGTGGCGTATACTATAAATAATCACGCTAGATTAGACACCACTCATTTAGCCTCTATTTATTTTATGGTTAACGACACAATACAAGAAAATATTTTCCATCCAGAAAAAGTGGCTATCCAGACGACACAAGCAATCTACCACTTAACTGGCACTTATGAAAAGACATTAGACGCAACCATAGCAAAAGGAACCTATAGAATTAACTACAGCACGAATCCTGACTTTCCATATACCTCAATACACATTTATCTGACAGATGCAGATAAAGATGCGATTATTAATTTAGAAGGCAAAGATTTGTACGATGCATCTCGTAAAATAACAGATGCTCCAACAAATAAATTAATCCTTGGTGCTGGATGGACGACAAATGCACTTGCATCTGAAGTCACCACATTTTCTCAAGTACCCTATGCGTTTGGAATTACCGGTTATAGCGGAAATCCGTACTCAAATCCCCTTTTTAATCAATACAGCACCCTTGGGCGTTCAGGACATGGCTATATGTCGCAATATACTAATAATCAAGTGTTTGATATTGGCATCATACAACAAGCAACATTTATTACCTTAAACTTAGTATATTCAAGTGACCCAGCTAATGCGACAAATGTGCCAACGCGTGTTTACTATCGTGAAGTTCCAGAAAATGCATTTGAACTAGGCATTTTGAATTTCGATCTGAACAGCACACCTTACATCTCAGTTACAGACGATAATTGGGTCAACAACTCACTTATCGTTAAAACGGCTGAAATTGTAGGTGATTTTTCAGTAGGAAGTACACTTTCACTATTAACAGATGGACAAGTACCTGGCCCATGGTTTTATTATCAATGGTTTGTAGATGATTTCCACGTGAGCAATGCGTCTACCTATACACTACAACCTAGTGACGTAAACAAAACGATCCGTGTCGTTTTACACTCAAAATCACCAAGTCCATATAACTTCTATGGCGTAAACACCGAACGAAACGATTGGTAAAACACTCAAAAGTCCTCGACGCATATGTTGAGGACTTTTTTTACCCCCAAAACGTCCCTGGCAACTTTTTGTTAGTGTAACTTACAAAGCAGTGATTATCTGCATCGTGGGATCTACTAACAAAAAGTTGCCAGGGACGTTTTAATGAATCATTTTGAAAACGACCATCCACGATCGTTATGATAAACCATCAGTTTACTCATACCTCCATCTACCATGATATTTTCTCCCGTAATAAACCCACTCTCCGAATCGCACAAAAACATTACCGTACGTGTAATATCATCAGGCACGCCAACACGACCTACTGGATGCTGTGCATGATCCATTTCACTGACTTCATCACCATCCAAATCCGTATGAATCCAGCCAGGACTAACAGCATTCACTCGCACTTTCCCCGCCAAACTTATACTCAAAGCATGAGTTAGCGCTAAAATCCCGCCTTTTGCTGCGCTATAACTTTCTGTATCTGTTTGAGACATGAAACCTCTCGTGGAGGCAATATTAACCACACAAGCATCCTTAGAAAAATTTGGCAGCAACTGAGCAGTTAATAAATATGGCGCTGTCACCCCCACCATCAAAACATCATTAAATGCATCTACGTCACATGAAGATAAAATTCCCCCAGCAGAAAAACACGCATTGTTAATCAAAATATCCACCTGAGCATATTGAGAGGTGATAAAATCAATGGCTGACTTTATATCAGATGCTTTACTCAGATCACACTTTATATAATTCACATTTACATCCGCACTTGAAACCTTATCAAGGTTGATAACTTCAGCGCCTTCTTCAGCAAACGAATGCGCCATTTGGCTACCAATACCTCCAGAAGCGCCTGTGATAATCACTACTTTATTTTTAAACCGCATATCATTATCCTCCTAAAATCAAACCTTTTTAATGCATCTATACGTCAATTGAACCAATCCCGACGCAAACACCTTATGGTCCACCAACTCAACCTTGCTCTCCACATCAATATCTTTAAAAAGCCTGATCCCACGCCCAAGCATAATCGGAATTATGGATATTACGTATTCATCAATTAAGCCTTCTTCTCTAAATGCCTTTACCACCTCAGCACCGCCATCTACAAAAATGTGTTTACCAGGACCAGGCTCCGCTTTTAACCTGTTTATAAGCGCACTCAGTTCGCCAGAATAAAAAGTCACATTTGCATTCTGTCCCGACTTTGACCTAGACAAAACATAACATTTTCGATCCTTATGATGAAAATCCATATCAAATGAAAGTACCTTTTCATAAGTCCGTCTACCCATAAAAACCGTATCCACTGTCTTAATAAACGCCTCATACCCATAATCTTCATTTTCACGTTCTACCACCGAAAGCCAACTGATGTCATCATCTGCCCGAGCAATGAATCCATCCAAACTCTGTGCGATATATAAAATCACTTTTCTTTCCTCTGCCATATGTCCCTCCTATTAAAACCCTGTGATGTTATCAATATACCCAAAGAAAAAACGTCCCTGGCAACTTTTTGTTAGTGGTTCCCACGATGCTTATAATCACTGCATTGTAAGTTCCACTAGCAAAAAGTTGCCAGGGACATTTCCTTTCAACAAAAAAACAAGGGCTCCTATAAAGAACCCTTGTCTCGATGCCTATCGCACATATAATTTTTTTAAAAAGCAATCGTAATCCCGCCTCTGCTGGTATACAAACTACTCAATCCCTTAGTGGGTACAATGAAAACCTTCTTAAAGTTATACTGTTTCTCAATTTCCAATTTCAATTCCTCGGCTTTTTCTAAAGCAAAACAATGCGAAATTGCCAACACACGATCAGAAAAATCCGCACATTGATCGCCCACGATCTCTACGAGTCTCTTGATAGACTTCTTCTCCGAGCGCACATTTTCAAAAAGTTCCGCTTCACCACTAGGCGTCGCCTGCAGAATCGGTTTCATATTTAGAAGCCCACCAATCATGCCTTTTAACTTACTGATGCGTCCGTTTTTAATCATAATATCAAGCGAACCCAATTGGAAAAAGTACTTCATTTTTTGAATATACGATTCCACTTCTTGAACGATTTCATTTTCACCTAACCCGCCTTTAATCAATTCATCGATTTTCAGAGCAATCAACGTCTCTCTCGCAGACGAACCTTTTGAATCAAAAACATAAATAAACTTATCGTGGTACTCCTGTAAAAACAACTCTTTCGCCAGTACCGCACTGTTATAAGTGCCACTTAACGCTGCCGTCAAGGTCACTACAAAAACAGACCCCTTCTCCATAAACGCGTCCATAAAATCTTGAGGCGATGGACAGGCTGACCTCGGCACATCACTGGACGATTCGATGACCTTAAGCATCTCCTCAACATCCAAAGTCGCATCGTCCTTAAAATGACGCTCCCCCACACTAATGGTTAGCGGTACCAATGTAACATCTAGCGTTTCCTTTATTTCATCAGTCAAATCACAACTGCTATCCACAACAATTCTCATAATAAGTCTCCCCCAATATATAACATGTACTTATTTTACCACTAATTGCACCTGTTATATACTTTTTTTAGTTTTAAACAATATAGATAAAATGATTACAGAATAAAGATATCTTAAAATAAAACCTATAACCAGCGTGTGTGGGAGTACCTGATCGGGAATCAGGCCTCTTAAAATAATGTAACCCACTTCAAATGCTATTATAATGAAAATAAATTTCGACTTTGAAACGTTGTCTATGTTTGTCTTTGGCAACTGCTTAAACAGAAATTTTGATAGAACAAAAATAGTAATCATTAGAATTGAAAGCTTTATAAGGATAGAATTGCTTATGATTTCAATTTTATTAAGACCCAAACCAATTAGGATGAAAACTATCCAACTACTGGTATATGATATAAAAAATCTGAGTGGTAACATGGCAAGTTCCTCCTCTATGAAATCGTTTTATTCCATTATATGGTATCATATATGCATTATAAAGCAAGGTTAATTCATTCCAAATAGGCAAAAAAAGAGTCTACCCGATTGGATAGACTCTTTCATTGAATACATCACATAGTGATTACAAGTCTTAGAACGTTTTACTTATAATTTAACACACGATTTACCACTTCAAATTTTATGCGCTCTTTAAACGCATCAATTTCCATTTGACCAAGATCACCTTCTATGCGACTTCTAACTGAAACCAAACCCTCTTCGGATTCTTTTTCGCCTAGTATCAGCATGTAAGGCACTTTCTCAAGTTGTGCCTCGCGGATTTTATAACCTATTTTTTCAGCGCGATCATCGAGCTCAACTCTAAAACCTGAATCTCTAAGCGCATTATAAACAGACTCTGCATAATCAATGTATTTATCCGAAATGGATAAGATTTTTATCTGTACCGGTGCCAACCAAGTTGGGAACTTACCTGCATACTTTTCTATCAGCATTGCCAATGTTCTTTCATAGCACCCTACAGATGTTCGGTGAATTATAATTGGACGCTTCTTTTCACCATCTTTATCAACATACGTCATATCGAATCGCTCTGCTAAAGAGAAATCGATTTGAACCGTAATGATCGTATCTTCTTTTCCATGGACATTCTTAAACTGGATATCTAGTTTAGGTCCATAAAACGCAGCCTCACCTTCAACTTCTTTGTAGTCAATCTTTAGATGATCTAGGATTATACGCATCGTGTCTTGCGTTTTTTCCCATTGTTCAGGGTCGCCCACATATTTGCTTTTATTGTTTGGATCCCATTTGGAAAATTGGTAAGAGACGTCTTCACTGATGCCTAAGGTATTCATCATGAAGTTGACCAAGTCCACTACCCCTCTAAACTCATTTTCAAGTTGATCAGGTGTTACCATTAAGTGTGCTTCAGAGATCGTGAACTGTCTAACGCGAATCAAACCATGCATCTCTCCAGAGGATTCATTTCTGAATAATGTCGATGTTTCAGCCAAACGTACTGGCAGATCTCTGTAACTTTTTGGTGTCGTATTGTAGACAAAAAACTGAAATGGACATGTCATAGGTCTTAGCGCTAGGGCATTATCCGGATCTTCGCCATCTGGTATGACGAACATGCCATCTCGATACAAGTCCCAATGACCTGAAATTTTATATAAATCCGCTTTCGCCATGAGAGGTGTTTTAGTGAGTTGATACCCCCTACTTTCTTCCACATCTTCTACAAAGCGCTGAAGAATCTGGATGATTTTTGCGCCTTTAGGCATGAGAAGTGGCAAACCTTGACCAATCACATCAACAGAAGTAAAGAGCTCCAGTTCGCGACCTAGTTTATTATGATCGCGTTTCTTAGCCTCTTCGAGCATCTCCAAATGGGCTTCCAATTGACTTTTCTTAGGAAATGACACCCCGTAGATGCGCTGAAGCATCTTATTCTTTTCATCACCTTTCCAATACGCCCCTGTTGAACTGAGCAGTTTAATCCCTTTGACATCCTCGGTAGAAATGATATGCGGTCCTGCGCACAAATCGGTGAATTCACCTTGTTTATAAAACGAAATGATCGCGTCACCCCCCAAACCATGGATCAGCTCAACTTTATAAGTTTCACCTTGGCGCTCACAAAATGCAATAGCTTCTTCTTTGGATAATTCAAAACGCTCAATGGGTAATTTCTCCGAGACAATTTTCAGCATTTCTTTCTCAATAGCATCTAAATCCTCTCTTTTGAATGTGCTTTCAACTTCAAAATCATAATAAAAGCCTCGTTCAATGGCAGGACCAATGGCCAGTTTTGCACTTGGATATAGCCGCTTAACCGCTTGAGCCAAAATATGTGCCGACGTGTGTCTAAAGGCTTCAAGCCCTGACGCATCCTCAAATTTACAGATATTAAGAGAACAATCTTCAGTCAGCACATAACGCAAATCCACTAATTTACCGTTCACTTCCGCTGCATACGCTTCTCTTCCCAATCGCCCACTGATTGATTTTGCTACATCCAGTACACTAATCCCCGCTTCAACTTCACGAATAGAACCATCTTTAAGTGTTAAAACAATCCCCATATCTTCCCCTCCAATAAATAAAAACATCAGTCCCTGTATAAGGACACCTGCGACTCTCGGTTATTCAACGACGTTAATTCTGATTCATCAACTAAATTAGTCATACCATCATAACGTTTTATTAAGTTATTATTTATTCTACTTCTAATAATCATTATGTCAAGTTCTCTGAAAGTATTATATCAAAATCTATCTTTTAGATATATGTGCTAAAAAGATCTGAATAGGTACTGAAACATTGCCTTATTCAACTATATTATAGTAAAATGTAAATACACAACAACAGGGAGCGTATAAAATATGAAAAAAACACTCAGTCTAATACTTACACTAACATTAATCTTTACAGCATTACCCACAAATATGTCTTTTGCTTCTTCAAGTGGTGCTTCATCTTGGGCGAAAACCCAAATTGATTTCTTAATTAGTAAAGGCGCAATTCCAAAGCATTTACAGAGTAATTATCAGAAGCCAATTACACGATTAGAATTTTGTCAGTTATTAGTACCAATATTGAGATTAACTCAAACAGAAATGGGTTTAGCATTTGAAAAAGGTTTTGACACGCCTTTCTTTACAGACGTTGATACAATAAAGGAAAATTTGGCACCTATTGATTACTTCAAATTAAATCATAATCACGAAAAAAGTGATAAGTTAGTGGATACTTCTGACGTAGATGCTTACAAACTAATGTATACTGGTATTATAAAAGGTACTGGTGTTGTAAAAACATATGAAGTTGATGGTAAAAATGTAAGAGACCATAAATTTGAACCTAATTCATTAATTACAAGAGAACAAGCGGCAATAATGATGGTTAATACGATTTCAAAGAATAATGAGTATACAGCAACTACAGACCATCAACAAGGATACAAATTTATTGCTTCATATAAACCTATCTCTTTTGCAGATAAGAAGAACATTTCACAGTGGGCTATTGGTTATGTTACAATGGCAGTTAATAATGAATTAATTAGTGGTGTAGGTAATAATAAGTTTGACCCAAAGGGTAATTTGACAAGAGAACAAGCAATGGTAATGGCTTATAGAGTTTATAACATTTTTATCAATGATAAAGATTTCTATGATAGAGTAACTAAATCTAATGATGGATATATCTATACAAAATATGAAGAGTCTAAAACATCACCTATTAAAAGTGTTTATGCACCTTTAGACCTTGCAAGATTTGACGTTGAGGCTGGTAGAACTTCCAAATTAGTTGTTGCAGAAACCAAGCCAGAACCAATACCAATTGATAGTAATGGTGCATTATTTATAGGTGACTTAACAACTTTTATTGGTAAATCTGTATCAGACGTTGAAAAAGTATTTGGTACAAAATCATCTCCACAAACGGATTTTTATGGCTTAACAAGTTATAATTTTCTAAGTTCAGGTGTTAGTGTTGCGTTAAATAGTGGTGGTTCAATAGTTGGTATCAGTCATGCTGTCGCTAATTCTAAGGATTCTCCACAGGTTGGTTTTAATGTATTTGGTAAAATAAAATGGGATACTTCTGCTGATAGTCTTAGAAACACATATAAAATTGTAAAAGAGGGTGAAAGCCGTAGGGATTTATTGGCACTTTATAGAATGTATCCTGAATTTCCAGGTTACATGGTAGAGGTGGCATATAATTACCCATTGGGTGGTGATACACTTAAAATGGTAAGGATTACAGTGTATAAAGGTGATTTCAAACCGCTACTAGATAGTTATCAGTAACACCCTTCTTAGCAGCTTATAACACACCATCATGCAAAATCAAAATCCTTGGCCCCACCAAGGATCCCCATGCCCCACCCCACCCAAAGACTACCTATATGATTATTAAAAAAAGCACCCTATTTAGTTGATGTAAGACAAGGGTCCGCAGGCGCGAGCCGAGGACTTCTTACTGTCGTCATGAACTAAAAAGGGTGCCTTTATAATCATATGCTATCGAGATAGTATCCGCTCACAACCAATACTAACTTAACTCTTTTAATTCTCTCGCCAAACTAAACGGAATCAACTCATGATCGCTCGTTTCAATATAAGCCTTTTCTTCATGCATGTAATCCACAATTTGCTTTGAACGATAATTTTTAAACTTGCCTGCAACCAACTCGAGAACACTTAATTCTTCTTTTGAGAATATACTTTCATCCACTTTGCTCGTTGGTACAATTTTGTAGCCAATGTCTTCGTACATCATCTCTTCAACGACCTGAATTGTAGGCACACTTAAAATTTCATTAAATCCAATCGGCAAAGCACCATAAGTCATATGAACATAAACAAGCCCTGTCATAGACTTACCATATCTTTTGTAGTATAACGCATCTGTATACCACAATAACTTCATCATCTTAACTTTATAGAGATGATTCACCTCACTTGCGTAATATCCCATAATAGTCGTCAGTTTCTCAATGTCTAAACTTTTAAATCCATTGTAATCACTTGCTTCTTCAAACTTAGTGTACATACTTTTTATCTCTTGCATCTTTAAGTACATAGGGCTGCTAACATCTAATCTGTTTTTTACAGTTTGTCGAATTTCACTGTATCTTTTGTCGGTAAAGCGCTCTCTATGCTTATCGAGGTATTCAAGGGCTAACATACTATTCTCACGAACCATTCTCATTAGGCTATCATAGGTCTCATCTTGTATGGTTTTACTTTCATATCTTGTTACAGTGACTTCTCCCCACCCTAACATCGCTGCAAACTCACTTTGAGTTAACCTATAATACGATCTAATTTCGGCTATTTCATATGATGCTAACAACCCTTTTGCTATCCTATATGAATCACGCACTTTCAATAGATTCGAATCCATTACCTTTGCAGGAACAAACTCATTTTCCTCGTCATCTGCTCTATCACAAAGGAAATAGACTTCTTCATAATCAACAATTTCTCCTTTAAAAAGAGCTTGTGTCTCACGAAGCCTTTTTTCTACTCTATGTGTATCTCCGCATAAAGGGCAATTCAACTCAATGCTTTCAATCAATCTATCTTTCATATCAAACTCTCCTTTTCCATGTTCCAGATTATACATATGGTAAAGTGTCCGGGAATGGATGTCTCGCAAAATGGAAAGATACGCAAAATACTTTTCCATTTAAGCGATCTCTAATCTTCGCTTTTATATAAACATCTCTTTTTTTTATTGATTTTGCAAATGCAAAAAAGGGCGGCCACGTTGGATCCATATCGTCAATAAATGTTTCTAAGTATTCGGATATATCTAGAGAAACCAATTGGTGCCACACATCTTTTCTATCAAAATCTAAGGCTAGCAGCGTATTCGCTGTTGTATAAGGATCTAAAGGTGACTCCGATTTCTTCTTAGGTAGAATATCCAAATCCGCATCTATATCAAAATCCGAACGATTCAATACACTTATAAGATCATGAAGAAACGCTTCTACATCTTCTTTTGAAGATATTATTTTCGTGCTCTTGCTCATATCACCCCTCCTACAATTTTAATTATAACTATCAATTGATAGTTCGTCAATGATTAATTCAACCGCACAACGTATTTAAATCAAATAAAACGTACGCTCTCCTGTACTATTTAAGGAATTTGGAAGTTCACCCTCTTAATTCAAGCATAACATTAGATGTACGCCTCATAAAAACAAATCGAAATCCTTGGCCCATCCAAGGATCCTCAATGCTCCCCCCCACCTATAGACTAGCCATATGATTAATAAAAAGCACCCCTTTTTAGTTGATGTAAGACAAGGGTCTGCAGGCTTAAGCCGAGGACTTCTTGCTGTCGTCATGAGCTAAAAAGGGCGCTTTTATAATCATATGCCTATCTTAACCTTATTCTCACTCTATGTTGATAACATTTTATGACATTCAACCAAGTGTTCAAAATAAAAACCACCACAATGTATTTGTGATGGTAAATATATCAAATTCTAGTGTCTGATTTTTTCAAACAAGTCTTCAGAGTAATCTTTAATGTCTGAAATGTTTAGCATCTTATATTTGTCGTAAACCTGATTGAAATACATTTCAATAATATCTTTTCTAATGATCCTATTTGAAACTTCCTCATCCGTAAGTCCAACTCTCGTTTCTTTCCAAGGTGTTGTGGCATGAGTCATCTTTTCAAGAATCTTACCGCTATAACAGCCAAAATAATTAATTACTGCGTCAATAACTTCTTTTTCACTATCAGACAAATCAAAACACTCAAATTGCTTTTGATTATCATCTATAGGATTATATCCATGATTTTTATACTTAAAATATATTTCACGGTATACTGGACCATGAACCCATGCTTCACAATCTTCATTAAACATAAATTTTCCTATGAATATTTTATGGAAAGAGGACCTGTCAAGAAATTTGTGTAAACTAAAATCTCATATGCCGAGTGATGCGTTCGTCGTATAAAATGACCAACTGATTGAGTACCTTTGGCCAGTTGTGAACTGGACGATTCCATGATTCTTTAATTTTTTCTATTCTTAGGTACAACAGTTTATATAATGACATTTCACTTGGAAATGTACCTTTTCGATCAGTGACTTTTCTGAGCTGATTATGATAACTTTCAATCGTGTTGGTTGTATAGATGAGCTTTCTGATTTCTGATGGAAACTCAAAAAGCCTTTCTACTGAAAGCCAATTTTTTGACCATACATTTACCGCAGATTGGTAATCACACCATTTTTCTTGGAAGGTCTCAAAGAGTTGAACTGCTTCATCCAAGCTTACTGCCTTGTAGACAGCTTTAATGTCTTTTGCAAACTCTGCCCATCTTTTACGAGGGATATATCTTGTTGCGTTGCGCATTAAATGAACGATGCAGCGTTGTGTAATCGTTTTAGGAAATACCGCTGTAATAGCATCTTCAAGTCCGGATAGACCATCTAAAGAAACTACGAGAATATCTTCAACGCCACGGCGCCTGATTTCTTCTAAAATTTGAAGCCAATGACGGCTACTTTCATCTTCAGACAGCCAAAATCCAAGGACATCTTTTTTGCCTTCAACATCTATTCCTATCATGTTATATAGTGCCTTCTGACCTGATCCAGACTCAGTCTTAACAGGTACAAACATGGCGTCAACAAACACGAAAGGATAGCATTTTTTTAAAGGACGATTCCTAAATTCTTGTACCATTGGAATCACTTTATCAGTGATTTTTGAGATGGTCTCGTGGCTAACATCAAAACCATAAATATCTTGTATTGTTGCCGAAATATCGCGTTGGGATTGCCCTTTGGCATACATTGAAAGCACTTTTTCTTCAATGCCAGATATGTCTTTCTGATGCTTTTGAACGATTTTTGGATTGAAAGAAGCGTCTCGATCTCTAGGAACATTTAAGTCAAGTTCGCCGAGCTGACTTTGGACAGTTTTAGCACTTGTGCCATTACGGCGATTAGTTAATTTTTCTTCAACGGGTTCATGTTTGTCATAACCTAAATGGTCATCAAGTTCAGCGGTTAACATTTCTTCAAGAGTGCCTGCAAACATATCTTTAAGCGCTTCTTGAACGTCTAGTGCTGTTTTAATTTCATAGTTTTCAAACAGGTGTTTAATGACTTCTTGACTCGCAGGGTTTCGTTTTTTCTTAGCCATGGTTAGCCTCCATTTTGTCTTAATAGAATTATAATCGAAATTCTACTTTACACAAAATATCTTACAGGACCCTTTTTTCATTTAAAATGCAAGTAGTTGAAAAGTGAATTGAATTTATGCTATGATTGTATTACTAAATCTCATGAGGTAAAAAATGAAAAGATATAATATTTATTGTGATGAAAGTTGCCACTTAGAACATGATATGAGTAATGTGATGACTCTAGGTGCAATTATGTGTGATGATGAAAAAAAATCAACATTCAATAATAATTTTAGAGAACTGAAGAAAAAACATGGAATCAATTCTTATCAAGAGATTAAGTGGGTAAGTGTTTCGAACAGCAAAATCGATTTTTATAAAGAATTAATTGATTTGTTTTTTGATAGTGATTATTTAAGATTGCGTGTTTTGATTATAAACAATAAATATAAATTGAATCACAATGCTTTTAACAACGACCATAATATATGGTACTATAAAATGTATTATTTCTTATTAAATCCCTTTATGAAAACGGACTATTCAGAATATAAATTATATATTGATTTAAAAGATTCTTATAGTCAAAAATATTTAGATTCCTTAAGAGAGATCATGATAAGTAATTTTTCTTATAGACCCTTGATTAGAATTTTACCAATCAACATTGTCAATTCATTTGAAATTGAGTTGATGGAAGTTGTTGATATTTTTACTGGACTATTTTCACATATGTCAAGAAATCTAAATTATAATAAAGTAAATGGCAAAAGTATCTTAATAGATTATTTTGAAGAAAAATCCTCAAAGATTGGAATAAATATTCATTCTACCACAGAATATGCTTCTGAGAAAATCAATCTTCTATATTGGGAGCCAAGAAATGTTTGAAAAACTAAATTATAGCGAATGTAAAAATCTTGATGATACAATAAACTTATCATATAAGTTTTTTAATGAAAATTTATTCTACGGTAATATATCAAAATTGAATAATGTTACAATTAAATTTGTACGTCACGAGATTGTTGAAGGTAAATCTAATCAATTTTGGCATCTCACTGGATTAGGTGATAAGGAATTAAAGAATAAAATTCTGCCTTGTATTAATGATTCAGTTCAACAATCATGTAATGAGAATTGCTCATTTCTTATTAAAACAGTTCAAACTCAATCTTTTGGGAGGCGTACCTTTTGTCTATATAGAGCTTCTAGATTGCCTTTAATTAACGCTATTATTGAACTTGTTAATTCAAATGATCACAGAATAAAATTGTTCCATGTAATGAAAGGTGCAAGTAATAAAGAGCAACTTATAATGCTTGTTGATGAACATTCAATTAAATATTTGATGATTCTAGAGATTCATCGTACAAACAAGGAAATAGACAAGTTTAACTTGATAACTGCACACCCAATTTTTTATAAAGATGTTATTCGAGATTTATATAATAAATATAATAAAAACCTAATCACTTCCATATTAGAATTATTTCCAACAAAAAAATAAAGCCGATCCCAACGTATCGAGACCGGAACACTCCTTCTACAACATGGTAGATGAGTCAACTACATTGTATAACATAGGTTGCAATGTGTCAACAAAATTCCACATTGTAACCTCATTTTTATTATACCCAAGTTAACACATACAAAACTTAAAATATGTTTGCTACATTATATAACACCTTATATTTGAGAATAATTTTATACAAATGTTATTCGAACATTCTATCTTTCAATTATTTTAACTAAACACCTATTTATTTCTTCTAACTCACTTTGTATATAACTAGTGTCCGATTTAATAAAACCCAAATTCTAATTATCATCGAACTTAATTTGTCAAGCATGGCACTCAATAATTCTAGATTTTTCAATTCATATTCGGTCATTTTTCACCTTTTTTTTGATCAAAATCATTGTATTCCTCTGGCTATGAATGTTTTGACAATATTGCACCAAGTGATTTTTTATACTCTGCAGCTGCCTTTTCTTTTTCTTTCTTTTCAACGATAGCATCCAGGATCATTATGATCCCATCCTTCAACACTGAAAAGTATTCCAAGCACAATTCTTCAGATAATTCATGAATCCCTTTACTCACAATTCCGTATATCTTTGGATATTCAGTGATTAAGTCTGGTAGAATACCCTTCAGAAGCTTTATTTTAGCTTCCATACCATTTCTATATTGTTCGCCATCTTGATATTCAAACTGCTCTTTTGTCAACGCACCCGTTGCTTCAGCTTCTAAAAAAGCATCATATATAAGCTTTTCAATAATCCTTCTTAAATATACAAATGAACCGATACCAACACCATGTGAATTTAAACCTATTGCTCTTTTAAGTTCATCATAGTAGTGATTACCAAGAACTGATCTATACTTTGAAGCTTGAGGTAGGTCAATATCTGCTGAAGATGGGTATTGTCCTACTTTTATAAGTATATCATCTTCTATTGCAAAAAAATATTCATGCTTATGAAGATCATTCAAGCTGCATTTAAAACGAATATAAATATGATCAAGTTCACTAATAGAAGCTTCTTTTTTTTCTCTATAATTACTAGGAACACCTATGGGTGACGGCATATTCTTCAAGTCGTTTGTCATTTTCACCTTCTTCAATTCTTGCAATCCAGTATCATAGGTAAAAACTTTTGTGCTACCACACTTCGAACAAAATAATTCATACTTTGTTGTTATTCCACACATTAACTGCTTTTGATTAAACCAATATCAGACAAAATAAAAGAAGTTAGCAGACAACTTAATCTGTTGCATTATGCATCAGATTATTTTATCCGCTAACTTCTTATGTTATCATGAAAGCATTACTTTTCATTTATATCTGCAGCAGAAGTCTCCCCGACCAAAGTTTGACTTCTGCTACACCCAAAAAATTACAGAGAGGATAGACCTCGTCTATAACAATTCATATGATAACGATTTTAACGGACAATTGCAATCCTATTTCTCAAATTTTATATGATAATATTTTAAATAGCCTTGAGCAGCATCAGCTGACATGTACTTGTGGTCATTCAGGATGCCTCTCTATTCACGGTTACTATAATCGTAGGCTCAAGTTTGAAACTTCTTTTACCTCACTGCGTATTCGGCGTATGATCTGTTCGGTTTGTAGTACCACCCACGCCATCCTCTTATCCTCTATTATACCCTATTCTCAAATCTCACTTCCAGATCAAGTTGCTATCTTAGACTACCATGAACGTTCTGTGGGCTTTACTTCCATCATGCAAATGCACCCATCTATTGATGAGAGCAACATTCGGTATGTTATCCGGCAGTATCTGTGCCACTGGCTAGAGCGACTGCTTTCGGTATCTTTATCTCTTTGCTCAACTAAAGATTTGGTTGACCTGTGTTTCTCAAACTTCAAGCGCCAGTTTATGCAGATTAAACGAACACCCAATATCCTTTTTCTCAAACCCACATAACCTAACACGACCTCTCCTGGATTTACGCCTATAATGAAGGTAATTCTAAAGGAGGAACACACTATGACTAAGGATCAAACCCATGCAATCGCTTTGATGAGGTATTCGCTCATCGCTCAACTGATTTCTGGCCTTTCTGATCAATACGAATCCAAAGAGGCTTTCTTTCGTGATGTCTCAACCAAAGGTGTGCGTACACCGAGCGGAAATATTAAGCACTTCGCACCCACTTCCATTAAACGTTGGTATAACAACTATAACCGAGGTGGTTTTGACGCACTCTTACCTTCAACTAGGTCGGATACTGGAAAATCTCGCAAACTCGATGAAGCGCTTCAGGAACAGATTGAATATCTTAAATCTAACTACCCGCGCATGTCTGCTGCTGCGATTTTCAGGCAACTTCGTGAAAAAGGAAGTATAAAACCCGGTGAGTTATCTGAAGCGACAATCAATCGCTTTATCAAACACCTCGCAATAGAGCAAAAGACCACTACCAATCAGGATATGCGACGCTATGAGCGCCCACACATCAACGAAGTTTGGTGTGGCGACACCAGTGTGGGACCCTATCTTAAAACCAATGATGGCAAGAAGCACAAAGTGTTCATTATTGCACTTATTGATGATGCCAGCCGTTTCATCGTCGGCATCGATGTCTTTTTCAACGATAATTTTGTGAACCTTATGTCGGTGATGAAGTCCGCGGTTGCAAAATATGGCCGCCCGCAAATGTACAATTTTGACAATGGGAGCTCTTTTAAGAATAAACAGATGGAACTCCTCGCAGCGCGCACTGGCTCCGTGCTTCACTACGACAGGCCATATACGCCAACTCAAAAAGCAAAAATTGAGAGATGGTTTAGAACAATGAAGGATCAATGGCTCGCATGTCTGGATATTCGAGATTTTCATTCTCTTGATGAACTCCGCGGCAATCTTCTGGCTTACGTTCAGCGTTATAACCAGTCGCCCCATTCTTCACTTAAGGGCTTTTCGCCACAAGATCGCTTCTTCTCAGAGCCTGAACGCATAAGACGTCTTAGCGACGAGGACATTCAAAAACACTTCCTCTTAGAGATTGAACGGCGCGTTTCCATTGATTGTGTCATTAGCATCGATCAAGTGGCCTACGAGGTCGACTATCGTTTTGCCAAGCAAAGGATTCGCCTACGCTATTCCCCTGATATGACCTCTATCTTTATCGTTGAACACGACGGCACTTTTACACCAATCCGCCTACTCAACAAACACGAAAATGCCTTTGTTAAACGCGAAAAACTACATTTATGTCGAGGTGAAGAAATATGAACTATACCGCACGCTACGGTTTGGAATTTAACCCTTTCTTAAAGAATGCTAAAGAAATTCTTGTCGATACCAAAGAACACCGAGAAACCCTTTTTCGTCTAGATTACTTAGTTAAAACCAAGGGGTTTGGTCTTCTTACTGGCAGTCCTGGCCGTGGAAAGACCACCGCCATAAGAGCCTGGGCCAGTACCCTCAACCCTTCTTTATATAAGGTCATTTACTCTAGTTTCTCTACGCTGACAACAAATGATTTTTATCGCAATCTTGCTGTAGAGTTGGGGGCGCAACCTTCTTTTCGTAAGCCTGATAATTTCAGAATCATCCAAGAAGAGATTTCAAGACTTGCTCTTGAAAAAAGAAAAACACCCGTTATTATCATTGATGAAGCAAACTATATCAACGGTGCTATTCTCAATGATTTGAAGATCCTATTCAACTTTGAAATGGATTCAAAAGATCGGGCTGCAGTACTCCTTGCTGGACTTCCTTCTCTCAACTCAACACTTAGGCTCGGGATCCACGAACCCTTTCGCCAGCGCATCGTCATGAACTATGACATGGGAGGCTTAACAAAAGAAGAAGGACGCGGCTATATAAGCGATAAACTTAAAGGTGCCGGGTGCACTCAACCGATTTTTGAAGAAAATGCTATAGAAGCCATCCTCAATGCAGCCGATGGAACGCCGCGAATTATCAATAAGTTTTGTAACGCAAGCCTTCTCATCGGCGAGAGTCACAAAGCGTCATCTATTAATACTGACATGGTCATGCAAGCCATTAGCGATACCGAACTCTAGGAGGTGCTTTATGATATTTAATTATCGTTGTTCTAATAGCAACTCTAAGTCTGGATCCTGGGAAGGTCAAGTCCAGTTGCTCTCTACTGTTCATCCCTATGAGTTAAAAGTAACCGCTCGCGGGAGTTGTTTTCATCTCATTTGTGGCCACTACGCCCATGGCAACTTCTTATGCATCCCTAGCCATGGTGTTGGCTCAGAACTCGCAACACTAAGTGACATCTTCTGGAACCTAGAACGCCTTACGAATAATCATCCAGATTTTTCACAAACTGATGCCATCAGTATTGTTTATGCCTTGAAAGCGATTAGTCCACATCTAGCTACTTAGCTAAAATCAAAAGCGGGGAAACTCGCTTTTTTTCTTTGTTTCATTTATTGTGCACCGATTGGGTTGACGTTTATTTTTTGTGCATAATCGGTTGCTGATAATTTGAATCATATATCTAAATCATGTTCGATTTAGTATCAAATAATGTGATTGACGATGGTGCTTTTAATTTGCTGGATAACACTTTGTCTCTTTGTTATGTATTTTGATAAAATCAATCAAACCAAACTCATCAATATCAAATCTACTATATAAACTTGATTTAGTTATAAATTCAATTAACTCAACCCCCATATTATTCACCTTCCCATTCTTTAAATGTTATATCAATTATTATATCACAACTAATATAAATTAGAATAAAATGAAATTCATTTGTTATTGCCAAATAAAAAAAGAACCCCAGGAATAACATAGGGGTTCAAGGTTCTCTAAGGGGTTCAAATCATCTACTCATACACCCCTTCCGCTGCTACTGACATTGACTCATAGAGTCTTTCTTCAAGCTTTGTGACCACACCATCAATGTCAAGTTCACCGTTGATTGCCATTTCATTTTTCATATCGATTTTGATTTCAGCGGTTGTGAATCGATTGATCACATCACGTTCAGATATTTCCCTCAAATACTTAAGTTCTTCAGCAGATAGTTCCATGGAATCTTTCATTGATCCGGTGTTATCTGCTATTTCTGCGGTTTTCATGAACGTTTCTTCGTTTTTATTTGCAAGTGCATCCACCTTCGCAGCATTGATTTCAACTTGACGGGTTGCAATCGCATTGATTGCATCGGTTTGCATGGTCAAAAGTTTCGCATTACGTTCTTCGACTTTGGAATCGATTGAAGTTCTATAACCTTCAAGGCTCGCATTCCTTGCTTGTTTTTCAGCTTCATTTTCAAGTTGTGCTGCTGATCCGAAAGTGACTTCGCTGATCATACCAATCGAAGCACCAGGAATCTAATTCAGTACACCAATAAAATCATTGATGATTCCAATCGCACCATTCACCATGTTCTGAAGTATCGTGAGGACGTTCGCTTTCATGTCACCCATGATGTTTGCAATTCCTACACCAACGATCATGAGTCCAACTGTAAGTATATCCCACATATTGAGAACACCATAAACACCTGTCATGATTCCTATTTTGAAACCATCCCAAACGGACAACATCACATTCATTGCGATCATCCATGCGACTTTGATTCCACCGACTGATTGGACCCACTTATAAATGATACCGACCAAAATTCCGATTGCAATTGCCACCCATAAGATCGGGTTCGCTAACATGGTTGCTATCAATGCTCTATTCTCTTGTACTGCTAACCATGTTGCAGCAGCACTTAATCCCATGGCTACCGCATAAACTCCAACTGCCACCGCAAGCCCCCAAAATACCGGTTCAATGGTTGACCAATTATCATAAATAAGTTGCGCGCCACGTCCGATTGTTTGGATGACAGGTTCAAATGTCTGAAGCATCGTGTTTCCAATTATGGTTGCGACTTGACCAAATGTCATTGGTATTTCTGCGAACTTCTGATTTGTCTGTTCTGCTGAAGCAAACAATGCGTTCTTGATTACATCCGCGGTGATTAATCCTTCAGATGACATTTTTCGAAGTTCACCAACCGATTTTCCCATGTATTCAGCAATTGATTGTGCATGAAGTGGTGCGTTTTCCATGATGCTTTTAAACTCATCACCTTGCAATCTTCCGGCTGCCATCGCTTGGGTTAATTGATACATCGCATTGGTTGATTCATTGATACTTGAACCACCAATCTTGAACTGTTTGTTGATTTGTTCAGCGAATGTACGCTCCCCGGTAATTTTTCGGAAGTACAAAATAAAACATCGCTAAAAACCGGTCATAAGAGCACTTCTCTACTTCATAATCTTTGAACTATCAAATTGTTGCCCGACACATTTTAAAGAAGTTGGAAGTTCCGCATCTTAATTCACATTATAACAAAATATTCACGCGCCACAAAAGCAAAATCAAAATCCTTGCCCCCACCAAGGATCCCCCATGCCCCACCCCACCCAAAGACTAGCCATATGATTAATAAAAAAAGCACCCTTTTTAGTTGATGTAAGACAGCAATCCGCAGGCGCGAGCCGAGGACTTCTTGCTGTCGTCATGAACTAAAAAGGGTGCTTTTATAATCATATGCCTATCTTCACATTATTCCCATTCAATAGTCGAAGGCGGCTTACTCGTCACATCATAAAGAATCCGATTAACCCCAGGCACCTCATTAACAATCCGAGATGAAATCTTATCGAGCACTTCATACGGAATGCGTGCCCAGTCGCTGGTCATGCCGTCGATGGAAGTGACGGCGCGGATGCCGATGGCGTGTGAATAGGTACGTTCATCGCCCATGACGCCTACGGATTTCACGTTTGGAAGGACGGTGAAGTATTGCCAAACGTCGCGGTCGAGGCCTGCTTTTGCGATTTCTTCGCGTAAGATGGCATCGGATTCACGCACGAGGTGTAAGGCTTCGTCGGTGATTTCGCCGAGGATTCGGATGGAGAGTCCTGGTCCTGGGAAAGGTTGACGCCAAACGATGTGGCCTGGTACGCCCACTTCCTCGCCCACGCGTCTCACTTCATCTTTGAAAAGATCGCGTAGCGGTTCGATGAGCTCAAATTTCATATCTTCAGGAAGACCACCCACGTTATGGTGGCTCTTAATCACTTCTGCTGTATCGGTACCGCTTTCGATGACGTCTGGATATACGGTGCCTTGAACGAGGAAGTCGATGCCTTCCAGTTTGTTTGCTTCTTCTTCAAAGACGCGGATGAATTCTTCGCCGATGATTTTGCGCTTGGTTTCTGGATCAGACACGCCTTTTAAACGACTGAGGAAACGCTCTTTTGCATCCACGCGTACGAAGTTCATGTGGAACTCGTCCGCAAAGACTTTTTCCACTTCATCGCCTTCATTTTTTCTAAGTAGACCGTGGTCTACGAAAATACAGGTGAGTTGGTTGCCAACCGCTTGATGCACCATGGTCGCAGCAACAGATGAATCCACGCCACCAGAAAGACCACATAAAACGCGTTTGTCGCCCACTTTTTCTTTGATGGATTTAATCATGTTTTGAGCAAAATCGCCCATGTTCCAGTCGCCTTTACAGCCGCACACGTCAAATAGGAAATTCTTAATCAGTTGACGACCAAAAGGGGTATGCTCCACTTCGGCGTGAAACTGTACCGCGTAGAGTTTACGTGCATCATTTTTCATCGCTGCCACTGGACAGTTGTCAGTGGTCGCAGTAACTTCAAAGCCTTCTGGTGCTTTTGCCACGTAATCGAAGTGACTCATCCAGCACTGTGCACCATCTTCAACCGCTGAGAAAAGACCATTTGACGCTTCGATATGGAGTTTGATTTTACCATATTCTTGTTGTGTCGCACGCTCTACTCTGCCGCCCAATGCTTGCGCCATTAACTGCATGCCATAGCAAATACCCAGAATCGGGATGCCCAGTTCAAACACTTCTTTATCTAAATGTGGGGCATTTTCAAGATAAACCGAGTTTGGTCCACCTGTGAAAATAACACCAATCGGTGATTTTTCCTTGATTTTAACCAGTGCGTTCTTCCAAGAAACCACTTCACTATAAACGCCAGACTCTCTTACACGTCTTGCAATCAGTTGATTATACTGACCGCCAAAATCGACGATCATAATAAGTTCATTGTTCATTTTCCATCCTCCAACTCAGGGCGATCTTTCGCCACACTTTCAGTATATCATATTTTGTTACTATTTATCCGCACTAGAAATACTGTAGTTTGGCGGCTCTTTGGTGATGGAAATATCATGCGGATGCGATTCTTTAAGACCCGCATTGGTGATGCGCATAAAACGACCATTTTCTTGAAGTGCTTCGATGGTTGGTGTGCCGCAGTATCCCATACCCGCACGTAAACCACCAATCAATTGATAAATAATGTCTTTGAGGTACCCTCTATAAGGCACGCGGCCTTCAACGCCTTCTGGCACAAACTTTTTCGTTTCATTTTGGAAATATCGATCTTTAGAACCCGCTTCCATGGCAGCAGTTGAGCCCATGCCACGGTACGTTTTAAAACTTCTACCTTGATACATTACGATTTCGCCTGGGCTTTCCTCAGTTCCAGCAAATAATGAACCGAGCATCACCACATGTGCCCCAGCAGCGATGGCTTTTGGGATGTCGCCTGAGAATTTGATACCGCCGTCTGCCACCACTGGGATGTCGTAAGGCTTTGCCGCTAAAGCACAGTCATAAACCGCTGTGATTTGTGGTACGCCGATACCTGCCACGACGCGCGTTGTGCAGATTGATCCTGGTCCGATACCCACTTTGATACAATCCGCTCCTGCTTTTATTAAATCCACTGTTGCTTCGGCAGTTGCCACATTGCCTGCGATGACATCGAGTTCTGGATAGGCCTCTTTGATTTTCTTTACCGCATGGATGACGTTGATGCTATGACCATGTGCTGAGTCCAGCGCAACTACGTCCACGCCTGCTTTAACCAGTGCCGCCACGCGGTCCATCATGTCTGAACCGATGCCGATGGCTGCGCCTGCCAAAAGTCTGCCTCTAAAGTCCGTCGCTCTATTTGGGTATTTAACTTGTTTTTCGATGTCTTTGATGGTGATTAGACCTTTCAAAACGCCTTGTTCATCTATCAGTGGGAGTTTTTCTATTTTATGCGTTCTTAAAATTTTGCCGGCTTCTTCCATCGAAATGCCTTCTTGTGCGGTAACGAGTTTTTCTTTTGTCATCACTTCGCTGATACGCGCTTCCATATCCGGTTCAAAACGAATGTCGCGGTTGGTGATAATGCCCACAAGCTTGTTCTCTGCGTCCACCACGGGCACACCAGAAATTCTGTAACGCGCCATCAACTGCTCGGCGTCTTTAACGAAATGGTTTGGGGACAATGAAAACGGATCCACGATAACGCCATGTTCACAACGTTTTACCTTATCCACTTCCAGTGCTTGGTGTTCGATGCTCATGTTCTTATGAATGATCCCGATACCGCCTTCTCTTGCGATGGCGATGGAGAGTTTAGATTCTGTCACCGTGTCCATACCCGCGCTAACGATGGGTAAGTTAAGTGTGATTTTCTTTGTTAATTTGGTTTTAACAGATACCTCGTGCGGTAACACCTCAGATTTGCTTGGGATCAACAACACGTCATCATACGTTAGACCCTCTTTAACCAATTTCCCTTCCATTCATTCCTCCCGGTATACTTTTTATAAGTGCGTGCGTAAAATAAAAAAAGACATCCACCGGTTGCCAGAAAAATTCCTTCTATTATAAGCGTTAAAAATGCGCCTAAAATATAGAAAAAAACTGTCACAACCCATAGTGCGATTATCAGGCAACCGCGTAGAAACTTCCAAGCCATAATATTGGAATTATATGTGTGTATGTCTTTAAAATATGTGATTTATTCTTGATGTTAATAATCAAAATATCATTTTCTAGTGCCTTTGTCAACCAATCCTGTAACCATCGACCTATTAATTTTTTTAAACATTTCAACTTTTAAAACAATCGTATAAAAAAATTTTTTCGGTGTGCGAAATAACCCTAGAATGTGATAGAATAGTTGAGTAGTGTCCCGAAAGTTTAAGGAGGCGCCTAGTATGGGAGATTTTAGACATTTAAGTACATTTTTAAAAAAGCACAAATGGGGTTACCTATTTGGGATCGTATTGCTCATGGCAGTAGATGGTCTACAGCTTATGACACCACTTGTTATCGGCGGTTTTACAGATGCCTTAAAAGGTGGAACATTGACACCGCCTATGATTGGTAGGTATATTTTCTTTATCATGGCCATCGCCATCGGCGTGGCAATCGGGCGTTACGGCTGGCGTATGACCATCGTGGCAACCGCTAAAAAACTGGAACACTGGATTCGCAACCGCGTGTTTGGACACCTCGAGAAGATGTCACTAAATTATTTTAACCACCATAAAACGGGTGACCTGATGGCGCATTGTACCAACGACATTTCTTCGATTAGAAATGCTTTTGGTGGGGGCATGATTATGCTGGTGGATGCGTTATTTATGAGTTTCCTAGCCATCGTGATTATGTTTGTAAAAGTGAGTCCGCGGTTGACCCTCATCGCTCTGATTCCGATGCCCTTAATCGCCGTTTTCGTATTTGCCATGGGACGCCTTATGAAAATTCGCTTTACAGAGGTGCAAGAGTCGTTTTCAGATTTAACCGATATCGCTCAGGAAAATTTTTCGGGGATTCGAATCATCAAATCCTTTGTGCAGGAAATGCATTCGGCGACACATTTTAATGTGAAAAATAGAAGTTATTTTACTAAAAATATGAAACTCATCAAGACCATCGGTTTGTTACATCCCCTTGTTGGGTTCTTGTCTATGTTAAGCACCATCATTGCCACCATTTACGGGGGTGCGCTGGTTATCGACGGCGTCATCAGCATCGGCGATTTCGTCGCTTTCGTTACTTACATCGGTATGCTCACTTGGCCCATGATGGCCATCGGTTTCGTCTATAATCAGCTACAGCGCGGGATGGTCTCGCTCAAACGGATCAACACCATCCTCGACACACCTGCTGAAATCATAGATGTCGAAGTGCTTACCGCACTTAATGAGGCCTATGCCGTGTCGCCTATGGTGGAAATTAACAATCTGACTTTCCAATACCCGAACACCAAGACGCCTGTGCTCAAGAACATTTCGCTTAAACTGGCGGCAGGCGAAACACTGGCCATCGTGGGTAAAACTGGCAGTGGTAAAACCACACTGGTCAACCTGTTGCTTAGACTGTATCAAGTGGACAGTGGCACCATCAAATTTGGTGGCTATGACATCAACCGCATACCCATTAAAAAAATTAGAGACATGATCGGCTATGTGCCGCAAGATAATTTTCTCTTTTCCAAAACGGTGAAGTATAACATCGGTTTTGGCAGAGAAGACATTTCAGATGATGAGGCTATGGCGTTTGCAAAGGCGGCGCACATCCACGAGGAAATTATCGGCTTTCCAAAAGGGTATGATACAGCACTCGGCGAACGCGGCGTAAACATGTCCGGTGGCCAAAAGCAGCGTGTGTCCATCGCACGTGCCCTTGCGAAAAAACCTGAAATTATCATCCTGGACGATTCACTCTCTGCGGTGGATACCAAGACGGAAGAAAGCATCCGCACCCACTTAAAAGAGTCGCTTAAAGCAACCACCAGCATCCTCATCGCACACCGCATCTCTACCATCAAACACGCGGATCAAATCATCGTTTTATCAGATGGCGAAATCGCCGAGCGCGGCACACATGAAGAACTGGTTGTAGCGGATGGCATCTATGCGGACATGTACCGCAAACAACTGCTTGAAGAAAAACTATCTGAGTCTTAGGAGGCAACTATGGCAGACACCATTCATAATGAACAAGAAATAGAAAAGTCATTTGATGCCCACATCATGAGACGATTGTTTAAATTTGCTAAGCCCCAAGCGTTTGTCCTTTTCATCAGTATCCTTTTGATGCTGTTTGTCACCGCGATGGATTTAGCCATTCCCTATTTTACCAAAATCGCCATCGACGATTACATCTCTCCGAGTATTCAAAGGGTTTATGTCACAGCAGAAGGCGCTGATGATGCACCGCTGGTTTTACCGACGCTGTTTAATCGGTACTTTGGCGATGCGCCCGATGGCACCGTAACGTCTACGGTTCTATATAAGGACGATGGCCTCTATGTGGTAAAGGGTCTTGACGTCACCGACTTATCCTCAGCGCTGAACACGGAGACTGAAGTGCTTACCTATGAGGGCGAAACCTACACCGTAGAGAAACTCACAACGTCACAAGTTTCCCAGATTAAATCACATAACAAATCACAAGTGTTGATCCTTATGATTCAGCTCTTGGTGCTATTGGCCATCAGTTTGGCATTTGGCTACGCGCATACGTACCTATTAAACTACGCCAGCCAAAATGTCATCTACGCCATGCGCGACAGTTTATTTAGACACATCCAAGACATGAGCCTCGACTTTTTCGATAAAAACCCTGTGGGTAGACTGGTCACACGGGTTTCAAACGACATGGAGAACATCAACGAACTCTTTACCAACGTTTTGGTCACCTCGGTTAAGGACTTCTTACTCCTGTTTGGTACCGTGGTGGTAATGACCCTCATCAACTGGAAACTCACACTCATCTGCTTCGTTACCATGCCGCTGGTTATTCTGTCTGCTTCCATTTTCAGACGCAAAGCGCGATCGGTACAGCGGGATGTTAAGGTGAAACTGGCGCGGATCAACGCCACTTTAGCAGAAAACATTAACGGCATGAAAATCATCCAAATCTTCAATAAAGAAAAAAGCATCTATAACGATTTTGATCATATAAATGAAGATTTCCTCAAAAGTTCACTGGAAGAAACCCATGTCTATGCGGTATTCAGACCGACCATGAACCTCGCGTACTCACTTTCATTGTCACTCCTACTCTGGTTTGGCGGTGGCGATGCCATAAGAAACGTGGTGGAACTAGGTGTACTCGTGGCCTTTATCAGTTATACGCAGCAATTCTTCAGACCCATCATGGACCTCAGCGAAAAATTCAACATCCTGCAGTCCTCTATGGCCAGTGCAGAGCGGATCTTCATGCTCTTTGATGAAACCCCTAGCGTAAACAATGCCCCCGCTGTACAGTCTCTTGACCCCCACACATTCCGCGGTGAAATCGCTTTCGAAGACGTGTGGTTCAGTTACAATAAAAAGCCCGTGGACATCGAAGACTATGTGCTTAAAGGCGTTAGTTTCGTGGCAAAACCGGGCGAAGCCATCGCTCTGGTGGGTGCAACAGGCTCTGGAAAAACCACCATCATCAGTTTGCTTAACCGCTTTTATGACATTCAAAAGGGTCGCATTACTGTGGATGGGGTAGATATTAGAGACTTAGACATCTCTAACCTGCGCACACTAATCGGAATCGTGCTACAAGATGTATTCCTATTCTCTGGTGACATCTCGACGAACATCCGCCTGTATAATCAAGACATCACCGATGCACACATCAAGGAAATCGCTAAGTACGTTAACGCCGACCATTTTATCGCAAATCTCCCCGAGGGCTATCACGAACCGGTGGTGGAAAGGGGCGCGACACTTTCATCCGGTCAGCGTCAACTGTTGTCTTTTGCTAGAGCGCTTGTCTTTGATCCAAAGATACTTATTTTGGACGAAGCCACGTCGAACATCGACACCGAGACGGAACTGCTCATCCAAGATGCCATTAATAAAATCATCACGGGACGCACCACCCTCATCGTGGCACATCGACTTTCCACCATCCAGCACGCGGATAAAATCCTCGTTATGAGCAAAGGGGAAATTAAAGAGATGGGCAATCATCAAGAACTGTTATCTAAAAAAGGGATGTATTATGACCTCTATACGCTTCAGTACAGCGAAACCGAGCGATCGATTTAGCCGTCGTTTGTTTGGCATAGGGCATAGGTCGTTGACGATGAAGCGTTTACTTCTGCACGATATTGTGCTATGATGAATGCATAACTTAATAAATGATTCACCTAGGGGTGCCAGAACTTGGCTGAGAGCGGAAACGTAACCCTTCGAACCTGAACTAGTTAAAACTAGCGGAGGAAAGAGTGGAAAAATGCGAATTTTATCCCGTTTGGTCTCCCAAGCGGGATTTTCTATTTTCACCTGGGAATCATTTGAATCTGCCGCAGTCAACTTAGGCTACGGACACTTTTAAATGGAGGCAATACTATGGAAAGAAAAGCAAGCAGCACCAAAATGCTCGTTGAAGGCGCAATGATGATCGCCATCGCGACGGTACTCAGTTTCTTAAAGTTCAACACACCCCTTTGGGTCAACGGTGGCTCTGTCACCGCAGCCAGCATGGTCCCAATCTTGATCTTCGCCTACAGATGGGGCGGCGCAAAAGGCATCTTCGTCGGTGCTGTATATGGACTGTTACAATTCTTTATCGAACCTTACGCGGCACATCCTCTTTCAGTAATTATGGACTACCCGCTTGCTTTCGCAGGCATCGGCGTCTTTGGCTTTTTCGCTGCAAAAGGCGCATCACTTTCTAAAGTGTACACAGGCATCGTCGCTGCACTGGGCTTTCGCTTTTTAGCACACTTTTTATCGGGCTTTATCTTCTTCGCGATGTACGCACCAGAAGGCATGAATCCCGTGTACTACTCACTGATTTACAACGGTTCATACATGCTACCAGAAATCATCATCTCTTGTGCAGTATTCACCTTGTTACGTAAACCTGTGGATCAGATCGCATAGACTGAACAAAATGTCCCTGGCAACTTTTTGCAAGTTCGATTCTACTTGCAAAAAGTTGCCAGGGACATTTTGGTTAGTGACATCCTGCCCAGACACAAAAAATCCACCCCAAAGCCTGATGTGCTAAGGGGTGGAGTCTAATTCAAATTTCGCTGTTTAAGTTGGACTAACCAAAAGTTGCCAGGGACATTTTGTTACATCATGCCGCCCATGCCACCCATAGGCATTCCGCCGCCCATTTCAATTTCTGATTTTACATCTACGACGCCTGCTTCTGTGGTTAAGAACATGGCTGAGATGGACGCTGCATTTTGAAGCGCAGAGCGCGTTACTTTCGTAGGGTCTACGATGCCCGCTTCGATCATATTTACATAGATGCCTTTAAGGGCGTCAAATCCGATGCCAAATGCTGCTTTTTTAACGTTTTCAACCACCACTGAACCTTCGAGGCCCGCGTTGATCGCGATTTGTCTTACTGGCTCTTCTAACGCACGTGCGATGATTAATGCACCTGTTTTTTCGTCGCCTTCTAATGTTTCGATAAGCGCATATACTTTTTCAAGTGTGCCGATATAAGCCGTTCCGCCACCAGGTACGATGCCTTCTTCAACTGCAGCACGCGTTGCGTTTAATGCGTCTTCTATACGTAATTTCTTTTCTTTCATCTCAACTTCAGTTGCAGCGCCCACTTGAATCACGGCTACGCCGCCGCCGATTTTAGCCAAACGCTCTTGAAGTTTTTCTTTATCAAACTCAGAAGTCGTTTCTTCAATTTGCATTTTAAGTTGACGTACACGCTCTTCGATAGCCGCTTTATCGCCCATACCATCGATGATGGTTGTGTTGTCTTTGTTGATTTTAACAGATTTTGCACGACCAAGCATATCCATCGTCGCCGTTTTAAGTTCATAGCCTAATTCTTCTGAGATTAAAACACCACCTGTTAAGATCGCGATATCTTGTAACATCGCTTTTCTACGATCGCCAAAACCAGGTGCTTTTACTGCGATACACTCAAAAGTGCCTCTAAGTTTATTAACCACAAGTGTCGTTAACGCTTCGCCTTCGATGTCATCTGCGATGATTAAAAGTTTACCAGCGCTTTGAACGATTTGCTCAAGTACAGGTAAGATTTCTTGGATGTTTGTAATTTTTTTATCCGTAATTAAAATATATGGGTTTTCTAAAATAGCTTCCATTTTTTCAGCATCTGTAACCATGTAGTGTGAAACGAATCCACGGTCAAATTCCATACCTTCAACCACTTCCAGTTGCGTACCAAATGTTTTTGACTCTTCCACTGTGATGACGCCATCTTTACCTACGCGCTCCATCGCTTCAGAGATGAGTTCGCCGATGGTTGTATCCGCTGCTGAAATCGATGCAACGTCTGCGATGTCTTTTTTACTGTCTACAAGAACACTTTCGCTTTTTATCACATCAACTGCTACGACAACTGCTTTTTCGATACCCGTCTTAAGGATCATCGGATTTGCACCTGCAGCAACGTTTTTAATGCCTTCTCTAATAATCGCTTGTGCAAGTAATGTCGCAGTGGTTGTACCGTCACCTGCAACGTCATTTGTACGCGTAGCAACTTCTTTAACGAGTTGTGCGCCCATGTTCTCATAAGCATCTTCAAGGTCAATTTCTCTTGCGATGGTTACACCGTCGTTTGTAATAAGTGGTGCACCAAATTTTTTATCCAGAATAACATTTCTACCCTTAGGGCCTAATGTCACCTTTACTGTATTTGCAAGTTTATTAACGCCTGCTTCCAATTTCTTTCTGACGTCTTCTCCGTATAAAATATCTTTTGCCATTTTAATGTCTCCTCCTTATGCACTTTCAAATATAAAAATATAATTTTCTACTCTAAAACAGCTAAAATATCAGCGATATCACAGATGGTTACTTCTTCGCCTTCCACTTTAATCTCAGTGCCAACGTATTTTTTAAATACGACTTTGTCGCCCACTTTTACATCTTCAACTTCAGAACTCACAGCGACAACTTCAGCCATTTGAGGCTTTTCTTTTGCTTGAGACGGTAGAACAATACCACTTGCGGTCTTTTCTTCCGCTTCTAATCGCTTAATAATTACTCTTTTACCTAATGGTCTTAACATGTTCTTTCCTCCTATTTCTTTTCTCTTATAAAGTCTGCCAATTGGCGATTTCTAAAAGTAAAACTTTCTACTCAATATCATAAGCTATTGTGTCAAAAAAATCAAGATTTTTTTAGCACTCATTTAGACAGAGTGCTAACAAAGTTGATTACATTTGTTCAAATAAAAGCGTAGCCTCTTCAACCGCTCCAACAAACAGAGGATTGATGGCTCGGTAATCGAGATTTAAGTCCTCAGACATAGCGATCACCACATCCCAGTTCCCTGCTTCATAGTATTTCAGCAGTTTAAGAATGTTATGAAAAACATTTTTTTCACCTAGAAGCGCCCCCTTCAAATCTTCTTTTAAAGGCAACGGTTCGATGATTTCGAACAGCGGTTTCTCCATAATGGTATCGATCAAAGAGAATAGCCCCATTAAAAACGCCTCCGTTTCTCTGGAAGTCAACTGCATCAAACGCGCTAACTTTTCAGCAAAAAGTCCCCTAATTAAAGAGACGCGTACAAGTTCGTTGGGCTTATCACTGCTTATGTCTCTTAGCATAATCAGCGTCGTCCACTTACGGATTTCATTGATACCGAGTAATGTCAATGCATGATTAACCGATGTAATTTCCTGTACGGTATAAAAAGCCGGTGAGTTGATTAAACGCAACAACTTATAGGTCAATGAGTAATCGCTCTTTATAATCTCTGTTAACCGATTAAAATCAGGCGTTTCACTAATGGTTTCATTTAACACTTCCATATAACGATATGTGGAAACTTGGATGCTCTTGCCCTTACACATGACGGGTCTTTCAAAAAAGAAACCTTGAAACAAGTGGTACCCGAGTGCCAATGCTTCTTCATAGTCGGCAACGGTTTCCACTTTTTCAGCAAGCAATTTCACGCCAGTAGGCGCGTACTTTTCAGCCACGTACGCGCGACCCGCACTTTTGAGTACCAAGAAATCAACTTTAATGATGTCCACATAAGGCATCAACTTATCAAATGCGCCATCGCCAACAAAGTCATCTAGCGCGATGGTATATCCCTTTTCTTTAAAAGTTTTACACTTTTCAATCAGTTCATCATCCACCACTAAATTTTCTAACACTTCGATCACAAGCTGTGAAGCATCAAAGAGTTCGGGTAAATTTTCAAGCAGTAAGTTTCTCGTGAAATTGATATAAGCCATTTTCCCATTGGTCAGTCGTTTTATACCAAAATTAATCAGCGTGTCCACCACCACAGAAGCCGTCGCCAAATCGCCACTTATACTTAAATCATATGTATTTTTCACACTGCTTCTATACAACAGTTCGTAGGCAACCACTTGCTTTCTTCGATCAAATATCGGTTGCCTTGCTAAAAAAACTTCCATTTGTTTACCCCTTATTTTGGATATTTCTTATATAATAAAATAATAATTGCTGCGCCACACCTGGATACGCGATAAAATAATGTTTGATAAAATCCATGTGGTTTTTTTCCACCCCATAAAGTGTCATCAACATTTTTTTAACCCATGTATCTATGGGAAATGCCTCTTCTTTTTCATAGGCAAATAACAAAATACAGTCCGCCACTTTATCGCCTACGCCATAGAATTGCTTTAACCACGTTCTGCCTGCTTCGGCTGATAATGCAAAAGGCACGCTCAAATCCAAACTTTCTTCCACGATCTTTTTCGCAGTGAACGAAACCGATTTCGCGCGATAGCCAATGGCTTTGACATTAAGCGCTTCTAATGAGGCCTCCGCCAGTGGCTGCACCTCTGGAAAAGCATAAAAGGCCTGTCCCTCTAACGTGCCTAATGGCTCGCCAAAGCGTTCTGCCAGTGCTTCTATGGTCATCTTAATTTTGGGGATGTTGTTGTTGCTTGATAGAATAAATGAGATTAACGTTTCAAAGGGCGCTTGGTGCATCATTCTTAATCCCCAACCGGATTCAACGGCTTTTTTTAACGTTTCATCGCGCGCCATAAGCACGTTATAAATGGGTTCATAATCTGTATCTAGATCAAAATAGTGCTGTAAATCCGATTTAGATAGCGGCGACCCGTATACGTCGACGGTATACTGCGATGCTTCCTCCACGATTACAAGGATGGATTTATTCACCACGCCGATGAATCGTTCACCTTTATGGGACCAGCGAAAACATTGTCCACAATCGATGGTTTTAAACAGATCAAAATTTGATTTTTCCAAATGATGGGTGCCTTGATATTTGGCTTCTTTCACGCTTTTGCCTCTTTTCTCTCACTGCTTCTATTATACTTCATTTTGGGCAAAAACACATTAAAAAAGCTTCACCCCAGAGTAGAGACTCCAAAGTGAAGCTTTGTAAGTTATGCCTTAGATAAAGAACTTCACGATAAACAGAATTGCTAAAATATACGTCAACATTGGGATATCGGCAAATTTTCTAGTTGCCACTTTTAATGCCACATAAGCGACGATACCAAATACGATGCCTTCTGAAATTGAGTAAGCAAGTGGCATCATGATAATCGTTAAGAACGCTGGAATCGCTTCTGTAAAGTCATCAAAGTTGATGTCTTTAATCGGACTCATCATAAATAAACCAACGAGGATTAATGCAGATGCTGTTGCTGCAGATGGAATCATGAGGAATAATGGTGAGAAGAATAACGCTAAACCAAATAAACCCGCTGTTACCACTGAAGTTAATCCCGTTCTACCGCCTTCAGCCACACCCGCTGCAGATTCAACGTAAGTTGTAACCGTAGATGTACCGAAGATCGCGCCAACAGTTGTAGCGATTGCGTCAGCTAAAAGTGCTTGTTTTGCTTTTGGCACTTTGCCATCTTTCGTTAACATACCCGCCTTTGTGCTTACGCCTACAAGCGTACCCACTGTATCGAAAATATCAACAAATAAGAATACGAAAAGAACAGTAAACATATCAAATGTTAAAATTTCAGTCCAAACAAAATCAAAGAAATAAGGTGCCACAGGTGCAGAAACCAATTGACCTGGGAATGTCGTGATGCCCATAGGGAATCCGATAATCGTCGTCGCAACGATCGCGATAAACAGTGCGCCTTTTACCTTGTAAGCAAGTAAAACGCCAGCGATCACAAGACCGATAATCGCGAGAAGTGCTGAGCCTTCTGTTACTTTACCAAGCGTAACCAATGGAACACCTGTTACGATGATGCCTGCATTTGCAAGTCCGATAAAGGCGATAAATAAGCCGATACCTACTGAAATTGCGCTTTTGATGTTTCTTGGAATCGAGTTAATAATAGCTTCACGTACATTAAAGAATGATAAAAGAATAAAAATAAGACCTTCTAAAAATACTGCTGTAAGTGCAAATTCTGGAGATTTACCCATACCAATAACAACTGTATAAGCGAAAAATGCATTAAGACCCATACCTGGTGCAAGTGCAAATGGTAAATTTGCAGCAAATGCCATAATCAAAGTACCAATCAATGATGCCAAAGCAGTAGCCGTAAACACTTTACCAAAATCCATACCTGCATCGCCCAAGATACCTGGATTTACTGCTAAGATATACGCCATCGTCATAAATGTCGTAAATCCTGCTAGAACTTCTGTTTTAACAGTTGTGCCGTGATCTTTGAGTCTGAACGTTTTCTCAAAGAAGCCCATATTTTTTTCCATAAAATTAATAACCTCCAATAATTTCGATATCTACACCATTGATTTTATCAAAACGTTCGGGAAAACACAAATATTATTTTGCATATTTGAGTTATTTTTCGTCTTTTTGTTAGATGTACTGTAATGAAAATCCAAACAAGGCGCATTTTTCAGCACGTATTCACCCGTTCTTTTGTTAACTTATTACAACAGAACCAAGAATATGCCGTATTTTACACCCAAAACTCACAAATCGACATAAAAAAAGCGTTGCTGCGCGTCTAATTTCTTAGATTTGCAACAACGCCTTTCAGATGACACCGTCATCAACATCATTCATTGGTTATCAAACTTTGCCCACTACGAGCAAAATCAGATGATAAAAGATCGGTAACAAGACACTCGGCAACATATTGCCCACTTTAATTTTCGTAGACAGCACCATGGAAAGACCAAGTCCTAAGATCAGTAGGCCACCCGTTGCGGACATTTGAAGGATCACAGTCTCTGTTAAAACAGCACTGAGCGAGCCTGCAAGCAAGGTAATAGCGCCTTGATAAACCAAGACAGAAAAGGCCGAAAACACGACACCGATTCCCAAAGTGGATGCTAAAACCACTGAAATCACGCCATCCAGAATGGATTTGGCAAATAGAATTTCATGATTTTGGGTAAGACCACTTTCCAGCGCGCCCATAATCGCCATGGCACCCACACAATACAGCAAACTCGCCGTGACGAACCCTTTACTGAAGTTCGATCCATCTTTAGCGAACTTTTTCTCCAATCGATCGCCAAAACGTTCGAGCCTTTTCTCTATATCGATGCCCTCTCCGATGAGTGTGCCAATCACGATAAAAAAGATGATGGGCATAATATGTGCCATCCCTTCAAGCGCACTTGCTACACCGATAAGTGCTACGCAAAGACCAACGCCTTGAATGATGGTCTGGCTCATGCGTTCAGGCATGCCACCTTTTAGAAGAATTCCTATAACGCCACCCACTATGATCGCGATGGCATTTACAACTGATCCGAGCATTCAATCACCTCAAACATTTATTTCAATATTAGCAGTGATTGATACAGAATGCAAAGGTTTTTAGACTAAAACAGTCCGATTATTTCGCCATCCGATAAAATATCGATTTTATTGGCAGCAGGTACTTTTGGAAGCCCTGGCATCCGCATGATATCACCAGCAAGCGCGATGATAAATCCAGCACCTGCAGAAACTTTAACGTCGTTGATTACGATTTTAAATCCATTTGGTGCGCCGATTAAGTTTGGATCATCTGAAAAAGAATACTGCGTTTTCGCCATACAAATCGGAAGATTACCCAATCCATCTTCTTCAAACTTTTTGATGTTCTTAATCGCCTTGTTCGTAAATTCTACGCCATCCGCACGATAAATTTCTCTCGCGATGGTTTCTATTTTACTGATGATCGGTTGTTCAAGCGCGTAAAGCGGCTTAAAGTTTGCAACGCCAGACTCAACCAGTTCAACCACCTTCTCAGCCAGTTTCACTGCGCCCTCGCCACCTTTTGCCCAAACTTGTGTAAGGACTACGGGTACACCGATTTCATCGCATTTTTGTTCCAAATGACGCACTTCATTTTCAGTATCTGTCGGGAATTCATTAATGGCAACCACCACTGGCACGCCAAACTTTTTCATGTTTTCAACATGTCTTCTTAAGTTCTCAAATCCCGCATTTAATGCCTCAATGTTTTCCACGCCCAATTCATTTTTATCCATACCGCCGTGCTTTTTAAGCGCTCTCACTGTGGCAACCACCACCGCTGCACTCGGCTTAAGTCCCGCATAACGGCATTTAATGTCGAAGAATTTTTCAGCGCCTAAGTCCGCACCAAAGCCCGCTTCTGTAACCACATAATCTGCAAGTTTCAAAGCAGTCTTAGTCGCAATCACCGAGTTACAACCATGCGCGATGTTCGCAAACGGACCACCGTGGATAAAAGCAGGGGTATTTTCAAGTGTTTGAACGAGGTTTGGCATAATCGCATCTTTTAATAGTAGCGCCATCGCACCCACTGCTTCAACATCCGCTGCAGTTACAGGTTTATTAGCATAGGTGTAGCCGATGATCATTTTAGCCAGTCGCGCTTTTAAATCCTCTAAACTGTCTGCGAGACAAAGAATCGCCATAACTTCAGAAGCAACAGTGATATCAAACCCATCTTCGCGCGTCACGCCATTTGTTTTACCACCAAGCCCGATTACAAGGTTTCTAAGCGCACGATCGTTCATGTCGATGGCACGTCTCCAAGTCACGCGGTTTGGATCGATGCCAAGCGCATTGCCATGGTGGATGTGGTTGTCGATTAATGCCGCCAAAAGATTGTTTGCAGTGGTTACCGCATGAATATCGCCTGTAAAATGTAAATTGATGTCTTCCATCGGCACAACTTGTGCATGACCACCACCTGCAGCGCCACCTTTGACACCAAAGCAAGGTCCAAGCGATGGCTCTCTTAAAGCCGTAAACGTCAACTTGCCGATTTTATTAAGTCCCATACTGAGTCCGACATTAACCGTCGTTTTGCCTTCTCCTGCCGCAGTTGGGTTTATAGCCGTTACCAAAATTAATTTTCCATCTGGTTTGTCTTGATTACGCGTGAGCACATCGAGGTGTACTTTCGCTTTATAATTACCATACAACTCTAAATCATCTTCAGAAATTCCCACTTTGTTTGCTATTTCGCGAATATGTTGCTTTTGTGCCTCTTGTGCAATTTGAACATCCGTTTTCATAACAGTCCCCTTTCATTTCTTACAAGTGTCATAGCTTCGTTTTATAATCATACCCATTTCTCGCTTCATTATCAAGACTTTGAATTAATGTTATGGTTTCTGGTGTGCCGATGGCATTTGCATGGGCCTTTGCTTGCTCCAAATAGGACAAACCCTTCTCACGCACACCGTATTTCACCTCAATTAATCCAAGATAGCCCTCTGCCTCACTTCTGCGCCATAATGTGTCAACCGCATCAAAATTTTTAAGCGCCTTAATAAAATAATCCCGAGCAAGTTCCCAATCGCCTTTTTTGTAAGCGATGATGCCCGCATTGGTATTAAAAATAGAAATGCCCCTTATAATGTTATAATCACTACATAGCGCGATGGCGCGTTTCACAACCTCAAGCGCTAAATCATACGCCCCTTGCCGTCTATGCGCCTCAGAAATATAATTATGCGCTGCCGCAATGTTTAACACATACTGATTTCGATCGCCCAATCGTTCAAATATACCGATAGACGCCTCAAAATACAGGATGGCCTCGGTGTACCTTTCAGTCATTAGCGCAAAAATACCTTTTAAACGCAACAAGACCGCTTTGCTTTTATCGGATAAATCGGGTCCTTCCATGGCCTGTAGTACCGCGTCCATTTCTTCTGTTCGCTCCGTTTGAATGAGATAATAAAACCATTGTACATACGCTTTAAACAGCATTTCATGATCTTGAACTGCGCTGCTACTGGCGATTACTTTCTTAATAAGCACCATGCCTTGCGCATACGCCCCACTTCTAATCAAATACCGCGCTTTCATATGATCGTATTCCACCACCAATGCATCCGATTCGTCACCGAGCTTCGCAATCAGTGTTTCCAGTTCTAAAAAATAGTCTTCGGGTTGACGTTCAAGCACAGGCGGCGAATAAAAAGCCAGTTCAGGGTAGAGTTCATGGCTAAAATCGAAATACGTTTTAAGATACTTTAAATAGAAATGTAAATGCTTCCGCGTATTTCCAGAGTGTTTATAATGATAAATCAACTTTTGATAAACCAACACATCTTTGTGTCCACCCTCTAGCGTCTCTTCTAACAGCAAACCGATTCGATTGTGCAGCACCTTTTTTTTAACAAGTGTCGTTTCTTCATATATATGCTCGCGCAGTTTATGGTGCGTGAACATAAATTTGACCTGCGCCTCGGATTCCACTTCCTTAATTAAAAACTTCTCTCTCAACTGCTGAAGGTATTCCAAAAGAACATCTTCATCCACTGCATAGAGTTTGAGCAACATCTCATAGTCGATGCCATCAAAAAACATCGCGATGATCACCAAAAGTTTCATCACATTGGCATCAAGCCCGTAAAACCGAGAATCCAAAATCCCCTTTACGCGCAGCGTCTTCGCCTCTAAATCTTGATGGATGGCCGCCGTGCCTTCCACGATAAAGAAAGCATTGCCTTCAGACGCTTCAAAAATCTTTTGCTTTTGCATATCATCGAGTGCCTGTTCTGACAAACTCTGAATCAGTGCATAAGTTTCCTCTCTGCTAAACCTCGAAAGTTCGATTAAACACAACCTGTCATATTTGACCAGTTGAGAGATGAAAACATCTATGGACGGCGCACTTTCATTGCGCAAGCTGGCTATAAAAGTGAACCCCTCTACGTGAAGGACTAAATTTTGAAGCAGTTTTAAGCTGGGTGCGTCAACCCACTGCAAATCCTCTATTACGAGGAGCACCTTTCTGTTTTCAAGCACGCTTTTGAACAATGCAACCACCGAACGCTCTACAAAGTCGAGATTTAAAGATTCAGAATTTTCCATGGTTTGACGGGTATATGCCGGATCAAATCCTGGAAAAAACTTTACCAACATTTGCGAAACCGCATCCGAAATGGAAACGCCATCTGCCTTAATCCACTCGGATAACTTGACGAAAACATCATTCCACGCTTTGTACGCATAGCTCGAATCATCGGCATACCCATTCATATTTAGCACTTCGATATCTTTTAAATAAGGGTCAAGTGCGATTTCGATCAACTTACTCTTTCCCACTCCCGCTTCACCCATCACGATAATCGATTTGCTTTTACCCTTATAAACCAGCCCACTGAGTTGCGCGTGAATCTGTTTGAGTTCATCCACTCTGCCATAAAAACCGCGCGTCGTATTAAGGGTTTCGATGGGCGTATACATCAATTGGTAATAAAAATCGCGCGTTAATTTGTCGGGTTGTATGCCCAACTCCTCATCAAGCGCCTTTTTAAGACCCACATAAACATCCGTTATTTTCCGCGTCTGACCCAATGCATGATAGAGTTGCATCAGCAATCTAGCCGTATGCTCATTATAGTCATCGATTTTAAACATCACTTTGGTTATTTCAAGTGCTTCTTCATACCTTTGATCCTTTATGCACACTTCAATATACGGTCCAGCCAACTTAAGGTATTTTTGATTTAAATCGCGCTCAATTTCCGTACGCCATCGATCAAACGCTTCAGACTCTTTGAGCGTAAAATGCTCCAAAAATTTGCCCTTATATGTTCTTAGAAAATCTACCCCTTCAGACAGCACGTCCACAAACAGATCCAACTGCGGGTCAAAATCGATAACCGATTTCGTCGGGTAAAAAAAGGGCTCAAACCCCAAATCTTTTTTGAGACGATACAAACTGTTTCTGAGATTTTTTTTAGCCGTCACCGAATCAATTTCAGGCCAAATAAGCCTTACGAGTTCTTCCCGAGTCACGCGTTTTTCATAAGCAACATAATACAAAATCGCTTCACTGCGTTTTAGGGCGACGACCGTAACTTGACCATCTACACTTAAATTAGGCTTGCTGAAAAATCGAACTTCAAAGCGCATAAGGACCTCTTGATAAAAAAGCTGCCTTTCATTACGATCAGCAGCTTCATTATTTACTTTTTATAATGTTGGTACGCACGATCCACCAAATCGGCTATTAAATCCTCGTTGGTTAAATAAGGCAACGTGATGTGATCGTTTGCTCGCGTTTCATTATAAGCGATGGTGGTTTCAAGTGCATGATCATTTCTGGCCCAGGCACGTCTTGCAACGCCGCCCATAACATCCCACGGCATGGCGTTTTTCAAAATTTCGTCCACGCGTTCACTGCCATCTAAAACCATACCAAATCCACCGTTAATGGATTTTCCGATGCCTACGCCGCCACCGTTGTGCAGTGCGATCATACTCATGCCTCTGGCTGCATTGCCAGCAAAGATATGCGTCGCCATTTCCGCCATGATGTTTGAACCATCTTTAATGTTCGATGTTTCTCTAAAAGGCGAATCCGTACCACCCGTATCATGGTGATCGCGGCCGAGCATAACAGGACCGATTTCACCATTTCTAACCATGTCATTGAATTTAAGGGCGATTTTAAGTCGGCCAAGCGCATCTTGATAAAGAATTCTCGCCTTACTACCCACCACCAACTTGTTTTTCTTCGCATCTCTGATCCAAGCCCAGTTGTCTCTGTCTTGAAAACGTCTATTGGGATCGATACAGTCCATGGCTGCACGATCGGTCTTATCGAGATCGGTTTCATCTCCGCTTAAACATACCCATCTAAAAGGGCCATAACCATAATCAAAAAGCACAGGACCCATGATGTCTTCCACATAAGAAGGCCATATAAAACCATCTAATTCATTATAGCCATTTTTACAAATATCTTTCACGCCAGCATCGTAAACAGCCTTCATAAAACTGTTGCCATAGTCAAAGAAGTACACGCCTTTAGCAACCAGTGCTTTGATGGCTTTATAATGCCTTACCAAGGTCTCATCTATTTTTTGAACAAAAGTTTCTTTATCATTTGCCAGAAGCTGTGTTCTTTCTTCAAATGTTATACCCGCTGGGCAGTACCCACCTTCGTAAACATTATGGCACGACGTCTGATCCGATAGCAAATCGATGTGCACGTTATTTTCAACGGCATATTCTAACAAGTCGACGATGTTGCCATGATAGCCGATGGCGATTGCACGGCCTTCTGTTTGATACTGTTTTGCCTTATCAAACGTTTCTTTAGGCGAACGCGTCACTTCACTGATCCAACCTTGAGAAAATCGGGTTTCAATTCTAGAATCATCCACTTCGGCGATGATGCCCACAGCCCCTGCTATTTCTGCCGCTTTTCCTTGCGCACCACTCATGCCGCCAAGCCCAGAGGTTACAAACAAACGGCCTTTTAAATCTTCTTGTTCCGGAATGCCGAGTTTATCTCTACCCGCATTTAAAAGCGTTGAGTACGTACCGTGAACGATGCCTTGTGGACCAATATACATCCAGCCACCTGCAGTCATTTGACCATAAGATGCAACGCCCAATGCCGCCGCACGATTAAAGTTTTCTAAATCGTCAAACATACCGATCATGAGACCATTTGTTATGATGACTCTCGGCGCGTTTTCTGGCGAACCAAAGAGGCCTAATGGATGACCTGATTGCAACACCAAGGTTTGCTTGCTGTGCATGATTTCTAGGTATTTCTTAATCAGATGGTACTGCATCCAGTTTTGGCAAACTGCACCGGTCTCCCCATAGGTTATAAGTTCATATGGATAAAGGGCAATTTCAAAGTCCAAGTTATTATCAATCATCACCTGGATGGCTTTACCTTCTACGATTTTACCTTTGTATGCCTCGATCGGTTTTGCAAAAATATTACCAACGGGTCTAAAACGATAGCCATAAATTCGGCCATGTGTTAATAGTTCCTCTAAAAATTCGGGCGCAAGTACCGCTTGCCATTTTTCAGGTATATACCTTAACGCATTTTTTAACGCCAATCCCACTTCGTCCTGATTCAGCGTTAAATTGCGTTTGGGTGCGCGCCTGATGCCCTTTTGAAATTCAGGATACTCAGGAAGTTCAGCAAAAATATCGTCTAATTTTACTTGCATCGCCTTTGAAATTTCATGGTTCGTTATCATGTTCGCCTCCACTTTTCTTCACGTTCTATATATCACTGAAACCACTATACCTTTAGAGCGTCTATTTTAAGTCCACATACCAGCTATCGGTTGACGCTTAAAATTTCATAATTTTGTGTACCTTTAAAGCCGTTTGAATGGCAAAACGATGTTCCTCTTCATCCAAATCGACTTTGATGATTTCTTGAATTCTACTGAGACGGTATAACACTGTATTATAGTGTGTATAGAGGCTTTCGGACATTTTCTTTAGATTGCCATTGCACTGAAAATACACTTCAAGCGTCTTCACCAATTCCGTATCTTTTCTTCGATCATATAAAACAAGCGGCTCTAACACATCGCGATAAAAGATTTCAAGTTCTGTTTTAATGGCAGCGTTTGATAAGATTTTATAGATGCCCATTTCTTCAAATAGGACCACGTCATCTTCCATATAGAACATCGCCGCCTCAAGCGCTTTAGAAGCATCAACCAGGCTTTTATGCACTTGATGGAGCCCTTTATATACGCGACCGACACCGATTTGAGAATGGTATTTTTTCATTTTAGATTTTAAAATGTCGTGGATATACTTTAAGTAGCGCTTAACCACTGTGGTGCCTTCGCCTTCTTTTAGCATAATCATCAAATAAATACGATCGCTTTTATTTAAGATCATAAAAGCACGCCCCATATCCTTACAGATCATTTCGATTAAATAGGCAACTTTTAATGCCTTTTCCGTTTCATCAATCGTTTGTTTATTATAGACATTAATGTCCATAATGACATAATAGGCACTTTCAGAGAGTCTAAAATTTGTCGCGCGTTCCACCGCTTTGGTACGTCTTACTTCATCGAGTGAAATTAAATCGTCAAAAAACTCCAACTTATACTTGTTTTCGACTTCTTGAACCGATATTTTCTTGAGGAATTCCAGCGCGATGATGTTTGAAGCAGCTTCCAAACCCAATTTATCGTAGTTCGAAATGCCAAGTTCACGACCATAGGTGACGATATGACCAAAGACTTGGTGTTTTACAAAAATCGGAATAATCAAACGCTCAATCTCTTTGTCTTTAAACGTAACGGTGTCCCAAATGAGCTTAGAATTTTTACCATCCAGTTGAATCCCCTCTATATTTTCATACAGCATGGCATAGTCGTCTTCAAATGCCTGTTTAATAAAGTAGGTGTCTTCAAAATAGTAATCGCGTATAAAAACAGGTGAGACGATGGTTTTGTGTATACTTTTAAGTATATCGTCGATGTTGCCACCACTAACCACTACGTTCATGGTATCTTTATGGAGCGTTTCAACACGCTGGAGCACAGCAGACTGACGTTCAAACATAAGCGCATATACTTTTGAAAATATTTCCGTAAAGGACACTTGATAATCCAAATCGATAATAGGCAAATTCAGCGTATTACAAAGCGCCATGACTTCATCGGGCAACGCTTCAATATAAGGCGTGATTTTTATAAACACGGCTGCAACGTGTTTTTCAGAAATCGCTTTAATCAAGTTCATTTGATCAACCACTGGCATTTTCTCAAACATCTGTCCCGTGGTTAGAATAAGTTGACCCTCTTGGCCGATCCAGTCTACGATTTCTTTATCGAGCATCACATTAATAGATGATACTTGTCCCATCAACTGCTCATGATCGGTTAGTACTTTAGATGTCTCAAAAAGTGATAGATTTAAAACGTCTCTTAATAAAACGGTGGTTTCGTTTTTCAATTTGCCCTCCTGTTTATAACTCATATATAAACATATTATAGCAAAAGGGCGTATTTATGCAACTGCGAGTTGAAACGTTGTAAATAAATTACAACGTGTTCAGAAATCTAAACGTAAAAAAACGAGCCCGAAGGCTCGTTTAGAGTTGCATTTAATTGTTAATCTTAGTAATCGCCTTGAGCAAGCATCGCCTCAGCAACTTTTTTGAAGCCAGCGATATTAGCGCCTGCTACGAGGTTGTAACCAAGACCGTATTCTTTAGCTGCTGCTGCTGAATTGTCATGGATGTTTTTCATGATTTGGTGTAATTTAGCATCTACTTCTTCTGCAGTCCATGAATATCTCATAGAGTTTTGGCTCATTTCAAGCGCTGAAGTTGCAACACCACCAGCATTTGCTGCTTTGGAAGGACCAACGATTACGCCGTGCTCGATGAAGTAATCAACCGCTTCATTTGTACATGGCATATTTGCCGCTTCACATAAGAACTTCGTGCCATTAGCAACGATTAGTTTCGCATCGTCCATTCTAATTTCATTTTGTGTTGCACATGGAATACAGATGTCGCCTTTAACTTCCCAAGGCTTTTTGCCTGCGAAGAATTTAGAACCTGGGAATTTATCTGCATAAGGTGCAGCGATATCTTTACCAGAAGCTCTAAGGTCTAATAAGTAGTCGATCTTCTCGCCAGAAATACCCGCTTCATCTAAAATGTATCCATCTGGACCAGAAATAGTAATAACTTTACCACCTAATTCAGTAACTTTTGATGCCGTACCCCAAGTAACATTACCAAATCCAGATAAAACAACTGTTTTTCCTTCAAAAGTTTCGTTATTTGCTTTAAGCATTTCGTTTGTGAAGTAAGTTACGCCGAAACCTGTCGCTTCAGGTCTAATTAATGAACCACCGTAAGATAAGCCCTTACCTGTTAAAACGCCATTTTCAAATGCGCCTTTGATTCTTCTATATTGACCATACATGTAACCAATCTCTCTACCACCAACACCGATGTCGCCAGCAGGAACGTCTACATCTGGACCGATATGTCTATATAACTCTGTCATAAAGCTTTGGCAAAATCTCATAATTTCTGCATCCGTTTTACCTGTTGGATCAAAGTCAGAACCACCTTTACCGCCGCCAATTGGTAAACCTGTTAATGAATTTTTAAATGTTTGCTCAAAACCTAGGAATTTGATAATGCTAAGGTTTACAGATTTGTGGAATCTGATGCCGCCTTTGTAAGGTCCGATTGCGCCGTTGAATTGAACTCTAAAACCTCTGTTAACGTGGAGGTTGCCTGCGTCATCGATCCAAGGAACTCTAAACATGATTTGTCTTTCAGGTTCTGCCATTCTTGCTAATAAGTTTGCTTTAACGTATTCAGGATGTTTTGCAATTACAGGCTCTAATGACTTGAAAACTTCTTCTACTGTCTGTAAGAATTCTGGTTGATCCGCATTTCTCAATTTGACTTGCTCAAATACCTCATGAATGTAGCTCATATCAAACATCTCCTTTAAAATGATCTAAGGTTACCCTTGGTACCTTTGGGGATCTCGCCGTACTAGATTGTTAAAAAAATATTAATCCCCTCAACGCTTTAATATTAACATATTCCACCTATAGTGTAAACCATAAAAGAAATTAAATCTATAAATTTTTTGCAACAGTTACATAAACTTTTTAAGCCCTGGTGGGCATTGTTTGTCCCTATAAAATAATAATGATTATCATTGTAGGTGCTCTGAATTCAGGCTTTTATTCTTAAATCCTGTTGTGTGTTAAATACAAGGGGTATTATAATGAGGTAGCGAAATCAACTATAGAATAAATAAGGAGGTATTATTATGTACGTAATTAATGATTCTTGTATTTCATGTGGCGCTTGCGAGCCAGAATGTCCAGTTAACGCTATTTCAGCTGGTGACAGCATCTACGTAGTTAATGCAGATTGCATCGACTGTGGCGCTTGTGCAAATGTTTGTCCAGTGGACGCACCACAACCAGAATAAAACGATAAAAAAATAGAACTGTTCAGTGGACCTGATCAACCCACTGAAGCAGTTCTTTTTTTATGGTTTAATTTCAAACTTATCGGTGTGGTACTGAACGATTTTACTGATAAACTTCAAAATCGCTTTTTCTTCGTTAATGGTGACATCATTTAATATAAATTCAAGTTCTTTTCTTTGTAGATCCAAAATCTCATCATAAAGTTCAACCCCTGCTGGCAATAAGCACAAAATCTGCCCTCTACCATCTGTGGCATCAACGCGTTTTTGAATCCATTTGTGACTCATGAGTTTCTTTACGGTGGTTGTCACCAAGTTTCGATCCACTTCTAGTACTTTTATCAGTTGATTTAGGCGCACTTCACCGTGCTCGCCAATCTGTTTAATCATCATCAAGTCAATCAGGCTTAATTTGGTTTTTAAAGACGCTTTAAAATAACCCTCTTTGTCTTGTGAAAGTATTTTTGTGTTTAAACGATCAAGCATATGCGAAATCTCTTTGGTGTAGTTTGCCATAAAATCTCCTAACGTTTTATAAATTCTACTTCTTGATTATAAGCGCTTCGCCCATGCCTCCGCCAATACATAATGTTGCGAGGCCATAGCCGCCACCCCGTTTGTTGAGTTCATGGATCAAAGTAACGAGAATTCTGTTACCGGATGCACCAATTGGATGACCCAGTGCGATCGCGCCGCCGTTTACATTTACTTTCTCTGGGTCAAAACCAAGTTCTTTGCCCACAGCAAATGCTTGTGCTGCGAACGCTTCATTGGCTTCAATTAGATCTAAATCTTCTACGGTTAAACCAGCAATCTTAAGCGCTTTTTTAGTCGCTGGCACTGGACCTATACCCATAATTTTTGGGTCTACACCTGCAGAAGCATGCGAAACGATGGTACATAATGGCGTTAAACCCAACGCATCGGCTTTTTCTTTGCTCATGACGATCACCACAGATGCACCATCGTTAATACCCGATGCATTGCCTGCCGTCACACTGCCACCATCGCGTTTAAATGCGGGCTTTAATGCCGCTAACTTTTCCACTGTTGTTTCTTTTATATATTCATCTGCATCAAATCGAATCGGATCGCCTTTGCGATTTGGCAAAAATACAGGTACGATTTCATCTGCAAATCTTCCCGATGCACGTGCTGCTGCTGCTTTTCTTTGTGAATTAAAAGCAAGGGTGTCTTGTTCTTCTCTGGTAATGCCCCACTGAGCCACGATGTTTTCAGCTGTCATACCCATGTGGTAGTTATTAAACGCTTCCCAAAGTCCATCCATCACCATGGTGTCGTATAGTTCGCCATTTCCCATACGTTGTCCCCATCTGCCACTCTTAATAACATAGGGTGCCATGCTCATGTTTTCAGTACCACCTGCGATCACCACATCGTTTGCACCAGACACGATGGATTGGTACGCCATAGAAACCGCTTTAAGTCCAGAACCACATATCATATTAATGGTGGTACATGGCACTTCAACTGGGTAGCCATTTTTAATCCACGCTTGTCGCGCAACGCCTTGTCCATAGCCCGCTTGGATGACGCTGCCCAAAATCACTTCTTCCACTTGCGTTGGGTCGAGTGCAATTTTCTCTAAAGCACCTTTAATAACGGTTGCACCTAGTTCTGCTGGTGTAATGTCCTTTAGTGAACCACCGAACGAACCTATGGCTGTACGAACTGCACTTACGATTACAACTTCTTTCATTTTGTTACCTCCCTAGTTTTTTTTAAAATCCCTTTTAACAATCCCTGGTTCTATTTTAACAAAAAAAAAGAGCGTCTCATAATGATTTTTAAATCATTTTTGAGAAACGCTCTATTTTGCTCGATAAAATCTATTCCATGCGGCTTTTTAAGAAGTATGAAACCGTTAGCAAATTATCAATTAAATGAATATTTTCGACAATCATATCATTTTTAATTTTTAAATCAACCGGAGCAAAATTCCAAATCGCACGCGCTTTTGTTTTTTGAATACGATCTGCTACATCTTGTGCACCTTCTCTGCTGGTACAAATGTAGACGATCTCAACATTATTTTCATCAACAAATGTTTCAAATTGATCCATGTCGATTACATTAACGCTGTTAATCTTAAGGCCGATCATCTTTGGGTTCACATCAAACATGGCTTGAAGTTTGAAGCCCAATCGGTCGAAACTCGTGTAATTTGCAAGGGCTTGACCCAAATTCCCCGCACCAACGATCACGACATTATAGGGTCTCGTAAGACCAAGAATCTTGCCTATTTCCATGTATAAATCTTCCACGTTGTACCCGTATCCTTGTTGACCAAAACCGCCGAAATTGTTTAAATCTTGACGAATTTGCGATGCGGTAAAACCGATCATTTTGCTGAGTTCTTTTGAAGATATGCGTTTAACGTCGTTATCTAGAAGTTCCTTTAAATAGCGATGGTACTTAGGTAAACGTCTAATAACCGCTACAGAAATGTTTTTATCTTTCATATTGCCACCTCTTCATTTATTCTAAAATCTGGTATAATTATATCACTTTCAGAGAAAGTCTGTCAAATATATAACAAGGTTATTAGCCTCACGAATCTCTTTTTATTTTATACGATTTAAGATATAATATCTAGTGACTTATGAAAATATTTTTAACAATCTTTTCATATCAACGCAAAGGATGAGGTATTTATGATTGCACTCTCTTGTACGGGCATCAGTAAGACATACGGCATCGATTCCATCTTCGAAGACGTCAGTTTTACTGTTAATGCCAAAGACAAAATCGGATTAATCGGCGTAAACGGCGCTGGAAAAACCACTTTAATGAAAATATTAATGGGTCTTGAAATCCAAGATGCCGGTGAAATATATTATGCTAAGGATTTGACCATAGGCTACTTGGAGCAAAACACAAATCTGGACATTCAGGATTCTGCTTATGCCTACTGTGAATCAATCTTTAGCGATGTTTTTACCGTCGAAGAACAAATGCGTACCCTTGAAGCGCGTATGCAACACGAACACAGCGATGACATCTTAGAAGCGTATAGCGCTTTACAAGAAAAGTTTGATCAGCTGGACGGCTACGCTGTAAGCAGCAAGGTACGTGGTGTTCTCAACGGACTCGGTTTTGAAGAGTCCGAGTATCTGCGGCCCATCAGTCAACTCAGTGGTGGACAAAAATCACGCGTAGGCGTTGCCAGACTTCTCTTAAAAAAGCCAGACATCTTACTCTTAGATGAGCCCACCAACCACTTAGATATCGCTGCTATCAAATGGCTAGAGAACTATCTCAAAGATTATAATGGGACCATCGTCATGATTTCCCACGACCGCTACTTCCTCGATCAAATTACCACGCGGATCTTCGAAATAGAATCGGGGGAATTAACGGCTTATAATGGCAACTATTCAACGTTTATCGTCCAAAAGAAAGCTTTTTATGAAGCAGAATTAAAGCAGTATGAAGCGCAGCAACGCGAACTCGCTAAGCAACAGGAATTGATTCGCAAGTTTAAAGAGCGTGGTACCGAAAAACTAGCAAAACGTGCACGCTCGAGAGAAAAGCGTTTGGCGCATATGGAACTGGTGGAGCAGCCTCAAGTTTTTAAAGCACATTTTAAGATGGCATTAAAGGCTGGCGCAAAAACAGGCAAAGACATTTTGATCGCCAGAGATTTAAGCAAAGCTTACGATCAAAACAAAGTCTTTGAACATGTTGACTTCGAAATCTACAACGGCGATCGCATCGGCCTAATTGGCCCAAATGGCGTGGGTAAGACCACACTTTTTAAAATTTTACTCTCGCAATTACCTGTGGATTCAGGGACACTGTCTTGGGGACACCACATCATGCCAGGGTATTACGATCAGGAACTTAACACGCTTAACTTAGACCATACGGTGTTAGAAGAAATACACGAGCAAAAGCCGAACCTCACATTAACGGAAGTTCGTAAGTTACTCGGTGCATTCTTGTTTTCAGGCGATGACATCGAAAAGATGATTCATCAACTCAGCGGCGGTGAACGCAGCCGCGTTTCGCTGCTAAAACTGATGTTATCTTCTGCAAATGTATTGTTCTTAGATGAACCGACAAACCATTTGGACTTGTATGCCAAAGAGACGCTGGAAGAAGCCCTCTCTAATTACGATGGCACCATGTTAACCATCTCGCATGACCGTTACTTTTTAAATAAAATCTGTAATAAGATTTTCGAAATGACGCCAAATGGCATCGAAGTGTATTGGGGCAATTACGACTACTATCAACTAAAAACCATAGAAAAAGAAACCCAAAATACAGTTGAGCCCATAGACTTAGGACTTACCAAAACCAAACAGAAAGAAATACTCAAAAAAGAGAAAGAAAAAAAATCTGAAGAAAAAAAATTAAAGCAAAGTGCCATAGACTTAGAATTAAAAATCACAAAAATGGAAGAAGCACTTCATCAACTTGAGTTAGATTTATGTGATCCCGATGTCTATACCGACCCTACACGTACGCAGGCCACACAAATAAAGCACGCTGAAACCAAAGAAGAGATTCAATCGCTTTATTCAGAATTGGATGAATTGTTAGAATTATTATAATTTCTTCAAATATCTTATGAAAGAAACCCTAGAATGCGTATAGACAAAATGATTTTTTTCTTTATAATTAAAACTAAGTACTAAGCACCCGTTTTGAACATGCATTTTTCACTATATTTAGGAGGTACCTATGTTTAAGAAAATAAAGGCAATCATAGTTGAGCAATTAAGTGTGATCGATCCTAGCGAGATCAAAGCAGAAACTGCTTTTGATAGTATGGACATCGACTCTATAGATGCCGTCGAAATCATCATGGCGATCGAAGATGAATTCGAAATCGAGATTCCAGATGAAGTTGCTGAACAATTTACATCAATTGCCGATATTATGAATTACTTAAATACCGTAGGGATTGAAGGGTAAGCTAAAAATAATGGGTCTAACAAGGCCCATTTTTTATGCGCAGAATTTCGCCACTTTGGTTTCACCTCTTATTATTATGTAACCCATTATTTTGTCGGTTTTTTATACATTTTTCGAATACCCTATGAATATAATACATTTTATCCACAAACTCACAAGGTTATCCACTGTTTTCCACATGTTTATCCACAAAACTTTAAGACTCAAACGATTCGAATAGAATATACTCCACAGTATCCACAATTCTATCCACAAATGTACTAAATTTAATACATGCATACTATTAACAACCGTTGGTTTACATAATTCTATTCGGCGTGCACTTTCGTTATTTTTGTTGCAAAAAAGTAAATGGGACTCTCGTCCCATTTTCATATTATTATTCTCCGATTTTTAAATTAGGTACTGCATTAATCGACCAATCTGCTCTTTTGCCTGCTAAAGCATTATAATATCCAGCACATCCAATCATGGCTGCATTATCGGTACATAACGCGATGGGCGGATAATACAGTTTAATGTCCTTAATTTCAGCCAACACCTCGCGTAACGCACTATTTGCTGCTACGCCTCCAGCTAACACCAACGTGTCGTAGCCGGTCTTTTTAAGCGCTTGTTCGGACTTGCTTTTAAGCACTTGAACCACTGCATGTTGAAAACTCGCACAGACATCTGCGGGTACGATGGATATTTGCTTCATACGGCAACTGTTTAGATAATTAAGCACCGCTGACTTCAATCCACTAAAACTAAAATCCAAATGCTCTTGATCGAGCATCGCCTGTGGAAAGTCTATGGCGTGTGGATTGCCTTCTTTGGCAAGTTTATCGATCAATGGACCTCCAGGATAACCCATACCCAGCGTACGCGCAATTTTATCAAAGGCTTCTCCAGCCGCATCATCACGGGTACGTCCGATGATCTCAAAAGCTGTATAGTCTTTAACGTCTACCAAATGCGTGTGTCCCCCTGAAACGATTAAACATACAAATGGCGGCTTTAGTTCAGGATGTGCGATATAGTTTGCCGCCACATGGCCTTCGATGTGATTCACGGGTATCAGCGGTTTATCCAGTGCATAAGCAAGGCCCTTCGCCGCAGACAAACCCACAAGCAGTGCACCCACCAGACCTGGCCCATAAGTTACAGCAATATGGTCTATGTCGTCAAATGTGGCATTTGCTTTTTCCAACGCCGCTTCAACAAGCCCTGAAATTTTTTCAAGGTGATTACGAGACGCAATCTCTGGCACGACGCCCCCAAATGTTTGATGGATCTCGATTTGTGTAAATATTTCATTTGATAAAATGGTTCGTCCATTCTCAAGTACAGCACACGCTGTCTCATCACAGGACGTTTCTATCGCAAGCGTTAATATTTTACCCTCCATTTATAACTCCTTCCACATAACAAACGCATCTTCACCCGTGTCAAAGTAGTACTTGGGACGTTTGCCCGCTATGATAAATCCCAATTTTTCATACAGTGAAATCGCCACTTGATTATGCTCGCGTACCTCTAAAGTCATATGACTAAATCGATTATTTTGGCCGTACGCTATAAGGGCGTGCATTAAGTGTTTACTGTATCCTTTTCCCCTGAAAGCAGGCTTAATGGCTACGTTTGTGATATGCAGTTCATCTACGACCATCCACATACCCCCGTAACCCACGACTTCCCCTTGCGTTTCTATGACAAAATAAATGGCCAATGTATTTGATACGATTTCTTGCTCAAATGCCTGCCGCGTCCAAGGTGTTTTAAACGACGCTTCTTCTATGGCATACACGTCATCGATGTCTTCGCGCACCATACGACGCGTTAAAAAATCATCCATTACTTCACATCCCTTTCCGCTTGCGATTTACGCATGTAATTTGCCTTCACCGTAAACGCACTTTGCGGCGTGCCACTATGCCCTTCTAGCGCTAATTTTCCTGCGCTTTGAGCAGCGTCGTAAGCCGTTCCAACCGCATCATTTGATTCAAATGATAGCATCTCCCTGTAGTTCAACACACCATCGCCAATCCAAGTGTATCGCTCTGCAGCATATTTGTCTTTAACCTGCTGCATGATTTCAGCAACAGATGCAACACCTTCTTCAAGGCATACAAGCGATCCGTCCGACCACTTATAAACCCCATAGTAGACTTCTGAGCGTTTCGCATCGATCATAGGTACAATGAGGCCTTCCACATGTCGCATGGCACTTGCCAGCAAATACATGCTTGTAAAGGTATAAATCGGCGTGTGAAAAGGTTGCGCAAACCCTTTTACGGTACTGATTCCGATGCGTACGCCAGTAAATGAGCCTGGCCCTTCGCAAACGTAATAGGCATCAATGTCCGATATTTTAAGTTCAAGCTGCTTCATCAGCGCGTCGAGTAGTGGCATAAATTTTATGGAGTGGGTGGTCTTAGAATGGAGGCCACTTTCTCCGATTAAAATGCCGTTTTCAAACACCGCAATACTTGCTGCACTGGATGAGGTATCTATAACCATTACTTTATTATACATGCATCTTCTCCTTCGGCATCTAATCCGTCAACCACCAGCAATCGTCCGCCCGACTCCATATGTGTCAACGTGATCCAAATGCGCTTTTCAGGCAACAAATCCATCACTTGCGTCGCCCATTCGACGATGCAGATGCCCGTGCCATTTAAATAATCGTCAAAGCCGATTTCAAGCATTTCATCGGCATCAAAAATTCTATATACATCAAAATGGTAAATATCTATGGTCTGATCTTGCAGTTTTCCTTGATAAATATTCATAAGGTTAAATGTGGGGCTGGTGACATAGTCGTCCACCTCAAGTGCACGGCAGAAGAATTGTGTAAACGTGGTCTTTCCCGCGCCTAAATCGCCCTCTAAACAAATCACTGTCCCCGGTTTAATGTGCTGCGCCAGAAACGACGCAAACTGCATGGTATCTTCAAGATGGTGTAACTTTATTTGTTTCATAAAGGCTCCTTTGCTTAAATCTCACCTTATTGTATAACAAAAAAGAGGACTTTTCAATTCATGCAAAAGGCGTATCCCGAATGACTTTCATCATCTCGAGATACGCCTTGATTTTAGAGTTTATATACGACTTCTCCACCTACGAGGGTGTATGCCACTTTTGCTTGTAAATCAAACGGGTGGCCGTCCCAAATGACGATGTCTGCGTCTTTGCCTGGTTCTATCGAACCGATGCGATCTTCTACGCCTAAAATTTCAGCGGCATTGATGGAGATGCATTTTAACGCTTCCATTTCATCGAGACCTGCTTTGTATGCAAGGGCTGCACACATGGGCAAATACTCTAGCGGAATCACGGGACTGTCGGTCATAATGGCGATTTTTACGCCTGCTTTATGCATCACGCCCGGCGTGTCAAAGGTCTTTTGGTTCAGTTCAAATTTTGATTTGTTGCCAAACGAAGGTCCGATAATCGCAGGGTAGCCCTCTGCAGCCAACTGATCTGCAATTAAGTGCCCTTCTGTACAATGTTCCAATGTTAGCAGCACGTCAAATTCTTTTGCGATTCTAATGGATGTGAATATATCATCGGCTCTGTGTGCATGCGCTTTTAATGGAATTTCTTTATTGACCACGGGCAACATCGCTTCCATTTTCATATCATATCCTGGCATTTTGCTGGCATCATCACCAGCAGCACGTATTTTATCTCTGTATTCAACCGCTTTGGCTAATGTCTCTCTTAACTTTGCTGCTGTGCCCATACGCGTCGTCGGTGTGATTTTCTTTTCTGCATACACGCGTTTTGGATTTTCCCCAAAGGCACATTTCATGGCCAATGTTTCTTTCACGATCATATCGTCGACGCGGTTGCCGTGTAGTTTAATCACTGAAAAAACACCGCCGATGACATTTGCACTACCAGGACCAGTTGCTGCAGCGGTTACGCCGCCTTTTAAAGCATTTACAAACGCTTCGTCTCTGGGATTAATGGCATCTATTGCTCTTAAATGTGGTGTAATGGGATCGGTCATTTCATTGCCATCTGCCCCTTCAAAACCGATGCCTTCTTCCCACATCCCGATGTGACAGTGCGCATCGATAAATCCTGGGAACACATTTTTACCTGCAGCGTCTATCACTTCTGCGTGCAGTGGCGTTACAAGTTCAGCGGCAACTTCTTTGATCTTGCCATCTTCGATTAAGATACAGCCGTTTTCGATGACTTCGCCTGTCATGGTATAAATTTTTGCGTTTTTAATAAATAACATTTTTCGCCCCCTAAAACATTCTTTCGTGTCACTAAGGAAATTATATCACGGCTTTATTAAAACTGCATTAAGATTCTTTGATATTTTTCATGGTAAGGCCAATTTTATTTTTCACCAAATCCAGCGTTAAAATCTGAACTTTTACCGTGTCGCCAACTGAAACCACTTGCATCGGATGTTTGATGAAGCGGTCGCAAATTTCTGAGATATGCACCAAGCCATCTTGCTTAACGCCGATGTCTACGAATGCGCCAAAATCCACGACATTTCTTACGGTGCCATGCATAATCATACCCACTTGTAAGTCTTCCATTTTAAGGACGTCGCTTCTAAATACGGGTTTAGGCATTTCTTCTCTCGGATCGCGGCCTGGCTTTTTAAGTTCTTCGATGATGTCTTTTAAAGTCAGTGCACCCACGTCTAGCGCTGTGGATAATTTTTCTAAGCCCAACTGGTATAAATATTCAGGTCTTGCATCTGCTTGACCTTCTGAAAACGCCATTACTTTTTCGGTGATGTCTTTTATGTCCCCTTTAACGATGTCTTTTTGGGTATAGCCAAGGATTTTTAGTAGTTTTTCAGTTGCGCTATATGCTTCCGGGTGAACGGCGGTGTTATCCAGTGGATTTGTGGCATTGGGGATTCTTAAAAAGCCCACCGCTTGCTCGTACACTTTATCGCCCAATCTTTTTACTTTTAGCAGTTCTTTACGCGACTTAAATTTGCCATTTTCATCGCGGTAAGCCACGATGTTTTTAGAAAGTGTGCCCGATATACCCGATACATAACTTAAAAGTGATGGTGTCGCCGTATTTAAATCCACACCTACGCTGTTAACGCAATCCTCAACCACATTGGTCAATTGTTCTTCCAAGCGCTTCTGGTTTACGTCATGTTGGTACTGTCCAACGCCGATGCTTTTCGGATCGATTTTTACCAGTTCTGCAAGTGGGTCTTGAAGGCGTCTGCCGATGGAGATCGCGCCTCTAATGGAGACGTCGATGTCTGGGTATTCTTCTGTGGCAAGTTTGGACGCCGAATAAACAGATGCGCCCGCTTCACTTACGATGGTGTAATAGACTTCTTCGTCTAACGTCTTAATCAGCTCTGCCACCAGTTGTTCTGTTTCTCTAGACGCCGTGCCATTTCCGATGGGGATGATGTTTATTTTGTGCTTTTTAATCAGTTTGGTTAAAACTTCTTTTGCTTCTTCCACTTTGTTTTGTGGGGCATTTGGATAGATGGTCGCGTATTCTAAGAGTTTACCCGTTTCATCTAAAACCGATAATTTACAGCCTGTACGATAACTTGGGTCGATGGCAAGTACGCGTGCATCTTTAACCGGCGCAACCAGTAAGAGTGATTTTGTGTTTTTTCCAAACACTTTAATCGCTTCTTCTTCTGCGCGTTCTTTGAGTATGTTTCTAACTTCCCTGTCGATGGAAGGCGCAATCAATCTTTTATAGGAATCGTCTATGGCTTCTAATAAATAAGACGTGGTCAATGCTTTTGGTTGCGTGACGATTTTTGCCTTTAAGTTTTCTACGATCTGCTCATCTGGTGTGATGAGTTTCACTTTGAGGACTTTCTCCCCTTCGCCTCTGTTAAGTGCCAAGATTCGGTGATTCGCCACTTTGGCGATCGGCTCAGAATAGTTATAGTACATTTCGAAGACTGAGGCTTCTTTTTCATCCACCGCGATGGACTGAATGGTGCCTTGTGTGAGGTACTTCGATCGTATGACCGCGCGGTGCGCAGGTGCATCTGAAATACGCTCCGCAATGATGTCTTTTGCACCATTTATGGCCTCTTCCACCGTTAAAACTTCTTTTTCTTCATTTATATATGTCTTTGCTAAGTCTTCAAAATTGCCATTTAAAAAGGATTGATCCCAGATCACATCGGCCAGTGGCTCTAGACCGCGATCGATGGCTTTTGAGGCACGTGTGCTTTTCTTTTGCTTATACGGTCTGTATAAATCTTCTACGGTTTGAAGCACCGTTGCTTTTTCGATTTCCGCTCTGAGTTCTGGTGTGAGTTTTTCTTGTGCTTCAATGATGCGCAATACTTCTTCTTTTCTGGCTGTGAGTGCGCGCAAGTACTTTAATCGATCATCAAACGCTCTTAGCACTTCATCGTCTATACCGCCTGTGACTTCTTTACGGTATCTGGCGATAAATGGGATGGTATTCCCTTCATCGATGAGCGCCAAAGTCGCCTCTACTTGTGAAACCTTAAGCGATAATTCTTTTGCCAATTGGGTTATGATTAATTTTTCCGATACTTTAATTGGATTCGTTTCCATGCGTACTTGCCCCCCTTAAATAAGCGTCGATGAAACCATCGATTTCACCATCCATAACCGCTTGAATGTTACCTACTTCTTCATTGGTCCGATGGTCTTTTACCATATTATATGGATGAAAGACATACGACCGGATTTGACTGCCCCAAGTGATTTGTGAATAATCCCCTGCTAAATCTTCTATTTTATCTTTGTGTTCTCTTTCTTTGAGTTCGACGAGTTTGCCCATGAGCATCTTCATGGCTGTGGCGCGGTTGGCCGTTTGCGAGCGCTCGTTTTGACATTGTACCACGACACCCGTGGGAATATGTGTGATCCGAACGGCTGAGTCCGTGGTATTAATATGCTGACCCCCTGCGCCCGATGCGCGATACGTATCGAGTTTTAAATCTGCTGGGTTGATGTCGATGACTACTGAATCGTCCAGTTCAGGCATAACATCCACCGATGAAAACGAGGTGTGTCTTTTGCCAGATGAGTCAAAGGGCGATATTCTAACGATGCGGTGCACGCCTTTTTCGGATTTTAAGAAGCCATATGCGTTCAGCCCTTCAAACAACAGCGAAACCGACTTTATGCCCGCTTCTGTATCGTCTTGTAAATCGAGGGTTTTTACGTTATACCCTCTGCGCTCGCCCCATCTTTTGTACATTCTAAGGAGCATTGCCGCCCAGTCTTGCGCATCGGTTCCACCCGATCCCGCATGAATGGATAATATGGCACTGTTGGCATCGAACTCGCCTTTTAAGAGCGTTTCCAAAAGTGCCGAGTCGTAGGCTGCTTTAAGTTTCTCATAGCTGGCTTCGACTTCTAATTCAAAGCTGTCGTCTTCGTCTGCAAGTGCCATCTCGATTAACTCTTCGATGTCAACCGCTTGATGCATCAGAGCTTCATATCCCTCTACTTTGTTCTTCAGTGCCTTTTGAAACTTGAGTTTGGTTTGCGCACGTTCATTGTCATTCCAAAAGTCAGGTTCCGTCATGTCCATTTCTATTTCTTCGATTCGGTAACGCACGTTGACCAGGTCAAAGTGACACCTCGAGCTCGGCGATGGACGCTTTTAGTTTTTTAATCTCTCTGCTAATTCGTTCTAATATAATCATCTTGCCCTCCAAGTAATAGAGCCAGAGTTGAGTCGATCAATTCTGGCCCTAGGTTTATTCTTCTATCGATGCACCATGACACTTTTTATATTTTTTTCCGCTACCACATGGACATGGATCGTTCCGACCTATTTTGCCTTCTGTTTTAAAAGGTTTTTTCGAAACCGCTTGATCACCTGTTCCAGAGATATTTGTGATTCTCGCTACATTTTTGCGTTCTGTTTCTGTCTGTAATGTCGCGTGGAACAACGCTTTAACGGTTTCTTCCTGAATATTTGATATCATTTCATCAAACATTTCAAAGCCTTCCATTTTATATGCGATGACTGGATCTTGCTGTCCGATGGCACGTAATCCGATACCTTGTTTTAAATCATCCATGGCATCAATGTGATCGATCCAGTGTAAATCAACCACTCTTAAGAGGATCGCACGCTCGACTTCGCGCATACGTTCTTCTGTTATTTCCGCTTCTTTGAGTGCATATATTTCTTTTGCTTTATCAAAGACGATGGTTTTAACTTTCTCAAGTGTAAGGTTTTCTATATCTGTAAAGACGATGGATCCAGCAGGTAAGAACAATGGCGTGAAATGGTTTAATAGTCCATCTAAATCCCACTCTTCTGGATACTTATAGCCCTCCGTAAACATTGGAATAGAGCGATCAATCACTTTTTCTACCATGGAGATGACACTTTCTCTGATGTCTTCGCCATGCAATACTTTGTTTCTTTGTCCATAAATAATTTCACGTTGCTTGTTCATGACGTCGTCGTACTGCAAGACGTGTTTACGGATGCCAAAGTTTCTGCCTTCCACTTTTTTCTGTGCATTTTCGATGGACTTGGTTAACAGTTTGTTTTCAAGCTGCATGTCTTCGTCAAATCCCAAGGTGTCGACGATGGATTTTGCGCGATCGCTTACGAAAAGGCGCATTAAATCATCTTCAAATGAGATGTAAAACTGCGTGGAACCGGGGTCACCTTGACGTCCAGCACGGCCTCTAAGTTGGTTGTCGATACGTCTGGATTCATGGCGCTCTGTACCGATGATATGAAGGCCTCCAGCCGCTTTAACTTTTGCCGCTTCGTCATCGGTTACGACTTTATGCATCTTGTAGAGTTCGTCATAAACGGGCTTCGCTTCTAGCACTTCTGGATCCGTTCCGATGATCGGGCTTGATACCGTATTTACGATGTGCTCTTCATAGCCTTTTTTAAGCATGTCGCGTTTTGCTAAAAATTCTGGATTACCACCCAGTACGATGTCCGTACCACGACCCGCCATGTTGGTGGCGATGGTCACTGCATTAAAACGGCCTGCTTGCGCTACGATTTCCGCTTCGCGATCATGCTGTTTCGCATTTAACACTTCGTGTTTGATGCCCATTTTTTTAAGCATTGTGCTCAAAAATTCTGAAGTTTCGATGCTGATGGTACCCACCAAAATCGGCTGTCCATTCGCATGTCTTTCCTGGATATCCTTTATTACGGCGCTAAATTTGCCTTTTAAGTTTTTGTAAATCGCATCTTCTAAATCGAGTCTTGCGATGGGTTTATTCGTGGGCATCATCACGACGTCCATGTTATAAATGTGTCTAAATTCTTCTTCTTCCGTCTTCGCCGTACCCGTCATACCCGATAATTTTTTATACATTCTAAAGTAATTCTGCAAGGTAATAGTAGCCAGCGTTTGAGATTCTTTTCTGACTTCAATGTTCTCTTTCGCCTCAATCGCTTGATGTAGGCCATTTGAATAACGACGTCCATACATAAGACGGCCGGTAAACTCATCTACGATGATGACTTCACCATCTTTTACGATATAATCCACATCGCGTCTCATTAAAAAGTTTGCGCGAATGGCTTGATTTACATGGTGTGAAATCTCTATGTTTTGTGGGTCACTTAAATTCTCGATGCCAAAGTATCTCTCGGCTTTACTAACGCCATTTCTGCTTTCACTGCCTTCTTCTTTTTCGCCAAATTTATCGACAACTACGCCATCTGTCAGTGCGATGGATTTTGCTTTTTCGTCGATTTTAACGTCTTCTTCCTTATTAAGGGTTTTTGCAAATAGATTTGCGATGCGGTATAAATCTGTAGATTTTGCACTTTCACCTGAGATGATCAGTGGCGTTCTCGCCTCGTCCACCAATATACTGTCGACCTCATCGACTACGGCAAAGTTAAGCGGTCTTTGTACCAAACGCTCTTGTCGCATCACCATATTGTCTCTTAGATAATCAAAGCCAAATTCATTATTTGTGCCGTAAGTTACGTCTGCACGATACGCTGCTTTTCGGTCTTCGCCTTCAACGCCATGTACCACACAGCCCACGGTTAATCCTAAAAATTCAAAGATCTTACCCATCCATTCTTTATCACGCATGGCAAGGTAATCATTAACGGTTACGATGTGTACGCCTTCTCCACTAAGTGCATTTAAGTATGCAGGTAAAGTGGCAACAAGCGTTTTACCTTCACCTGTTTTCATCTCAGCGATTCGGCCTTGATGCAAGACGATTCCCCCCATAAGTTGGACGCGATATGCCCGCATACCTAATGCGCGCTTTCCGCCTTCTCTCGCTACTGCAAATGCTTCTGGTAAAATGTCATCGAGTGTTTCACCTTTTGCAAGTCGCTCTTTAAATTGAACCGTCATCTGTCTAAGTGCGTCATCTGACATCTGCTCAAATTTGCCTTCTAGGGACTCAATTAAATCCGCCATCTTATCTAACTTTTTGACTTCCTTCTCGTTTATATCACCAAAAATAAACTTCAAAATACTCATGTCTTATTTTTTCCTTCCATTATATAGTTATCGTCGCAAGCGCGAATTGTACGTAAATTGCAACATGGAACCTCTACTTTTAACTGCAGATAACAACATTTCATACTGAATCAAAACCACGATTCCGATGGATACGATGATATCCCCTATGCTAAGCAACTCCGTTAACGGATATGCTTTGGGCAATGCGATTATTTTCCCCAGATACGGGCTTAACACATTTGCGCCATCTAGTGTCATGTAGTTTACGATTGAACCGTTTGTTAATGATTCTACAAACGAGCCGTGACCCATGGCTTCCATCGCTGCTGCATCAACGGGCATTCGATACCCATTAAGACCCATAATCAGCAAATTCAGTGCAAGTCCCAAAAGTATAATTTTCATGCCATTTCTCTCGAAATTAAACAGTGCAACCAATGCGATTAAGCACATCGAAATGTAAGGAATCAACGCAAGTTGCTCAAAAGGTATATCCAATATTTTAATGCCATAAGGCACTAAAAACAACAAAAATGCTAAGAATGCTAAGATCCACCCTTTAAAGTGCGCTTCATAAAAATTATTAAGTCTACCGTTTCTAACAAATCCGATAATGAGACCGAGAATAATCGCTTCTATGTACATAGGACACCCCTTTTACATGATTTCTGACAGATAATCTTCTCTACTATTCTATCATAAACCAACCACATTTAAAAGAATCCACTCCATTAACCCCTACCTAATTCCCTGCGGTAATTATATCATTAATTATGTCTATATAAAAAAAGAAAATATGAACAAAACTTAAATAAAAAACGCGGAATGTCCCTGGCAACTTTTTGTTAGTGCAGGGATGCACGGAATGTCCCTGGCAACTTTTTGTTAGTCGAAAATACAACACAATTTACAAATTGTAAATTATATGCATATAAAATATACATATCGTCAACCTTTTAAACATATGAATTAAGTTATGCTAAACTCAATATATTGAGAACTTATTGCAACTATTTAAAAATTTAGAAGTTCATGATTATGAGGTTATCTATGTTTAACGGTCAAAAACTACGCGAAATTAGAGAATTACATCAATTGACACAGAAAAAGGCCGCTGCGCTATTTAATATCTCTCCTTCAACGCTCAGTCACTATGAAAATGGAAATCGTGAACCCAGCAGTGAGTTCCTCATTAAGTATTCTAATCATTTTAATATATCTAAGGAAGAACTGGTGTCACTGTTGTTTGATACAACTTTGCATGATCCTAATGTGACTTATCATACCACCCCTGAACAAGAACTTGTTTTTGAAATAATTGATGATAAAAAACTCAAAGAACTACCATTGTCAGAAAAAATAAAAATACGTGAATATGCTCATTATATCTACACACAATTCAAAAAGAAGTCAAAATGATTACTTAGAATATTAAATGTTAAAAAAATATAATTATTTTCACAAAATCAATTGACCCCTTAAATTTTTTTTGCTATACTCTTAATTAGATGGGAACTATTTCCAAATAAATAAGTTTAGGGGGCTTATATGTCAAGTGAAAAGGAAGATAAAGTAACACAAGAAATCGTGCCATGCAAAATTTGTCGATCCGTTGAGGCAGATGTAACGTTCAAAGATTGTTTTATTTGTGAGGCCTGTGTAACTTACATAAAATCTAATTTGTAGATTTTTGGCGTAGGGAGCTGTGAAAACAGCTCCTTTCACATTTTTTGAATGAAATGTCCCTGGCAACTTTTTGTTAGTTCATTTTAATACGAAAAAGTGCCTATTGTCTTCAACACCATTTAAAAGTGTTGAAAACAGTAGGCACTTTGATTTTTTGAGTTTAAATGTTCTTTGGATTACGTAGTCAAAAACGACCACTTGCAAAAAGTTTCCAGGGACATTTTATTCAACCATCGCCTCAAGCTCATCTACCAATCCCTTATAATAATCAAAGAACCCTTCGATCCAATCATTATTTTCTAATGTGACGCCAAGTTTATTAAGGGCATCTTCTGGCGATAATGTTGAGCCTAAACTCAAAAACGTCTTATACATCTCTGGTGTAATTTCACCCGCTTCGAATTTAGAATAAATGTCATATGCAAGTGCGATACTTGTCGAGTATGAATACACATAAAATCCATAGTATAAATGGGGCACTTGCATCCAATAGGAACTGCTTTTTTCATACATAAATTCTTCTAAGAAATCACCATAATACTTTATCTCTAAAGCACCATATAGGCGATTCAAATCGTCTGCTGTTAACAACTCACCATTGCTGATACGTAAATGAATATCATACTGAAACTCAGCGAGTAATGTTTGAAAAAAGAAGGTGTTTTCAATCAAATCGATTTCATTTAATAGGTACATAAGTCGCTCGTCATCTGTGGTGGCTTGTTTTTTAAGGTACTCCGAAAGTACGATTTCATTATGGGTCGATGGAATCTCAGCAGTAAAATTTTGTGGCGTCCAGTCTACACCAGGAACATTTTTTTGAGACAATGTATAATTTGCAACGTGCCCATACTCATGCGTCAATGTGAATAGGTCATCTAAACTGCCTCCATAACTCATAATCATATAAGGATGAACGGCTTTTATACCTGATACATAAGCGCCTGCTTCTTTATATGGCCCCGCCACTAAATCAAACCAACGGTTATTTGCAGCAAACTCAAAATCCCTTGCATAAGTATCCCCATAAAACGCATAACTGTCCTTAAGCAACTTATAGGCATTTTCTATTGGATATACATCCACCGAATTGATCCATAATTGATGCTCATCTTTAATCCGTTGGCTTCTTTGGAAGGTTTCTAAATGCACCTCCGTGGAATTTATTAAATCCAAGTATACCTGCGGGCTCACTTTAGCACCACTTAAGCCATAAGATAAAAAATCATCATAATTATAAATTTTGGCTAGCGCAATGTTTTTTTTGACCTCACTCACCAACAACTCTGCCAGCGCATTTTGGTTTTGTCGTTCAACCATTATAGCATACTCAAACAATGAAGGGGCGATATCTGAGTCTCTTCTTAACTGATTTAATTGTTTCTCATTTTCAAAATCTATAATGGTGCCATCTTCAAGTGCATAATAGGGAAAATATGGATCTAGAACCGTAATTTTATCCCAAACATTCTTCGGTGTATTCAATAGACCCGTCAAGGTTGCCACAATTTCTTCCGATTCTTTAGAAAGCATATGTGCTTTATATTCAAAGAAACTTTCAACTTCCCTTTCTAAAGTCTCCACAGACATCCCTTCATAATTCAGTATCTCTCTAATCGTCGACTCATCATGTGAAGCCAATTCTGGTAAATAAAAAGCAGTGGTTTCATTGAACAACTGAGAAAGCCTTTCGCCAGTATTCACATAGCTTTGGTACGTACTGTTTGACGCATCAATAGATTTCGCGAAATTGCCATACCAATAAATTTTCTCCAAAATCCACTGCGCTTCCTCATAAGTCTTAACAAACTGCTTCCAAACCTCGGCTGTGTTTAACTGATCTTCAAAAGCCTCCAACTTGGGTAACAGCGTATCAATCATATAAGCTTCATCTGAGTAAAATTCAGAATCATCCTTATAGATATGGGACAAATCCGCAGTAAAACGGGTTAAATCGTCACCAAAAATGGCATATAACTGCTCCTCAGAAACTGGCACACCAACATCGTCTTGGTCAAAATTCTCCTCAAGAGCCGCCCCAGTAGGTTCAAATGGCAAGTCCTCTGGTTTATCGAAATCATAGAAAGCCAGGGTCCCCACAAAGAGAACAATCACAGCCAGAACCGCCCACCAACCCCTATGCGATCTCTTTATAGGCGCAACAGCGTCCATTTGATCATCAACTTCCTCTTCAAATTCCTCTTCAAACGCCTCTTCATCATCATCATATTGATTAAAACTCATGTCGTCACATCCTTATTTTAAAATGTCCTGTTCGAAATGTCCCTGTTCGAAATGTCCCTGTTCAAAATGTCCCTGTTCAAAATGTCCCTGGCAACTTTTTGTTAGTCTAATATAACACTATTATATCATCATCTATTCCCAGATGGAAACTATGGGTGCGTTTTCATCAAGGCTGTGCGTTTTCTCCCTGGCAACTTTTTGTTAGTCACCTATTATACGGTTTCTATATCTGTAAGCATTAGTCTTACAGATGATTTCGAGATCTTTAAGTATGAGGCTATTTCACTTATCGAAAATCCTTCTTTGCTTGCAATTATTGCACAGGCCTTTCTGAGTTGTGCACGCTCAGAAGAATGTAAGTCTGAAAATAGTTTTTCGTATTTTTCGCGACTTTCTTGAAAAGTATCCCATATTATAGCGTTTAAGACTTCTTGGTTCGAGTCGAAAGAAATAGCTTTGTTGATATGACGAACATCTAAGTCCACATAATTTTGAGCTACTTTGTTTCTCATTAGTTCGTGATAAACTTGAATGCCTTTTTTCATATCCTCTTGTAAATGGTGAAAAAGTCTTTCCCTTGATAATACAAATGATTTGTTATAAATAATTTCGCTATGTGCACACCATTTATATCGATTGATATCATCAATAATCTTCGCATGGACTGGATTATGTGCTATATATAGAATCAATTTTCTAAAATATCTTTCACCATGCACTTCGTAAGACTTAAATGTGGCATCAAAAATGGTACCTGTTCGATTATATTTTCGATTAAAATAAACGCTATACTTATGATTGATGATTTGCATAATATGGCTGATTGAGACCTCTTCCATTTCAATCAACATATGGTAGTGGTTATCCATCAAAACGTAGTATAGCAACATAAAGGGATGTTTTTGCTGAACAGTCTCCACTATTTTCATGAAATAAAGTTTGTCAGCAGCGTTTTCAAAAATAAATGCTTTGTTATTGCCGCGCTGTATAATGTGATAAACTCCGTTATTAATAAATTTCGTGCGTCTTCTTGGCATTGTTTTCACCTCCATCTATTTGCTATTATATCCAATATATGGTAATGTCGCAATAGAAAAAAGAATGTCCCTGGCAACTTTTTGCAAGTAACCGATTGATGCAGACATTCATTTCGCTTGTTTTTCAGTTTTAAGTTATGTCAACTAACAAAAAGTTGCCAGGGACATTCTTTTATCCAGGGCCATTAGCCTATTTCCCCTTCACTTCAAATTTATAGGTGCCTGAACTGGTGAATTCTCCTGATTTGTCAGTAATCGTAGGATTATCCCCCCATTTTTCTTCGCCCGATTGATCGATACTGTGGTGTTGCAATTTCGAGTAACCAGAGCGCGTACCTTCCATTTGGATGGCAAAGGTAACATTGCCATCGCTTCCAGAAATAGATACGGTGCCAGAAACATTGTCATCATAAACATAGGATGTTACAAACTCTTTTGTTTCGCCTTCCATCGCTTCAAGCGGGCTAATTTCTTTACGGTTAAAGGACATAGAAGTCGAAAAAGTAGCGTTTCCGGAAAGTGTACCTGGATCGATTTTACCTGATAATACGAAGCCGCGAACCTCACTGGTAAATCGGTTGTTGCCACTACCCCCTGAACCCGTTGCGTAATCAAGTTCTACTTTAAAACTGCCATCTTTTTCGATTTTGATTGCTTCAATGGCTTTAAAAGCAACATCTAGTCCAAACTGTGGCACTTTAGAAGTATCGCCGCTTACATACATAAGCCCCGACAAATCATCACCCAATATAATCTCGACAGCGGGTGGCGTCACTTTAAACTCAATAACCCGAATCGGCTCATCACGCTCAATATCTGCCTTGGGCTCGTAAATTCTAAGTTCATTTGGCGCACCTGCAAGCATATGTGCATAAAGCGTAAACGCTGTACTCAAAGAGCCATCAGACTTAAATTTACCTGTCCAATTTTCAACCAAGGCTTGATCGTTAAGCGGTCCAAAACGCACCAAATGATCCGCATACAATTTCTTCTCATCCTTAACTGAAAACTGAATCACTTGGTTAAGATAAGTGGAAAGCGCTTGGTACTCTTCACGCAACTTGCGTTCATTCTCAAGATTTACTTTCAGTGCGATTTGATTAAACACACCCGGGAGAACATCATTAAATAATATTGACCGACGCTCGGCACTTATTTCATTGCGCACAGAGTCGTTTAAGCCCGCTTCACTTGCCGTCCATTTGAAATTCTCACGTGCTTCAGAAACGTAATAATCTATTGCCAAACGGTTGCTCCCCGTCCAAAACTCATTACAATGTGCCGTGACAATTCGATCTATTTCGGCCCGAATCTCCGCTTCATTCATAGTCGGGTTAGAAAAATAAGGATAAAACTGCCTAAACCAATCCGCAGAAGACTTATAGCCATCATTCGATTTTTGATAATAAATCGCGTATGCATCACGATACATACTCGCCCTACCTGTCAACGCCTCGGTACCAAACTTATTAATGGCGTAATCCGTAATCGCCACTGCCGCCATACTCGCTGACAAAACTGAATTACTAAGTTTTGAAACCACTTTCCCCATAACGTAGGTAAATGAGGCCTTCATACTACCAACCACCGCTTCATGCGTCTTCCCGTTATAAATGTTCGTACCCACTTGAACCACAGAAACCAAAAGACCCAAACGGCCAAAACTATCCCCCATGGTTGCTAACACATCATCGCCATAAGCAAGATACCCAGCACTTTGTGCGATATTCCCCAAAAAATCCGCGCCAAGTTGTAGTGCATCTGCAGCCGCACTTGTTCCAATGTCTACGCACTGACCAGCTGGTACGCCACCAATCGCATATTCCTCCACCGCTGCTAGGTAATTTTCATCTGAAGACTCACCAAATAAACCTAAAAACTCAATTCTTGCCCGCCTTGTGCCCTCACCCGAAATAGAAAAAACACCATATTTAGACAAATGGTCCGTATAAATCACCACTGCACCTTGGGCCGCATCGTATATGAAGGGGATTGGCTCCCATGTACCCGTACTTTCGTTTAAATATGCTGCCCCAGGTATTTCATTTGAACTCAAGGAAAGCGGAATGGTCAGCTCAACCACACCCTCGAACGCCTCAACCCCCTCGAAGTTAAAATCATATACATCCAATAAAATTTCACCTGCTTCATCAAGCGGCTGCGCACCTGAAACCTTTGAAATGGTAAGTTTCGTATCTTCCTCTAAAGTAATAGCAGTAGCCGATACCCCCACACCATCCATATCAACATTCATATTTTCTGAATTCAATATGCCCTCAAAAATAATATCTGATGTTTGCTTTGGCATTTCAACTGCGTCTTGTTTGCCACAAGCTACAATCATTGGTACCAGTAAGGTAATCAACAAAACACATGCAATTTTGCGCTTAAACATACTCATTTTCTCAACACCTCCCAAATAATCGCCCTTTATATGACTAATTATATAGAGTGGATAAAATCAAGTCGATGATTCTAGAGGATTTGGCAATGACAAATGCCTTGGAGAAGAATGTCCCTGGCAACTTTTTG
>CAKMJV010000007.1 GCA_927417275.1 uncultured Clostridia bacterium
CATTATTACCTTCCTTTCTTTGCGTATAAGATATCAACAGGTTCACACCCTATTTATACCCAAAATGGAGGGTAATAAGCTATTTTCTATAGATGAAATCAAGTAAAATCAAAGGTTGCAGAGTTCTGCAACGAACTAATAAGAATAAGATAAAGGAGGGGATTATATGAAATTAATCATTGCAATCGTACACGATGAAGACGCGCATGCGCTTGTTAAAAAACTTACTGCTTCAGATTTTGGTGTAACGAAACTTGCATCAACAGGCGGTTTCTTAAAATCTGGAAATACGACACTGATTATAGGAATCCCTAAAGAACGCGTTGATCATGCGATCAAAATAATAGAAGATACGTGTAAGACACGCAAGGAAATTACGACGACGACGTCTTTAATGGGCGATAACAGTGTTATGGGAATGCCTTTAGAAATATCCGTGGGCGGCGCAACTATTTTTGTAGTTGATGTTGAAAATTACTTGAAATTATAGGGGATATTCATGTTAAAGGTGGTAAACTTTTTCACAGAGGCATTAAAGCAAAACCATTTATCACATAGTTACCTTTTGTCAGGAACAGAAGATTTAAATTTAGCAAAAGAAATCGCTAAACATATACTATGCAAACAGGAACACACAGCTTGTGGTTCCTGTTCGTCATGTCTAAAACTCGCATCCGATAATCACCCTGATTTCTTAGTTATTGAACCAGATGGGGCATCTATAAAAAACGCCCAGGTGGAACAATTTCAAGAGTATGTGTTTATTAGACCGTTTGAAAGCCAGCATAAAATTATCCTGTTTAATAAAGTCCATTTAATGACTGAACGTGCCCAAAATAGGATGTTAAAAGTACTTGAAGAACCGCCAGAATATGCGGTATTCTTTTTTTTAACTGAGCAAGCGGACATGCTTTTGGAAACGGTAATATCCAGATGTCAAATTTTAAATGTACATGCAAGCGATAAGCCTAAGTTAAATGAGCAATTAACAGAAAAAGCACTGGATTGGGTCATGGGAATAGAAAAAAACGACATGGCTCGAATCTTAGAAATAGGTGCATATGCAAAACAAGATAAAATTCGATTTAATGCATTGCTCTTTTGCCTGTCTGATATACTTAGAGATGTAATGATTTTTAGAGAAACTAAGAATTATCAATTGATTAGTGAAGAGAATTTAACTATACTGAATTATAAGGATTATTTGCCGAGATTTGTGGCAAGTATATCTAGAAAAAAAAACATTCAAATAATTTCTTGTATTGAAGAAATCGATCAAAAGATTAAAAATAATATGAATTTTGACTTAACAGTGGATAAACTGTTGTTTAAATGTATAGATTAGGGAGGCATAGATGATCACTGTTGTCGGTGTGCGATTTAAAAAAGCAGGTAAGATTTATTATTTTGATCCGTTAGATGTACCTGTCGAGAAGGACAATCATGTGATTGTTGAAACGGCGAGAGGCATCGAGTATGGCGCATGTGTCATAGGCAAAAGAGAGATACCGGAGGATCAAATCGTAAGCCCTTTAAAGCCTGTTTTAAGAGTTTCCACGGAAGAAGATGATGCAAATCATCTTAATAATAAAGTAAAGGCAAAAGAAGCCATCGCGTTATGTAATGAAAAAATTAAAGGCCATGATCTAGACATGAAGTTGATTGATGTGGAGTATACGTTTGATAACAATAAAGTGATATTTTACTTTACTGCTGATGGACGTATAGACTTTAGAGAGTTGGTTAAAGATTTAGCAGCTATTTTTAGAACGCGTATAGAACTGCGCCAAATTGGTGTTAGAGATGAGTCCAAAATGATTAAAGGTCTTGGACCGTGTGGCAGAGAAGTTTGCTGTGGGACATGGCTTGGAGAATTTGCACCTGTTTCGATCAAAATGGCCAAAGATCAGAATCTATCTCTTAATCCTGTTAAAATATCGGGATTATGTGGACGTTTAATGTGTTGTTTGAAATATGAATACGATACCTATGTTCAAATTAGAGTCGGGATGCCTAACCGTGGGGATAAAGTTAAAACACCTGAGGGAACCGCATTGGTCGTTGATACAAACATTCTTCTTGAACAAGTTAAAGTACGTCATTTTGTAAAAGATAAGCAAAACGAGTTGAGCGAAGATATTATTGCCTATAAAAAAGATCAGATTAAGATCATAGAGGTTGGTAGAAATAGTGCACCAGCACCATCTCCGATTGTTGATGCAGGTCCGATTGACTACAGAGAGTTAAAAAAATTAGAAGACTAGTGCTAAGACGTTTTGGAATTTGACATTTCAAGACGTCTTCTTTTAAGGGGATAACATGAATATGAGTATGGAATTACGACCAGGTGAACGCATAGATGATTTACAAGTAAATGGTCTTAAAATCATTCAGGATCCAGCAGGTTTTTGTTTTGGTATAGATGCGGTTTTATTGAGTCATTTTATACGTGTTAAAAGTGGAGAGCGATTGGTTGAATTTGGAACGGGCACAGGCGTTATACCGATTCTACTCTCTGCTAGAACGGCTTTTGAAAAAATTCACGCATTTGAAGTGCAACCAGAAGTAGCAAATATGGCCAAGCGAAGTATCCGAATGAATGATTTAGAGGAGAAAATCGAAGTCATAGAAGATAATTTAACAGAAGTGTTTAACCATTTAAAGGCGGGCACGATAGATGTTGTGTTTTCAAATCCGCCATATATGTCGGGAAAAGGTGGCATAAAAAACGAGGACGTAAAGCGGCGTATTTCTCGACATGAACTGCTTTGTACTTTAGAGGACATTATCGAAAAAGCAAGTAAACTCCTTAAGTTTAGGGGACGATTTTATATGATTCATAGACCAAATCGCATGGTTGATATTTTGACACTCTGTAGAAAATACAAATTAGAGCCCAAAGAGATCCGCATGATTCAGCCTTATAACGATAAACGGCCAAATATTTTTTTGATGATGTGTTCAAAAGGGGGGCAGCCGGATCTGAAATTTCTTGATCCTTTGATTGTCTACGAAAAAAATGGACAATATACAAAAGAGATTTACGATATTTATGATTCAGCACAGATAACGGTGTTTGATAAAACGGTTGATAAAACGGACAAGGATGTGATTTAATGCGTGGAAAGTTATATGTGTGTGGTACGCCAATTGGTAATTTAGAAGACATTACTTACCGTGTACTATCAACGTTAAAGGTTTGTGATGTCATTTATGCAGAAGATACGAGACATAGTATAAAGCTGCTTAATCATTTTGATATTAAAAAACCACTTCATAGTTACCATGAACATAATCTTGTAACTGCTGGTTTAGAAATAATAGAAAAAATAAAGAGTGGTCAACAGGTGGGCTTGATATCAGATGCAGGGATGCCTGGTATTTCAGATCCTGGTGAAAACATCATTAAGTTGTGTATTGAAAATGAACTCGATTTTGAAGTGATTCCTGGGGTAACGGCTTTTACAACTGCATTGGTAGGATCGGGACTTGATACTTCGCGGTTTGTGTTTGAAGGATTTTTGAGTCGAGACAAACGCCAGAAAAAGAAAATGCTTGAACGTTTAAAAAAAGAGACGCGCACTCTGTTGTTTTATGAATCCCCCCATCGCCTTAAAGACACATTGAAACATTTGCTTGAAATTTTTGGCGATCGAAAAATGGTGGTGGCAAGGGAGTTAACGAAGAAGTTTGAGACGTATCAACGCGGGTCTGTATCGGAACTCATACGATTTTATGCAGAAACAGAAGTAAAGGGTGAAATCGTACTCGTTATAGAAGGGTATGAGGAAACAGATGCCGACCGCATCACATACGATCCAGAAGAGAGCGTGATCGAACATGTACGACGTTATATGGAAGAAGGCAACCCAAGAAAAGAGGCTTTAAAACGTGTAGCGGTGGAACGCAATATGAAAAAATCAGAGGTCTACGCGCTGCTTATAGACGAAGAGTTATAATTTAATAAAAAACACCTTCAAATTAACCTTTGAAGGTGTTTTTTTGAGCACTTATTATAATACTTTGATTTCATCAACACATGCTGGGCAAATGTTTTTTCCTTTTACATTTTTTACGCCTTTTGCTTGACCGCAAAAAATACAAGCAGGTTCGTATTTCTTCAAAATAATGGTTTCACCTTCTGTGAAAATTTCAAGAGCATCTTTTTCGCCGATTGTTAAAGTTCTTCTTAACTCGATAGGAATAACCACTCTTCCAAGTTCGTCAACCTTTCGTACGATACCAGTTGATTTCATTTTTAATACCTCCTAAGACAAATAATTACATTTCCATACGTTCATAATATTATAAATATTTCCAAATGTCAACGTATGTCATAGAGTATCTTTTGTTTCAGAAGATTCATCATCCATTTCTTTTTTAACTTCAGCAACTGTAACTTTAAAATCCTTTATTTTAGATCCAAAATATTTATCATACAACGCCTTACCTATAGAGAAAGTGTGCATAAATGAACTGAGACCGTCCACAAATCCTTGATTTTCTTTAACCGTTTCAGTTATGGATTCTGTTGTGCCTGCAATGTTATCAATGGTGGTTCTAAACGCTTGAACATCATGTGCCACTTCACCCGTGATAACTTCTATGTGTTTACTTAATTCTGGCACAATGTCCAATGTTGCGTCAATATTTTGTCTGTTGCCATCCACTACTTGGTTGACTTGTTTTACGATGAGCAATACCCTTCTTACGACTAAAATTAAATAGACAAATAAGGTGACTAAACTGCCCCACAAGATAAAAAGCAGTAAATCTTTGACGGTTATGACCAATTGATTTTCCATAATGCCTCCTTTTAAAACAATTATTTTACATTAAATGCCTGGTTGTTGATGCGGATTTTATTTGCGTCAATGAATAGTGAGGAGTCGTTTACATTAACTGCAAAATTAGGAATCGAAACAAACACCTCATCTTCACGGTCGGGACTTACAGTGGAAAATTCACCAAAGCCAAAATTGTCATACGATATGACGTTCAGATGCTCTTTGGAAAACGTAAAGTCGCTAGATAAGTCATTATCAATATAATAAAAGGCCTTAACATCTTCAAATATGATTTCAGCAGATTCTGAAAGGGGGTTGCTTTTAATAGCGACCGAGATTTTATCTAAATCCATATCAAAATTGATAGAGTCTATCGTACCTTTTGCGTAGTTGGTTAACAGGGGATGAAAATTAAGATCCATATACACCTCTTTCTAATAAGTCATGTACTTATCATAATAAAATATTGTACTGTTTTAAATAATTCTTTGAAACTAGTCTATTAATATCATATTCTATTATAAGGTGCAACCATTATTTGAGATATTACAATTTTTTTAAGTTGCACTTTTAAGTATCCTATGTTAAAATTTCCATAATCCATATATAAAAGTATTGATAGGAAGAGTAATTTATGAATAACGTATAGAGAGTCGATGGTTGGTGGAAATCGATGGTTTGAAGTAGATGAACATGGCCCTTGAACTGATCATTTGAAAAACAGTAGAGTGATTCGGATTTGTACACGTTATCGTACAGTTGATTGTAGGATCAACATGAGGAAAACATAGCGATGTGTTTTTAAATTAGGGTGGTAACACGACTATGACTTCGTCCCTTGTAGGGTCGGAGTTTTTATATTTTTTGATGAGGAGGCAAATAAGATGTCTAAAGGAACGTATTATGTGACAACACCCATTTATTATCCAAGTTCGAAACTGCACATCGGTCATACCTATACCACCGTTGCGGCTGATGCTATCGCAAGATATAAGCGTGTTACGGGCTACGATGTCATGTTTTTGACGGGAACAGATGAGCATGGTCAAAAAATTCAAAATGTTGCGAAGGAACAGGGCTTACATCCAAAAGTGTTTTTAGATGGCGTGGTAGCGGACATTAAGAAGTTGTGGGAAACCATGGAAATATCATATGATGACTTTATTCGTACCACAGATGAGGATCATAAACGTCGGGTACAGATGATATTTAAGACGCTCTATGAAAAAGGGGATATCTATAAAGGTGCGTATGAAGGTTTGTACTGTACGCCTTGTGAGTCATTTTGGACGGATTCACAACTGAAAGATGGGAATTGCCCGGATTGCGGACGACCTGTTCAAGTGACCAAAGAAGAAGCGTATTTCTTTAAATTATCTAAGTATCAAGATCAATTGTTAGAATTGCTTGAAAACAATCCAGATATATTAGAACCAAAATCACGCGTTAATGAGATGATTAATAATTTTATCAAGCCAGGATTAGATGACCTATGTGTTTCCCGTTCAACGTTTGATTGGGGGATACCTGTACCGATCGAGGAAGGTCATGTCATCTATGTTTGGTTAGATGCGCTAAGTAATTATATCACGGCGCTTGGTTATCCAGAAGTGAAAGACGGTAAGTTTGCGAATTACTGGCCTGCAGATGTACACCTCGTAGGTAAAGAAATCGTAAGATTCCACACGATTATTTGGTTTGCTATTTTAATGGCGCTTGATATTCCAGTACCTAAAAAGGTTTTCGGTCATGGCTGGATTCTTTTAGAGGGTGGAAAAATGTCCAAATCTGTGGGCAACATCGTCGATCCAGTGGTGCTTATCGAGCGCTATGGCGTCGATGCTTTAAAATATTTCTTGTTAAGAGAGTACACTTTCGGACAAGATGGGTTGTTTACAAATGAAGTGCTTTTAAATCGCATCAATGCAGATTTGGCAAATGACTTGGGTAATCTCGTTTCTAGAACGGTTTCCATGGTGGAAAAATACCGTGATGCCGTGGTACCTGCCAGTGGTGAAGCAACTGCTTTTGATGAAGATTTAATCCGCGTGGCAACGTCTGCAAGTGAACTGGTGGACAAGCGACTTGATAATCTCGATTTTTCAGGGGCGCTTGAGGAAATTTGGAAAGTGATTCGACGTACAAATAAATACATCGATGAAACCATGCCTTGGGTACTTGCCAAAGATGTGGCGGATGCGTCTAAACTGGATACGGTTTTATACCATTTGGTGGAAGGCATTCGAATCATTTCAGTTTTAATCCAGCCGTTCTTGTTCCATACCTCTCGAAAGATTTGGCAGCAGATTAAGATAGAAGAAGGGGCGTTAACCGCATGGGATACTTCCTTTACATTTGGCGTTTATCCTGTGGGCACAAAAGTTGAGAAGGGTGAAGCGCTTTTCCCAAGAATCGATATAAAAGCTGAATTAGAGGCACTAGAAGCATTGTCACAAGCGGGTAAAGCGCCAGCTGAGGCAGTTAAAGAAGTTATTCCTTATAAACCGGAAATTACGATTGATGATTTTGCTAAAGTGGACCTTAGAACCGCAAAAGTAATCGCAGCTGGGGCACATCCAAGTGCGGACAAGCTATTAATCTTAACGCTTCAAGTGGGTGATGAACAAAGACAAGTGGTGTCTGGCATCGCAAAACATTATACACCAGAGCAATTGGTGGGATTAGACGTCATCTTGGTGGCAAATCTCAAGCCAGTTAAACTACGGGGCGAATTATCGCAAGGGATGATTTTAGCTGCGACCAGTGGCGAGGTATTAACGCTCGTCACGGCGGATATCGCGTCTGGCAGCGTGGTTTCATAAATATGTAAAGTGAATAGAGATACCTCAAAGTGATGCTATTTACCACTTTCGAGGTATCTTTTTTAGGTTAAATAGGGCATAATAGAAGCATAAGATATTTTTATTATAGGGAGGAAAAACATGCTGTTTGACTCACATGCGCATATAGATGCTTCACAATTTGAACACGATAGAGATCTTGTTATTAAACGGGCTCAGTTAAATGGGCTTTCATTTATATTAAATCCAGGTGCAGATTTTAAGTCAAGTGTTGAGGCGGTTAAACTGGCTGAGCAATACGACTTTATTTATGCGGCAGTGGGTGTCCATCCGCACGATGCAGAAACCATGACGGATCAGATGCTTATAGAACTTGAACGCATGGCTGGGCATGATAAGGTAAAGGCCATCGGCGAAATTGGACTGGATTACTATAGGGATTTATCGCCTAGAGCGCTCCAGCAAAAATGGTTTGTCGAACAAGTTAGACTGGCAAAACGCTTAAAATTACCGGTGATTATTCATGATCGCGATGCAAATGACGATGTGCTTAGACTTTTAAAAGAAGAGCATGCGTTTGATACAGGTGTTTTGATGCATTGTTATTCGGGTAGTAAAGAACTGGCGCTCCAATACGTAAAGCTCGGTGCGATGATTTCTATCGCTGGACCGCTAACTTACAAAAATGCGCGTAAGACGGTGGAAGTGGTTGAAGCGCTTTTGCCAAGTCAACTGATGATTGAAACCGATGCGCCATACTTGTCGCCTGAACCCAAGCGCGGCATGCGCAATGAACCGATGTTTGTGAAGCATACCTGTGAACGCATGGCTCAAATTAAGGGGTTATCCTTTGAAGAAATGGCTAAAATAACGCTGGAAAACGCCAAGCAGTTTTTCAAGATAGATTGAGAGAAAACATGATGGAAACGATAAAAGAGACGATCGTAGTTGAGGGAAAAGATGATGAGTCCGCACTTAAGCGTGCGGTTAATTGTGAAATTATTATTACCAGAGGATTTGGCATCACAGAGGAGATTTTCAAGCGGATTGAACATGCAGCGATAACCACTGGGGTTATCATCTTTACAGATCCTGATTTTGCAGGAGAACGGATAAGAGAGCGCATTTCAAAGCGGGTTAAGAACTGTAAACACGCATTTATTAGCAAAGAAGAGGCGATGCGAGAGGATAACATCGGCGTTGAAAATGCGTCGCCTGAATGTATCATCGAAGCGCTTAAAAAAGTGCGCACCTTAAAGGAAACAGGTGAGGATCTTTTTGATTTAATAACGCTTCATGCGTTTGATTTAGCGGGAATAGAAGGTTCGGCGCATCGTAGAAATGCCGTGGGTAGAATTTTAGGCATCGGCTACTGTAATGCAAAGCAATTTGTACGGCGTTTAAACCACTACGGTGTAACGCGAGAAGAGTTTGCAGTGGCATTGGCACAAATCGAAAATAATGAAAGAGGTATGTAGATGGATCGGTTAACATCGCCTAGAACCATAAAGTATATAATGGAGAAGTACGGATTTAAGTTTAGTAAGGGGCTTGGGCAAAATTTTATCATCGATGACAATGTCCTTGAGCGCATTATAGAGGGGGCTGAAATCACGGAGGATGATGTGATTTTGGAAATTGGCCCAGGTATAGGGGTTATGACGCATGCACTTTGTGAAGAGGCTAAAAAAGTCGTTGCCATAGAGATCGATCGCTCGCTAATCCCCGTGCTCAGTGAAACGGTGGGACATCATGAGAATTTAAAAGTGATTCATGCAGATGTGCTTAAACTGGATTTGATGGAGACGCTGGCCACGGAGTTTGGTGCGGTTAAGCCAAAACTCATCGCAAATTTACCGTATTATGTGACCACGCCGATTATTATGAAATTTTTAGAGGAGCGTATTCCCGTTACGGATTTAATCGTTATGATTCAAAAGGAAGTGGCTGACCGCATCATCGCAAAGCCATCTACCAAAGCATATGGTGCACTTTCTGTGGTGGTACAGTATTTTACAGAGCCGAGCATCGTCACAAAGGTATCGCGGGGTTCATTTATGCCGATGCCCAATGTGGATTCGACGGTTATTCGTTTAAAAGTACGAGAGATGCCACCTGTTACGCTTACGGATGAGCGGACTTTTTTTCTAACGATTAGAGACGGTTTTGGCAAGCGTAGAAAGACGCTGCTCAATGCATTATCAAGTGGTGACTTAGGATTGAGTAAGGATCAGGCAAGAATCGCTTTAGATGCTGCAGGGATACCTGAGCAGACACGTGGTGAGGCGTTATCCATAGATCAGTTTGCAACGCTGGCAAATGCTATTTATCAGGTTAAAATAGGCGGTTAAGATGATTTGCAAAGTGATTGAAACGGATCGGTTAATTTTAAAAGTGCTTGATGAAAGCCATGCAGCCGAAGTGCTCGCGTTTTATGAAAAGAACAAATGCTTTCTTAAGCCGTGGGAAGCGTATCGACACGAAAAATTCTTTACGCTGGAAACGCAGAAGGTCCATTTGAGGTTGGATGGAATCGGCATGCAAAAGGGCGATATGGTCAGGTACTGGATTTATGAAAAAGGATCCAAAAATACAGACGTTATGGGTACCGTTTCAATAACAAATATCATAAGAGGTGTTTTTAAATCCTGTTATCTGGGGTATAAAATTTCTGAGGATAAAGCGGGACAAGGATTGATGTATGAAGCGGTAACGGCCGTGGTTGATCTTGCATTTAACCAACTCAAGTTGCATCGCATCGAGGCAAATATAATGCCTCACAACATCGCCTCTATACGGATGATTTCTAAATGTGGTTTTGTCAATGAAGGCTTAGCACGTAAATACTTGATGATCAATGGCAAATGGGAAGATCATATTCATTTTGTAAAGATCAATGACGATTTAGAAGGATAATTATTTCCAAATGTTTATGGTTTTATGTATAATATAGATAACAGGACTATTATGAAAGTTGATGGTGAGCGATTGTGAGAAAAGTTGAATTTAATCAATTGGTTGAAGGCATGATTTTAGGCGCACCTATAGTTGATGCAGAGGGTATCGTGGAATTATTAAGTGCAGGTACTCGATTGACACATCGACATATAGCTTTAATTAACAGAATTGGTATTTTGGATATTTTTGTACTTGATGATGAAAATGAAATCATCAAAGCAAATGCTTTAAATCTTCAGAAGATTATTCATAATGCAGATGATGGGTTTGATATGGATAAACTTCTAAAGGACCTTGAAGAAATAGAAAACCAAATTTATGAACCTGCACAGAGAAGTATCGTTAATCGCAACATGGAGATTAATGTACTTACGGGTGAAGGAAATATCCCCATAGACATAAAACACGAAAAAGCGATTGAGGATACAAAAGCAATTTTTGAAGAGATTCGATCGGCTGGTGAGCTCGATTTAAATCGAATAAGAAGAAATGTTGAAGAGACACTACCCGATATGGTGAGAAATAACGACGTTTTGATGCGTTTAAATCAACTGAAAGAATCTGACGATTATACCTTCCAACACTCGATGCGCGTTTCTATCCTTGCGACCATGATCGGTAAGTGGTTGGGTTATACGCAAGAGGAACTTTTGGAACTTGGCGAAGCGGGTCTTTTGTTTGATATCGGCAAACTTAATATTCCGGATTTCGTTTTGAAAAAACCAAGTAATGTTACCTTAGATGAGTATGAACTGATTAAGAAACATGCACAGTTTGGCTATAGCATCTTATTAAAAACCAAAGGTGTAACGACGAATATAAAATATGCGGCACTTCATCATCATGAGCGCATGGATGGTTCGGGATATCCCCTTCGGTTAAGAGACAGCCAAATACATGATTATGCGAAAATTATTATGGTTTGCGATGTTTTTGATGCTTTAATTACGGATCGTCCTTATAAAAAGGCCATTTCACCATTACTTGCTGCAGATTATATTTCATGGTCCAGTGGTAAGCTGTTTGACTCGGAAGTCTGCTATGTTTTAATAAAAAGATTGTCTGACTTTTTTGTAGGAAAATCGGTTATTTTAAGCAATGGACAAGAGGGAAAAATTATCTATGTAGATGCCAACTATCCAACCCGTCCCATCGTTCAAGTGGGAGAGAAGTTTATAGATTTAACCAAAGACCGTAGCATCAATGTAGAAGTACTTATGTAAATAAATTAAGAGGTGTGTATGAAAAGTGTTTATGACGTGCTGCTAGAACGCGGCTATATCGAACAGTTAACGCATGAAGAAGAAGTAAAAGACTTACTAAAAAAAGAGCGCGTGACTTTTTATATTGGTTTTGACCCAACTGCAGACAGTCTGCATTTAGGTCACTTTATTCAAATTATGGTGATGATGCACCTTCAAAGGGCAGGCCATATACCAATAGCGCTTGTAGGTGGCGGCACGGCTAAAATAGGCGATCCATCAGGCAAAACGGATATGCGCAAGATGTTAACGCCGGAAGACATCATAGAAAATGGTAAGAAGTTAAAAGAGCAAATGGAAAAGTATCTTGTTTTAGATGGTGTAGAGGGTCACATCGCAAACAATGCAGATTGGCTTGATAAACTTGAGTACATCCCATTTATTAGGGAGATTGGCAGTAAATTTTCTGTTAATAGGATGCTTACAGCAGAGTGTTTTAAGCAGCGCTTAGAAAAGGGTCTTAGTTTTTTAGAATTTAACTACATGATTATGCAGGCTTATGACTTCTTAGAACTCGAGCGTCGTTATGGCTGTCAAATGCAGTTTGGCGGGAATGACCAGTGGTCTAATATCATCGCAGGCGTAGACCTCGTTAGGCGTATGGACAGCAAATCGGTTTATGGTTTAACGTTTAAACTATTGCTTACAAGTGATGGAAAGAAAATGGGCAAAACGGAGAAGGGTGCCGTTTGGATTGATCCGAATAAAACTTCGCCGTATGAGTTGTTTCAATACCTTAGAAATATTGAAGATGCAGATGTTGCAAACTGCTTGCGCCTTTTAACTTTTTTACCTATGGAAGAAGTAAATGCGCTTTCTGAACTGGAAGGTGCTGAGATTAACAAAGCAAAAGAAAAACTAGCCTATGAGTTCACAAAAATAGTTCATGGGGAAGCAGAAGCCGTTCATGCATTAGAAGCAGCTCGCGCTTTATTTGCAGGTGGTCAAGCAAGTGACAATGTACCATCGACAGCATTTTCCATGGAAAAATTTGAATCGGGAATGCCGTTACTTGATTTAATGATAGAACTCGGTTTAATTCCTTCAAAAGCGGAAGGTAAGCGATTGATTCAGCAAAATGGCGTTGCGTTATCAGAGGTAACAGTAACGGATTTTGGAAGGGTAATTACTTTGGAAGATTTTAATGAAGATCTATTAATGATCCGAAAAGGCAAAAAAGTTTTCCATCGTGTACAGTTGGTTAAGTAAAAAAAGGCATAGGTTCAAAAGTGAATCTATGCCTTTCCGTTCATTAATATAAGGAGGCATCCATGATTGAAGTAAAAAATCTCGTTAAGTCTTATAAGTTGTCAAAGAAGAAAATGCAAAAGGCAAAGACCAAAGAGAAAATCGTAGTGGCAGTAAATGGCGTATCTTTTGTGGCTAAACCAGGTGAAATATTTGGGTTGTTAGGACCTAATGGCGCTGGAAAAACCACGACGCTTAGATGCGTTTCTACACTTTTAAAGCCCACAGGGGGCGAGATATCGGTGATGGGTAAGGACGTAGAGAGCGATTCAGAAGGCGTCAGAAAGCACATCGCGTTTTTAACCAATGAACTCAAACTCGATAAACATTTTACACCAGATTATACCGTAGATTTCTTTGCGCGACTCTATAATATGGATCGAGAAAGCATTAATAAGAGAAAAGAAGAGTTGTTTGAGTATTTTGGGATTACGAACTATCGCCAAAAGAAAATTGGTGAACTTTCCACGGGGATGATGCAAAAACTGTCCATCGTGGTAAGTCTAATACACGATCCAGATGTGGTGATTTTTGATGAGCCCACAAACGGTTTGGATATCGTAACTGCGAAAAAAGTAACTGAATATCTAAGAGAACTTCGTAATCAGGGAAAAGTAGTTGTGATTTCAACGCATATAATGGATTTGGCGGAAAAACTTTGTGATCGAATAGCCATTATGTTAGATGGAGAAATAAAGATTCACGGCACATTACAACAAATACTCGAAGAAACAGGAGAAAAAGATCTTGAAGAAGCATTTTTCAAAGTATATAAAGATCTTAATCCTGAGATGTAGGAGGCTTACATGAATCAGTCATTAAAAGTTATTATTAATAAAGAACTAAAGCGTGTTTTCACAGACAAGCGCTTGATTCTTACGCTGTTTGTATTACCAGCGGTAAGTTTGGCTTTAATATATTCTATTATAGGGTATATCGCAGTAGAGTTTATGCAAGATGTAAAAACACATGAATCTACTTATGTTATTAGCAACGCACCGGCTGCCTTTGTAGAAATCGTGGATCAAATAGAGGATAAAGCCATAAGAGTCGAGTTTATAGATAATGCGGCTATAGAAGATTATAAAACGGAAATCATAGAGGGAACGCTTGATATGTTTGTTGCGTTTGATCCTAGTTTCGTTGATAAAGTCACAGATTATGAATCTGGCGAGATGCCGACGATTATGACCTATTATAATTATGGAGAAGACTATTCGGAAGAGGCGTATCAGTATTTCGTAAACCGTTTACTTCCTGTTTTAGAGTATGATGTGTTAAGCAGTCGCTTCGGAAATATGGATTATTTGGAAGTCTACAACTTAATAGATGGGAGCGAAATCGAAGAAGTTGTTAACAAAGAAAAAGCAACGGGGAAAATGATCAGTTCTATTTTACCGATGATTATTTCGATCTTTTTATTCGCTGGTGCCATGAGTGTGGTTATGGAATCGGTAGCAGGGGAAAAAGAAAGAGGCACCATGGCTACTTTGCTGGTGACACCTGTTAAGCGAGAGTTTATTGCCATGGGGAAAATGATTAGTTTGTCGATCATTTCGACATTAACGGCATTATCATCTTTAGTGGGTATTGCTGGTACTTTGGGTTTGTTGATGTTAATTTTACCTAAGGACAGCGGTGCGGGTTTAGGCAGCCTATTAACCATTAAGTATACAGGAGCGCACGTTTTACAACTAATGATCTTTATGCTGTGTTTGGTTGGTATCTATGTGGGTGTGATTATCCTTTTAAGCGCCATAGCAAAAACGGTAAAAGAAGCAGGCACTTATATCACACCGGTCTACATGGTCGTTATGGTCCTTTCGTTTATGAATATGTATTCATTTAATGTAGAACCTTTATGGAAATATGCAATACCTGTTTATGGTCAAATCATAGGCATTAAAGAGATTTTTATGTATCAAATGGATTGGGCCAAAGTGGGGTTAAGCACGCTAAGTGGCGTCGTTTTAATCGCGATTCTCGTAGCCATTATCGCGAAGTTGTTTAACAGTGAGAAAATAATCTTTACAGAATAGTTAGGAGGCATATATGTCTTTTTGGACAGAAATAGAAACAGAAATTTTTAAAAATAGTCAATTAGACATATATGAGAAGATGTGTCTTTTGGTTTTGATGAGCCAAGGTGAAGAAGTTAGGTTGTCTTCTGATGAACTTGCGATGTACATGGGTTGCGGTGTAAATACAGCCAAGCGTGCATTTGAATCTTTGAGAATCAAAGGATTTATTGAAAAGGATTATGCAGCTACTCCCCCTGTGCGTCGCGAAAGTAACGTTTTAAGGAATGAATCCGTGGGAGAAATATTAAAACCTATTGATGAATTCTCAGGAGACTTTAAAGCGGGTTTTTACACAACGGTTGAATCAGAGGGGGGCGCTAATGAACAAGTGCATCTGCCTAGAGAGGATTCCCGAGAAGACGATGCATTTGAAAGACGCAAGCAAATGGCTGCCTATTTATTAGGCGATGATTCTATGCTTCAAAAGCCGTTTGTCAGTAAAAAAGTAACGACTGAATCCCTTACAGATCAAGTGATCGCTTTAATTGATGAAAAAATAAGTTCGAAAGAAGCGAACATTATATTAGCGTTTGCAAACAATGATGTAGATAAGATTAAGAAAAAATATCAAATTGCAAAACAATCACAAGTATCAGATACGATTGGCGTGCTTATAAATGAACTACAGAAAAAAGACTCAAATGTAATTAAGACAGATGATCCACTACCTGAAAATACACAAGTTGACACCAATCGGTTGTTGAAAATGCAGGCCTATCAAAACAGTAGGTATAATAAATGAGGCGCTTTTGGATGCATATCATCGTTCTACTAAGTATGATTCTATTTATGGGGTGCCAATCAACGTCTGGATCTCAGACTCAAAAACTTGAGACAACTGAAGAGACGACAACGCGATATGAAGTGCCAACACCTGAGGATGAACTTGCTATAGTACTTGGACAAATTAAAGAAGAGATGCGTATTTTCGATGTGCAAGCGCATCACGATTCCCTTTATGATTTGATTTTAACAGAACAGAAAACAAAGGGGACAGAGATTGAAAAGATGGATATTTATGCGATTGTAGAGACTTATATGGATGATTATTTTAGGCAACTAACGCATGAAATATTAAGTTCGCATAATGAAAACTATTCGCTAGATGAAGTAGATCTTGTTTTTAATCAGACCTCTAGAAAGGGACTATACGATCTGATTACGCTTTACGAATGGACATATTATAGTAAAAACAGATAAAATTTGCGAGGTTTCAAACTTAGTTTGAAGCCTCGTTTTTTCATAGGGTTGAAGGTGATTTGGGAGTTTGTGGGTTTTCGTTTGTAGTATAGTCACAATACAATCTAGTACATCAAATATTTGTTTCAGTGAAATCGTGTATATACAACGTTTTCAAAGGTGTAAAAATATGTAAAAACAAAAAGTTGTTTAGTAGTTTACAACATAAGCTACATTTTGTTAATTGACACAAAAAAACCATGTGGTATAATTTGAAAGTCATGATGGAACATAGCGCACAAGCTATGTTCATTATTTTTAAAGGAAGGTTGAGATCATGAAATCGATTCACAAGGTTTTTTTAGGCACATTGGTACTCGCTGTTATCTTACTTATTATAAATCAAGTTCAGGTGAATAAAAAAGTTAACATGTACATCGCGTTAAATGAAACGCTATCTGAAAAGGTAGAAACTCAAGCACTTATTATAAACGATTTAACTCAAGCATTAGATGAGGCACAAAAAATTATCGAAGCCCAAGAGCCAATTGTAGAAAGTTATCAAGAACTTTCAAAGTTTATCGACTTTGATGCTTTAGATACAACGCAATTGGAAAAGGCAAAAGAGATTTCAAGTGAAACACCACTGGATTACGAGAGTGCTTTGGTACTTGTTAAGTATGCAGATCAGTACGATGTTCCCTATTCTTTGGTACTGTCCATTATTGATATTGAAAGTGGCTTTAAAAGCAATTTGGTAGGACAAGATCAAGACCGTGGGTATATGCAAATTATTCCTGGTACTGAAAAATGGCTAGCGACTGCATTTGGAGATGAACTTGGTTTGGAGTATGATCCATCTCGTATTTTCGAAGCGGAATATAATCTCGCATTAGGCATAAAGTATTTAGATGAACTTATCAGTGGTTATGGGACAAATTACGATCGTATTTTATCCGAATACAATCGAGGTCCAAGTAATCTCGCTAAGTATTATACTGCCAATCAGACGTATTCAACATCGTATTCTAGAAAAGTACTTTCAAAAGTACCCATATATGTCGCATTAAATGATTAAGTAAAAGAGCTTTCACTGGCTCTTTTTTCTTTTTTTTGATAGAATGAGAGTACGAACGTATGTTCACAAAGGATGTTGATTATGGAAATGCAACCATTTAAAATTTCAGTTAGAGGACTTGTGGAATTTGTATATCGCTATGGTGATTTAGATTTGCGTTTTCAAGGCAAGTCCAAAATGGCCGAGGGCATTAAAGTGCATCAAAAAATACAAAAATCTCAAGGCGCAGATTATAAAGCCGAAGTTCAAATGCAAACCACGATTCAGTTAGAAGAAGATGGGATTGAGCTGGTCATAAATGGCCGTGCAGATGGTGTTTTAAAAACTGAAATGGGCTATATCATCGATGAGATTAAAGGGACTTCTCAATTTGTAGAAGACATAGAAATCGTAACTTATCCTGTACACTGGGCACAAGCTAAAATTTATGGTGCAATATTTTGTGCAGATCATGCACTTGATCAGGTGACCATCCAACTTACTTATGCGCATTTTGAAAGTGGGAATATTCATCGGTTAAGGGAAGAACATACCCGGGAATCATTGCAATCATTTTTAATGGAGACTGTTCAGCGCTATAAGAAGTGGTTGATTTTTAAACGCGATTGGCAATTTAAACGCACACAGTGCTTAAATGAAATGACATTTCCCTTTGAGGCTTATCGAAAAGGTCAAAGAAATCTTGCGATTTCTATCTACAACACTGTGCGTGAGGGGGGTGTGTTGTATGCTGAAGCACCCACAGGAATCGGAAAAACGATGTCGACGCTTTTTCCTGGATTGAAAGCGATGGCTCAAGGGTATACAGAGCGTATATTCTATTTGTCTGCAAAAACGATTACGAAAGTGGTTGCTGAAGACGCGTTAAAACGTTTACGTCATGCGTCTAAATCAAGATTTCACCTTAAGCATATAACCCTTACGGCGAAAGATAAGATTTGCTTAAATCAAAAAGTAACGTGCTATCCTGAAAAGTGTGAATATGCCAAAGGCTACTATGATAAAAGTTTGGAAGCCATTTGGGATATTATTAATAACGAGGATGCATTTACAAAAGAAACGCTTGTGGTCTATGCTGAAAAGTATAAACTGTGTCCTTATGAGTTTTCATTAGATGTCGCGCTTTTTTCAGATGTGGTCATATGCGATTACAATTACGCTTTTGATCCACGTGTGTATTTGCGTCGTTTTTTTGAAATGCCGACAGAATCTTATGTGCTTTTGGTTGACGAAGCACACAACTTAGTGGACCGTGCACGGATGATGTTTTCGGTTGAAATAGGCAAAGACAAATTCTATGACTTAAAAAAGAAACTGTTGCCTCAAGACAAAACCCTAGGCAAAGCGCTAGAGGGAATTAACAAGATGTTTTTAAGTGTTAGAAAAAGGTGCGATGAAAAAGGGATTTATGTAAGTGCTGACGCAGATGAAACGGTTTATGAGCAGTTGAAAAAGAGGTCTCAAGTCTTCGAAAAGTGGCTTTCTGATAACCATCAAGCAGACTATTATGACGAAGTTTTAGAACGATACTTTGATATGCTGGGATACCTTCGTATCGGGGAACTCTATGATGATGGATTTGTATTTTATATTTCTGAAGGACACACCACGCATACTACTTTCAAATTATTTTGTATCAATCCCGCCACTCAACTGAAGCGTTTTATTGGGGGAAGTGCGGCTACGGTCTTTTTCTCCGCAACATTATCACCGATGAATTACTATGCGATGTTACTAAGTGGCGAGTCGTCACCTAAAGGATTAATGTTACCTTCCCCATTTGATGCACGTAAATGTAAGACTTTATTTGCCACGGATGTCTCTGTAAAGTATAAGGATCGAGACGATGCTGCTTTAAAAATAATCCACTATATCCATGCCATGGCAAAGGCTAAAATCGGAAATTATATGGTGTTTTTCCCTTCACATACGTATATGCATCAGGTCTTGGACTTGTTTGAAAACCTTTATGCAAGTAAATATGATATAATTAAACAGAAACGTACGCTTAGCGAAAACGAGAAGGTTGAATATTTAGAGGCTTTTAGCGTAGGCGCGACAGAAAAATCTAGGATTGGCTTTACAGTATTAGGGGGACATTTTTCAGAAGGCATTGACTTAAAAGGTGATTTGCTTATCGGTGTTATGGTAATCGGTGTGGGTCTACCTATGATGAATTTTGAAAATGATCTTATAAAGCATCATTTTGATTATGCGCATGGCACGGGTTTCGAATTTGCTTATCAGTACCCTGGGCTCAATAAAGTGATGCAAAGTGCGGGTCGCGTCATAAGAGATGATGATGATCGCGGCGTAGTGATCTTAGTGGATCAAAGGTACCAACAACATTACTATCGAAATATTTTGCCGAAAACATGGGGCAAAGAAACAACTTCAATTGATTCTATTGATAATCAATTGGTTGAATTTTGGGAGGAATAAACATGAAAGTAAGAAAAGCCGTCATTCCAGCTGCTGGTTTTGGCACACGTTTTTTGCCAGCGACGAAATCAATGCCGAAAGAAATGTTAACGATAGTGGATCGACCTGCTATACACTATAATGTAGAAGAACTCATCGAAGCAGGTATAGAAGATATTTTAATCATCATTGGTAGAAATAAAGAAGAGATTGCTAATTACTTTGATCGATCACCGGAACTTGAACTGCTTTTAAAAGAAGGTGGAAAAGAAGAGCTTTACGAGCTCACCGAACGCATCTCTAATATGGCAAACATTCATTATGTCCGTCAAAAAGATGCAAAGGGACTTGGACATGCGGTTTTATGCGCCAAAACTTTCGTTGGAGACGAGCCGTTTGCATTGCTTTTAGGTGACGATTTGGTGCACGCTACTGTACCGTGTATCAAACAACTAACGGATATGTATGATAAATATGAATCTACGATTATAGGTGTTCAGACTGTAGAGAAGAATCAAGTTAATAAATATGGCATCGTCGATGGCGTAAAAGTTGAAGATCATTTATATGAAGTAAAAGGATTGGTTGAAAAACCTTCAGTGGAAGAGGCGCCTTCTAATGTCGCCATTATGGGAAGATATGTCTTAACACCGGATATTTTTGAGATGATCGAAAAAACGGCACCAGGAAAGGGTGGCGAAATTCAACTGACCGATGCGCTTATGCTTTTAAATGAAGAAAAGGGCATCTATGCATTTGAGTTTGAAGGTAAGCGTTATGACACGGGCGATAAACTTGGCTATCTAATCGCTACCGTGGAATATGCACTTAGAAATGAAGAACTTTCTACAGACTTTAGGGATTATTTAAAAACGATTATATAAGCATATTAAGAGGCGATGGCGTTAAAGCCATCGCCTCAGCTTGACGACAAACGCCGATAACTGCGTCAACTTCAAAAATCTGCCTTCTTACGTATGTCTGAATACGCTGCGAATGCAGATTTTTTCATTTCCTTGTTCTCGACGTTTCTCGACAAGCTCACAGACAGTAGACTTTGTCTACTGTCTGAGGCAATGGCGTTAAAGCCATTGCCTCTTGTAATATAAATGAACACTATGTGAGTTCTACCATTGCTTGCGCGTATATTTCTGTCATCGTCATAAAAGCATCGATTGCCATGTATTCATCCTTTTGATGCATGGTATCTTCTTGATTTGGAAAGAGCGCACCAAATGCAACCGCATTAGGGAGTGCCCGAGCATAGGTGCCACCGCCGATGGTAATCGGCTTTGCTTCATAGTCACCGGTCTTTTCTCTATACACTTTCATGAGTGTTTCTACAAGTGGATGCGTCGGTTCAAAATAGAGTGGCTTTGCACAGAACCAATTTTCTATTTTGATGCTTGTGCCCTCTACACTTTTTGTTATGGCAGAATGAAGCGTTTCCTCATCCAATGTGATAGGGTAGCGGATGTTGATGGTCGCCTTACCTTGGTTTGCATCCATTTTAATGACGCCTAAGTTGAGTACCAATGGATTATAGGCATCTTTAAAATCGACGCCCATACGTTCACCTGTTGTGTCCATGCCAATGTTACGTGCTAAAAATCTTATAAAATTTGCCGCATCCCCAACTTGTAGGTCGATGAGTTCGAGATAAGTTATGAGCTGTGAAATAGCGTTTAAACCGTTTTCGGGTGTGCTGCCATGTGCGGAAATACCGTGTGATGTTAGTTTTATGCGTTTATCTGAGAGTGCTTCGTACGCAAGTCGTGTTCCTTTTGTTTCGTTAAAAGCATCTAGTATGTGTTTAATGGGTTGTGAGTCCGATAGTAGCACCTCTGCATGATCTGGCACCATATTAGGGGCTTGGCCACCTTCTAAGGATATGATTTGAACACCATCATCGGGTACTTTGTCCGTGAAAACAGAAACCAATTCAAAAAATGCAATCCCCATTTCTCCATGAATTACGGGAAAGTCTGCATCGGGACTAAAGGATAACGTAGGAATTTCTTCATGGGCAATGTAGTGTGCGATGCAAGCGCTTCCACTTTCCTCGTTTGTGCCGCATATTAATCGGATGCGCTTGTTTGGTACATAACCGCTATCTTTTAGTGCTTTCATGGCGTACAGCGAAGCGATCGCGGGTCCTTTATTATCGATGGCACCCCGACCATAAATCTTATCATTTGTAACTGTACCGCTGAAAGGCGGATAGGACCAATTTTCTCCTTCTGGAACCACATCTAAATGGCATAATATGCCGAGCATTTCATCGCCTGTGCCATATTCTATATAACCTGCGTAATTATCGATATTCTTTGTGGTGAAACCCATGGACTCGCCCAGCGCTAAGAAGTATTCTAGCGCCATTTGAATGTCTTTGCCGAAGGGCATGTTGCCTTCTGCAGCCGTGCGTACACTTTTCTTCTGAATCAGTTTGGATAATGCGTCGATCATTTCATTTTTATTCTTTAGTATCATTTCATTGATCATTTAGATTCTCCCCTAAAAAGTCATTATGGATATGGTTTTTTATAAAATCGTCGATGGTCATCGTTTCTGATAAAACTTGTGTTAATGATTCAAAGGCTTCTTTTATAACCTGTATACCTAATAAGTAAGAAGTTTTGAAGGTTTCGAATTGATAGGTTTCCGGCTGTATATCATCGGGATATGTGAGCATAGATAAATCATAGTGCATAAGACGCGAGAACATTGGCACAAATGGTATTTTACGAATGCGGTTCTTAAGCAAAAGATTTTGAATAAAAACCATGTGCTTGTTTGCTTTTGCTAATGATTCGGTGTCCATGTTTATTCTAAAACAGTGGTCGAGGTGGTGGATCCAAAAGGGTGTAAAATGTTCCGACATCTGAATGTGATTGCATATGAAAGGATGAATGTCTAAATCTTTTAACGCTTTATGCCAGATTTGTTTGAAACATAATGCATCAAGTGCCATTTCCACGCGTTTATGTGAATCGCTATCTGGACCGAGTTTGCAGATCAGTGGATGGCAATGTACATCTAAGATGTAATGCGATAAATAGCCTGCAAAATAGGCGATGTTCTCAGGGGTAGGGTGTGTGCGTAAGTAATGCAGCATGCTGTCGAATTGTTTGGTTATTTGCTTCTCGTGTATGAGATTGCCGATTGAGCCATAATGTTTTTTTGTGAATGGATTCATCTTATTAATATAGTAGAAAAAATCAGGGCCTTGTGCACCAAATAAATAAAGTGATCGCGCATCGTCGGTGATCAAAATATTATTTGCATTTAGCGCTTCAAGTGCTGCGTATTGGTGACTCCAAAAATCTGGCATTTTGCACCTCCCTTTATACTTACTACTATTATACAATGGACTATTGTCTTTCACTATATTAAAAGATAAAATAAGAGTGCTAGATTTATAAGGAAGAAGGTTAACGATGGCAAATTATGAAATTGCACTTATAGAATCAATCATCCATACATCAGAGTTGATTTTTTGTGTTTTAAGTGGCGTGAGAAGTGGCGCAAATGGCACTTACACAAAAGTAGATGTTAAACCCGTTTTAATAAAAACGGAACTTCAGTATCAAGTGACTTTTTATGAAGGCGAAAAGGTAAAACATCAAAATTTTGCGCCTGATGCCGTAATCGATTTTTTGGCGTCTCATGTGGGCATCTATTTTAAACAAGCACACCTTTTCACGAAATCAAATGATTATCAGATTTTGTTTAGTAAAAAGGGAAAAGGCACCGTGCTCAAAAAACCACCTTCGCGTTTCGTCGTCGATTTAAATCACAATCGCGTGAAGCAATATTTGATTCCTGAAGGGACGCCGTGTGATTTCATGTGCGAACTAGGCGTTATGGATGCAACGGGCAAAGTGTTTAAGAAGAAATACGACAAGTTTAGACAACTGAATAAGTACTTAGAATTTGTAGACGACAGTTTAGAGGTTTTAGGAGACGATATAACCATCGTGGATTTTGGTTGTGGCAAAGCGTATTTGACATTTGCACTTTATTATTATCTGGTTAAAGTGATGAACAAGACGGTTCAAATCGTTGGGTTGGATTTAAAAGAAGATGTGATCGACTTTTGTAATATGACGGCGCGCAAGTTAAATTATGAAGGTCTGCATTTTCAATTGGGAGACATTAAGCATTATAATCGCGATGAAAAAGTCGACATGGTGGTTTCACTACACGCTTGTGACACAGCCACCGATGAAGCGCTGGGCAAAGCGGTACACTGGGGTGCGAAAGTGATTTATGCAGTGCCTTGCTGCCAGCATGAACTTTTTAATCAACTAAAGAATGAAGAGATGGCGCCGCTGCTGGAACATGGAATCGTCAAGGACAAATTGGCTACGATTGTAACGGACACATTAAGAGCGAAGGCTTTAGAGGCAGTGGGTTATCGCGTTCAAATGCTAGAATTCATCGATATGACGCATACGCCAAAAAACATATTAATCCGCGCAATAAAAGAGCCTGCAACGCCGACACAATTAAATCATGCATACGATCGATTTGTTGCGTTTAAAGCAGCTTGGTCTGTAAAACCGAGAATCGAATCGGTTTTAATGCCTTTTTTTCGAAAAGACCGTGAAAAGTCCGAATAATGTTTATTAAGTTTTGAAAATAATTCGTACTCCAATTGACTTTAGACACCGTGTCTGTTACGATGACTAGGGACAAAATGGTGTACAACCTCAAAAATGAGGTTTAATATATTTCGAAGAGGAGTGTTAAATATGTCAACAGTTGTTATTGTAGGCGCTCAGTGGGGCGACGAAGGTAAGGGAAAAGTTATTGATTATTTGGCAAATGAAGCGGATGTTGTCGTAAGAGGTCAAGGTGGAAATAATGCAGGTCATACTGTGGTGGTTGGCGATAAAAAGTATGCCTTACATTTGATTCCATCAGGCATTTTAAATGAAGGCACCATAAACGTTATTGGCAATGGTGTCGTGTTTGACCCAGAGGGCTTTTTAAAAGAAGTTGAAGGCCTTCGTGCACAGGGGATATCTACCGATTCTATTTGTGTATCAGACCGTGCGCATATTGTATTTCCATATCATAGAGAAATTGATCGGTTGGCTGAAGAAGCAAGAGGCGTCGACCAGATCGGCACCACGAAAAAAGGCATCGGCCCAAGCTATATGGATAAAGTTGAACGCAGCGGCATCAGAATGTGCGATTTTATCGACCCAGAAATATTTGAGCCGATTTTCAGAAAGCAAATAGAGGCGAAAAACAAAATCATCACGCAAATCTACGGTGGTACTGCGCTTGATGCTGAAGAAATGATTAAGACATACACCGCGTATGCTGCCCAAGTGAAACCTTTTGTAACCGATGCTTCCGTGGTGGTGTATGACGCGCTGCGAGCAGGAAAAAAAGTATTATTAGAAGGCGCACAAGGCACGCTGCTCGATTTAGACTATGGCACATACCCTTATGTAACCAGTTCACATCCGACTGCAGGTGGTTTTACCATCGGATCGGGCATCGGACCAAATGAAATCGGTGAAGTGGTGGGTATTACCAAGGCATATACAACACGTGTTGGTAAAGGACCTTTTGTTACGGAACTAGATGATGAAGTTGGCGAACGCATCCGCATCGCTGGACATGAGTTTGGCACGACAACAGGTAGACCGAGACGATGTGGTTGGTTAGATACGGTGATCGTAAAATATTCTGCACGTGTAAACGGTATGACCTGTATCGCATTGATGTTACTTGATGTATTAACGGGTTTTGAAACCGTCAAAATCTGTACCGGATATCAATACGGCGATACCGTTATAGAGCATTTCCCTGCAAGCTTAAATGTACTCAGCAAATGTGAACCTATTTATGAAACGTTCCCTGGCTGGACGGAAGATTTATCCGCGTGTAGATCCTATGAAGAACTGCCTGAGAATGCGAAGCGCTATATCGATCGCATAGAAGCGTTGGTAGGGGTTCCCGTGAAAATCGTGTCTGTTGGTCCTAAACGTTCAGAGACGATTATACGCGGTTCAATTTATTAACGATTAAATAGCATAACCAATAAAAAGTGGCTGTTACAAAACATTCGAATGTATTTTCTCGAATATGATTTGTAACAGCCACTCATTTTTTATAGATTTATGACTCCCATCGGATATCGGGTCCGAAAAATTTGATGAGGTTATAATGCCCTTTGATTCTCGAGTCGATTCGGTCGTTATAAAAACTTACGAGTTCTGATAGTTTGATGTTTGTTGAGATAATCGTAGATTTTTCATTTTGAATGCGCGTATTGATGATGTTGTAGAATTCACTGATGGTGAACGTGTTTGCTGATTCGGTGCCTAAATCATCGATAATGAGTAAATCCACGTTGAACAGTTGCTCATAGGCCATTTGAACAAATGGGTTGTTTTTTTCAGTAAAGGCTTTGCGTTCCAATATGGATATGATGCTAAAGGGTGTTTGATAGATTACAGAATACCCTTTGTCGAGTAGGTCTTTGGCGATACAATTGCACAAATATGTTTTTCCAAGTCCACTTGAACCGTAAAAAAATAGATTTCGTCCGTTAGGAAAACTTGAAACAAAAGATTCTGTTTCAGAAAGTATTTTTTTCATATTATCTCTTTGTGTCAGTTGTTCTTTGGGCAGAATGTTCGATGAAAAAACACTTAGATTAAAATGATTAAAGTTTTGTTTTTCAAGCAGTTTTTCGATGCCAGACATGGCGTACGCACGACTAATGAGTTTTTGCTTAAAACATGAACAACGTGTACTGTGTTCCACAAAGCCTGTATCCTTGCATTTTTTACACGTATACTGCATCTCTAAATAATCAACAGGAATGTTTAAGTCGGTCATAAGCACAGATTTTTCGCTTTTTAAAGCATCCAATTCTACTTTTAACTGCCGGAGTAATTCTTCCGTGTTATTTGGTGATTTGAGCACGGTCTTTGAAATTTGAGCGCTGATTTGACTCATTTTTAAATCGATTTGAGCAAATCGAGGGTATTTTTCATAGAGCAGTGTTTTTCGATGTTTGCGCTCGGCTTTGTGTTTGTCTTGCTCGGCGCGATACGATTCTAATATTTCCTGATAAATGGTATTCATAGCAAGGCATCCTTATCTTTTTTTATTCAACAACAACGATTCTAATTCTTCATCGGAATATGTTTTTTCTTTTTCTATGGTGTAGTTCTTACGCTTTTGCGTGGCTTTGGGTTGTGATTTTTCTGCACTTTGAGATGCGGTATAAGCATCATAGGTGGTTATGCCGCTTTTTTGAAGTGAAGTAAGCGCTTTGTCGATATAACTGAAATTAATGTTGAGCGTCCGTTTTGAGAAATCTTTGATAAAAGCATATAAATCATCGGGTTCAATTTGATAAGGACCGACCCATTTGTCGATGGCATCTTTTTCCGCTTGGTTTACCATACGATAAGACAATCCGAGAAGCCGTAAGATTTCTTTATAGATCTGAAACTTGGACGATTGAGACTCGAGAAATTCCTCAACGGCGGCAATCGTCGTTAGGTTCTGATCGATCCAAGATAAGAGTATGGACTTAACGGCTTTTAAACTGCGCATGCTTCTTTCTTGATAACAGTATACAAAAGCGCGCTTTAACCACTCGACATCTTTTGAGTAATTTTCGTAAAAGTCGCTGATTTCTCTGTATTCTGCATAAGTTAGCGGGTGTCCGATAATTTTTTCTATGGACTGCGTCAATGTTTTAAAGCGTTCATTTTCTTCTTTAAATGGATTGTCTGTGGTACGCGTTTTAGAAGGTGTAGCAGCCACTTGATTTTTCTGGGTAAAGTTATTTTGGATGTACATGGTTCGAATGGATAAAAACTCTATATCGTATTCTGTGGCATCATCATGTGGGTGTTTGCGTACAAGTCCGACTTTTTCCCAGTAAATCCAGGCTTCATGTACATCTTGAAGTGGCAATGAGAGCATATTCGCCAGCGTTTTATTATCATAGTGATATTTGGTGTTTTCTTCTTTTGAAAACATAAGGCCCAATAAATATACTTTCACATTTGTGCCGCTTGCTGAAGGCATAAAATCGGTTATAAACATATTTTCTATGTTGAGTTCTCCCAAATCAAAATCAGGCAACTTTTTAAAAAATCCCATATCAACACTCCAAAATTCTATAGTTTCATTTGTTCTTTTATTATAGCATTTTTAATGCAACTGTTTCGCGTTATTTAAAGAGATAGGCATTTCGAACTATAAAAAGTGGTCATTAAATAAAAAAAATATGTCGTTAAGACACCACATGTTGAAGAAATGTGGTTTGTTGTGCGTACATTTAGTGTTTTGGGACTCTGGAACGTGAAAAATAAAAATTTTTAATTTATAATTGTTTATCATTGTGCTATAATTAAGAAGGTATTTTACTAGAGAGATAGAGAACCATTAATAAGGCCAGTGTCTAAAGGAGTATAGGATGGGGAAAAACAGAGGAAAATCGACTAGTAAACATGTCATTAAGCGGTCAAATACTAAATATTATATAAAGGGTCAAAAACACGTAGGTGATCAAGTCGCAAAACTCATCGCCATGGCTTTTTATCCGATTTATTATTTAGGATCCAAAATGACGCAGTTTGCTAAGTTTATGCGTTCAAATCTCAAGTCGGGATCTAAGGTAAAAGCTCATAAAACAGTTCGCACAAATTATATAGAAAAAAACAAACTTGAGTCCTTAAAAGCAAGCATTTTGCAGTTCACAAATTTCATATTTGAAGCAACTAAAAAGCATAAGGTTGTGGTTTCAGGTTCAGTGGTTTTACTTGCTGTCGTCGTAATAGGCATGATGTCATTATCAAAAATGGGCGAGACAAATGAAGTTGCTGATCAAAAAGAAATGCCAACACATGTTGTAAGTTTACCACCTGTTGAAGTTGCAACAGAAGTAGATGTTGTGTCATCTACAGAGGAAGTATCCATTAATAGCGTAGGCGAAGTAGCGGATCAATCCGTTGAAATTCCTGCTTTTAAAGTTTTAAGTTTCGCATCAGTAAAGGCATATCAAGTCCTTGTTGATGGCAAAGTAATCGCTAATTTTCAATCTGAAAATGAGGCAAATCGCTTATTAGATGAGTTGAAAGCAATATATACCCAAGTTGAGGGATCCGAAATTAAGTCGGTTTCATTTTCTGAAGAGGTAAAAGTAGAGCTGGGTCAAGTAGACATTATGGATTTTACGGCTTATGATACCGTAGAAGCAACTTTAGACTTTATCGTTAAAGGCACTAAAGAAGAAAAGAAGCACGTGGTTCAAAAGGGAGAAAATTACTGGGTAATCGCTCAATATTATGGCATTAGTCCATATGATTTAGAGACTGCAAATCCAGACATAAAACCTGAGAGCATCCAAATTGGTCAGGAAATTAGTTTAGTGGTACCTACACCTATTATAAATGTTTTAACGGTTGAAGAAGCATCTTATACGGATCAAATTGCATTTGAAGTGTTATATGAAGAGTCTTCATCCTTATATAAAGGTGAATCTAAAACCAAAACAAATGGTGTTTATGGGCAGCGCGCTGTTGTTGCCGAAATCATCAAAGAAAACGGCAGAGAAGTTGGCCGTAAGATTTTAGATGAAAATATTACAGCTCAGCCACAAACGAAAGTTGTTTATAAAGGCACCAAAGATCCGCCGCCGAAAATGGGTACTGGAAATTTGGTTCATCCGACATCTAGAGGTGTAGTAACTTCTGAATTTGGTTGGAGATGGGGCAGAAGACACACTGGGATTGATATTGGTTTAAATGTTGGCTCAAGTGTTAAAGCTGCTGATGGTGGTGTTGTTACTTTTGCAGGGTATTCAAGTTCATATGGTCGATACATTATAATCGATCATGGTGGCAATGTTACGACGTTATATGCACATAATAGTTCTTTACTGGTAAGTAAGGGTGACAAAGTATATCAAGGTCAATTGATTGCTTACAGTGGTAATACGGGGTATAGTACAGGACCTCACCTTCATTTTGAAGTACGATTGAATGGTGTTCCTCAAAATCCGAGACATTATGTTAATTTTTAATGATAAAGCGAGTCTAAGACTCGCTTTTTTTTCATTTATCGGATAGAATAAAGTTAAATGTAAAACTTTTGTTAAGAGGAGGCAATACGCATGAATAAGAAGATATTGATTGTCGACGATGAAAAACCAATTTCGGATATTATTAAATTTAATCTTATAAAAGAGGGTTATGAAATTGACACGGCATTTGATGGGGAAGAAGCACTAAAAAAGGTCTATCAATTTCAACCAGATTTGGTATTGCTAGATGTTATGTTGCCAAAACTAGATGGCTTTCAAGTTTGTAGACGTATAAGAGAGTCTTTTAATATGCCGATTATCATGTTAACGGCTAAAGAAGAAGAAGTAGATAAGGTCTTAGGATTTGAACTTGGTGCAGATGACTATATAACAAAACCATTTGGCATGCGTGAACTCATTGCGCGCGTTAAAGCGAATATTAGAAGACTTTCTCTCGTGGATGCGGATGGTACAAATGGCAACAACATCGTTTATGCTGGCAAACTTGTCATAGACTTAGATCGATTTGAAGTGACGAAAGAAGAGACCACCATCGAATTAACTTTGCGTGAGTTTGAACTCTTAAAATTTCTTGCAACGCAGGCCAATCAAATATTTACGAGAGAACAGTTGCTTAAGGATGTTTGGGGCTATGAGTATTTTGGAGATATAAGAACAGTAGATGTAACGGTTAGAAGGCTTAGAGAAAAAATCGAGGACGATTCCAGTGAGCCGACATATATCATGACAAAACGTGGTGTAGGTTATTATTTTAAACGCAGTTAGTGGAGGGTTATGTTTAGAAGCATACGATCACGTTTTACAATTATATATTTTTTACTTGTATTTATAGCGATGATTATTTCTGGCGTTTTTATCATTCAATCCCTTGAAGAGTATAACCTCGATGTTGTTTCGCAGCGGTTAGATGATGTTTCTGAAATTATTTCTGTAGAACTTACTAAAATTGATGCGATTCAGTTACTTGATGTTCAACTTGAACTTCAAGAAACTTTAGATCGTCATGTGAATATTGGACTTAGAGAAGAAATTTTTATTATCGATTCAGTAACACATGGAATCGTAGCGACCAGTACTGAGAACTTAGATCGTGATGTCTCCGAAATACTAAATGGCGGACTTGTGGTCGAAGGGCTTATCGGGCGTACGATGGGAAAAAACATCGCTCTGAGTAATGGCGTAAAGACCATGGATAAAGTATATCCAATTTTTAAAAATAACCAGCAGTTGGGCTTGGTTTATTTGCGATATGATCTAAATGATATCTATGCTTCCATTAGTAAAGCACGTATGATTATATTTAGAGCGATATTAATCTCATTATCAGCGACTGTGTTAATCGGTTTTGTCATATCTAAAAGCATAACAGATCCGATCAATGAAGTAACAAAGAAGGCGTCATTGCTTGCGGAAGGTGATTTTAATCAAATTGTTGAAATTCGTTCAAAAGATGAAATCGGTACGCTTTCCAGCACATTCAATTTTTTAGCGGGTGAACTGAAAAGCAGTATCAGCGAAATTAGTCGTGAAAAGAGCAAACTTGAAGCCATTATTAATTATATGGAAGATGGATTAATCGCGATAAACGCTGAAGGTGAAATTATTCACTCGAATCCAAAGGCGATAAAGATGATTTCAGTTGAAAATAAAATTGATGATGATCTCATCGGTGACCTGTTATCGATCTATAATTCAGGTCGTCTTGATGGCGGCGTGGGTACAAAAAGCATCCGTGTTAAATCACTGGTTTTAAAAGTGAATTTTGCACCTTTTTTAGATGAGCATTCTAACAAAGTTGGTGTCGTATTTGTGCTTCAAGACATCACAGAGTCTGAAAAATTAGAAACGATGCGAAGAGAGTTTGTCGCCAATGTCTCTCACGAACTAAAAACACCCATCACGAGTATCAAAAGTTATACAGAAACCATATTGGATGGACGAGTGGATGATCCTGAGATTCAAAAAGTTTTTTTAGAAGTGGTTAACACAGAAGCGGATCGAATGTCTCGCTTGGTATCTGATTTATTAGAACTTAGTAATTTTGATTCCAACTCAGTTCGTTTGAAAAAATCATGGTGCGATGTAAAAAGTTTGATCAATAATTGTATTTTAAAAATTCGAGTTACCGCAGAGCAAAAGAAGCAAAATGTGGTTTTGCTTCTTGATGAAAAGCCTGTAGAAGCGTTTATAGATAAAGATAAAATAGAGCAAGTGGTGCTTAATATTTTGTCTAATGCCATAAAGTATTCCAGTGAAGCAGGGAATATTCATGTTGAATTGCGTGAAGGTCCTGACGATACTTGTTTCGATATGGTGATTATAGACAGTGGAATAGGCATTCCCGAAGAAGATTTAGAGCGGATTTTTGAACGCTTCTATCGTGTTGATAAAGCAAGATCAAGAGCGCATGGTGGCACAGGACTTGGTCTTTCCATCGCAAAAGAAATCATCGAATCACATGAGGGCGAAATTCATATTTCGTCCGAGTTAAACATAGGAACAAAAGTTACGATTACATTACCTTATCATGTGAAAAATGTGTAATGTCATTTTAAGGTTCATGTAATGCGTTTGTAACACGTAGCGTATATAATACAGGTATGGGTAATATAGACCAATTAATATAGTCTTGGAGGACGTGTATGTTTCGTAGTGGTGTTTTAATCTTATTGGCCGTAATGGTTCTGTTTTGCGCACAAGTGACATTTGCATCAAGTGACCATCCTGTGACAGCAGATCAAATTATAATTGCTGAGCCGACAGTTGAAAAAATCACAAATGATAAACCTGTAATTATCAATGTCAACATTATATCAAAAGTTAAGTTGGCAGATAATTCTTTGCGCGTTTCCTTGGTAAAAATAGAAGATCAAGTACTATTTAGCGAATCACTTAATACGGATTTAAAAGTATCTGTTATGCATTTAACACCAAATGCAGTTGACGATAGTTTAAAAGTTTCGCCATACAACATCACTTATTCTACGAGTAACCCTGTTTATTCGAGAAATTTAGAAGTGGAAATAAAAACTATCAATCGATTCTTTGAATTGAAAACTTTAATTGATTCACATACTTTAGCAATTAAAAACTTTAATAACAAATATCAGTTTAATTTAATAAAAGACAATGTAGATGAGATTGCAAAATTATCTGATGCTGGATATGAAGCCTATAAGAAATGGACCAGTTTAACAACGGATTTAGTTGTATTACGAAAAGAGTTCAATAGTGTTCAAGTAGACTATTTGGGATATTTTGAAAGACAAATCATGTTGGATGAAATAATTGGTAACAATTATTCACATATCGTTGGAAAATTGCCAAATGGCAACTATAAATTGAGATTCTTAGACACATCGAATCAACTGATTAAACAGTTTTCATTTACTGTTGTGGACAAAGAACAGTCCATTAAGCTGTTAGAAAATTTTTCAAAACCGAATCAATAATTAGGAGTATGCATGAATGTGAAAAAAGAGCAGTTTAAATCTATTCTGCTAATTCTTCTCGTGTTATCGTCAGTTGTGTTAATGCAACTGAATCTGTTTGATGGATTGGTAATGGGGCTAGAGTCTTCTGATGTATTGGATACACCTTCAACAAAGTTATCCGCGTATATAAACCCCCAAAGTTATTTTATTAGCTTTGGGGGTCTATCATATACCAAGGTATATGATATTAAGATGCAAGATAACATTTGGGGAGAGATTAGACCTTACATTTTAAGCAGTTTTCTAAATTATGAGTCTGTAATAGAAATTTCAAGAGAAGATTATTTCAACGCCTTTACTGATAAAAGCATATTGTTGAGGATGCCTGTGACGTTATCAACGCATTCTTTTTTTAGTCTTTTCTCAGATGAAGGGTTGGACAATGCTATAGGCAATATAGTACCATATGAGTATGTGTTAAGAGAGGGCAATCCGCGCTCTCTATTTGTGTATGATAAGCAAAATCAAATGTACTATCAGATCAGACATAAAACGTTAACACATGATATTGCATCGATTTTAGATCAAGTTAGGCGAGAAGATTGGATTGAATACAGAAAGGTAAGTGACCGTTTTAGTTTAGATATTACAGTTGAAGAGCCGCTAAATCAATTAAACTATGAGCTGATCCCATTTGAGTATGATTTTTTAGTACCTGCAATTGCTGTAGAAAATGAAGTGAACATTGATTCTCAAACGTTCAATGCAGAAATCAATGAGATTTCGAGTTTGGCTTTCGGCAGTCGATTGGATTTTGTTAAGCGCCTTAAAGACATAAATGACTCTGTCATTCTCATGTATGGGTATGGGGATAAGTCATTGACATTCTCCAAAGAAGGCACTATATCCTATCGAAAAAAGTTCGAATCCAATCTCGCAAAATCAACGACGTTTAAAGAGGCTTTTGCACTGGCTGTAGGAAAACTTGAGCGTTTCGGTCGATTGCCTGAAGGACTGTATCTTTCATCATCGGTTTTTAATGAAAACAATCAACAATATACTTTTAAGTTTAATTATAAAATGAATGCATATGCAATTGCTGACCGTGTGTATGATGATGCTGCAATAGAAATCATGGTTAGAGAAAATCAAGTGGTGAGTATAGATAAAAACATAAAAATTTTTGCTGGTGAGGCTGAAATTAGAGCATTTACGATGACAGATCGTTTGGTTTCAATTGATGATTGCATTGCAAAAAACGAGTTAAAAGTGAGTGTGTATTATTTACAAGATCAAAACATCTATGAGGTTTCTATAGATACCATGAGTTATTTTTTTCCAATCAGAAGCGACATTACCAGCATAGATATGCGTTATTGGGAAAACAATGATGATGGCAGAGTCTATTTAATACCTGCTTGGCAAGTGGTCATTAGAGGAAGGACTTATATTTTTAATGCTTATAATGGAGATTTGATAAAAACGTATAGATAATATCTGAAATCATCAAATCATTAGAGGGAGAACAGATGGATTGGCCTAAAATTAAAAACATTCTAATTGGTGTATTAATTGTTTCCAACCTGCTATTGGGCTTTACTTTTTATAGAAATCGATTGCGCTTTGAAACTGAAAATAGAGATAACCTGCAAGGGGTTATTCAATTGTTTGCGTCTAAAAATATTTCTTTACCTATAAAAAACAACTCTTTTCCCGCACAGATGCGCTCTATGAATGTTTTGTTTGAGAAGTATGGATTAAGACATATTGACGGCATTTTAAATGGCGACTATGTCTATGATGGGGAGAAATATTTAACAGACACCCATGTGTTGGTGCTTTCAGACACTGGGCTTTTTTACGCGGATAAAACATGGGTTTCAAAGATCTTGGAAATTAAGGAAAGTGCATATACCCCCATCGTTGATCCAGTGGAAGTTTCGGAAATAAAAGTAAAAGTAGATGCTTTTTTACTAGATTTAGGTTTGGAAAAGCATTATGATACGATCAATGCTTATGCATTTGAGGATTTTTCGGTTGTTAAACTTCATCAATATTTTGATGGTTATCTATTAGAGGAATCCAAAACGACAATATGGTTTTTAAATGATCATGGTATCGGATTGGAAAGAGAAAATGCCACAAACATTATTGATACCTTAGGCACTTATTATGATATAATTTCACTAGATCGTGTTTTATACAGTTTGTTGCCAAAACTAACAAGCGATATACCTGTAAAAGATATTTCTATCATTTACAAACTCAACGATAACAGTCTTATGGTATCAGATTTGATCGAAGGGGAAGCACTTCCCTATTATCAGATAACCATGGGCGATGGTGTTATCTATCATTTACGTGCGATTAATAATGACTAATATTTGTGAGGATTTTATGCCCTTATCATTTTGCTCTTTAGCGAGTGGCAGCTCAGGTAATTGCCAATATGTACAATCAGATCAAACACGTCTACTCATCGATGCAGGTATGAGTGGTAAATATATTAAAACATCCCTTCAAACCATCAATGTTGATATTGAAACGATCAATGGCATTTTGCTTACACATGAGCATGCAGACCATATAAGTGGCTTAGGTGTACTTATGCGAAAGTTTAAACTGCCTCTTTATGTAACAAATAAAACTTGGGAAGTCGTAAAATTAAAAATAGGAGAAGTCGATCATGGACTTCTTCATATTTATGATAAGATAGATGATATTCTTATCGGCGATATACGCGTACAGGGCACAAGGATAACACATGATGCTGTAGATCCACTATGCTATTCATTTGTAAATGGGGATTCTAAAATAGGGATAGCAACGGATTTAGGTGCGATATCCGATGAGGTGATTGAGCATTTTAGAGATTGTGATTTGTTGATGATTGAATCAAATCACGATATAGAACTCCTAAAAGTGGGTAGTTATCCGCTTTATTTAAAAAGACGCATATTGAGTGAGCACGGCCATCTCAGTAACGAAGACGCAGGGTATATCGCGCGCGAGATCATCGGTTTCGGCAAAGCAAAACACATATTGTTGGCACATTTAAGTAAGGAAAACAATTTTCCAGATTTAGCATATGAAACGGTAAGAGGCATATTAGAAGCGGGCAACATTTCTGTAGGTACGGATATGCATTTGGATTTAACTTATCGAGATAAGGTAGGTAAACTTTATCGCATCAACAAGTGAAAGAGAGGCTTCTGTGAGACGATATAAAGTTACATTGATTTTCATATTGATTTTGGCGTTAACTTTTCCGAGTTTTGCAATTAAAAATGAAGAAGCATTATCATATGACGTTAATGTAGAAATGGTTAACTATAATTTGCCTGGTATGCTCGCTGTGGTTGTCAAGTCGGGTGAAATAGAATATATAAATGCTTTCGGCTATGCCAATGTCACAACCAAATTAGAGATGGATACACAGAATTCTGTGATTCAGACAGGGTCTATTTCAAAGGTCATTACCACATATGCGCTTTTGGAATTATTGAATAATAAGCAAATTGATGTAGATCAAGAAATTGGTGCATATCTCCCATCCTATTTAAAAGAAGAGACTGAATTAGCTGGTTTAACCTTTAGAAATCTGCTTACACACACGTCTGGTATACCGACGATTAAGGCAAATACAGCCACTAAAGAAGATCCATTAAAGAGTTTTGATGTGGCTTTCAGTGCTCAAGCGGAAACTTTTTTTGAAACATATAAAGTGGAACAAGTTATTGAGAAAGACAGTTATTCGATTTTATCAAATGTTGGCTATATATTAGCAGGCGTCTTAATCGAATCTATTTCAGGTGAAAGCTATTCGTACTATGTTTCAAACCAAGTTCTTGAACCTTTAAAAATGGCGACATCGAGTCAAATTATAATGAATAAATCCATAGAAAACCGACATCTGATTCAAAACTATGCCGTTTTTGGTGGGCAAAGAGATATTTTGAGTCCGTACAAATCAAAGTATTTGCCTTCGGATGATTTTTTAACAACGGCTGAAGATATGGGTAATTTTTTAAAAAAATTGACATCGGACCAGTTGAGTGAATCGATGAAAAATGCGTTGTTTCAAAAGCAAATTGTAAACAACACATTTACTTCAGGACGTAGCTTTGGATTCAATGTAGTGGACTATAGAGGCTATGAGGCCTATATTCATGATGGGGGTATTCCAGGAGAGAATTCTAGGATCATTTTAATTCCAGAATTAGAGTTGGGATTGTTTTTATCTTATAACTCAAATAATCTTATGGCGAGAGATGCGCTGACCGATGTCTTTCTGAACGACTATTTAGATGCAAATAAGCAATCGGTTAAGTTTCCGATTATAACCTTAGCAAACCTAGAAAAGTTTATAGGGGTGTATTCGCCAGTTAATGTCTCGAGTCAAACCATGGAGCAGTTAACGCGTATCATTCATCAAATAAGAGTATCCGATACCCATGATGGACTGAAAATACAAGACGCCATTTTTAAACCGATTAGTGAAACGGTATTTTATAGCAAAGAAACGGAAAATTTTGCTGAATTTCGAACGAATGAAAAGGGCCAGCTGGCTTATTTAATGGTAGGCAATACGATTTATGAGAGAACCCCATTTTATCAAAGCATGATTGTGGAGTTAATGTTTTTTTTCTTTATTGCACTCATAAATTTTTTAGCACTTATAATCATGATGACACGTTGGAAAAATATGAAAGTAAATCGAATTCACGATACGCCACGCACTTTATTGCTCATGCATACCCTATGTGTTTCTGGGGTCCTAATTTCCCTATTGATGATTTTAACACGTTATGATATTTGGCATGTGATTTATGGGGACAATACGCTATCTCAGGTCGTAAAAATATTAGGATTCGCTTTGGTCATTTTGATCTTGCCTGCATTTATTATGTTAGGATCAGCAAAAGAAGACTATAGATGGTCTAAGTATATGGTAAAAATCTTTCAAATACAGTTGGTTTTATCGGTATTTTTATTTTCATGGCTTTGGATATACAACTTTTTGTAAAGATTTGTGGACAACCTGTGTATAACCACGTAGATATCCACAATTAATAAAGCACATATTGGGGGCAAGTGAATCAATACCCCAATATGTGCTTTTATTTATTTTAAATGATCGGGCACTTGGTCATATCGAACCAAATCCGCATAGGTCTCACGACGTATAATTTCATGTGCTTTTTCTCCATTGACTAAAACCATCGCGGGAATCGTGTGTTTGTTATAGTGTGAAGCCATGGCGTAGTTATAGGCACCTGTTGTAAAGACCACTAATAAATCTTCTTCATCTACGGTGGGTAAAGGTAAGTCTTCAATTAAAATGTCACCGGATTCACAACATTTACCACAAATGGTAACGACTTGAGTGGTGGCATGATCCATTTTATTCGCTATTTTAGCATCGTATTTTGCTTGATAAAGTGCAGGTCTAATATTATCCGTCATGCCACCATCAACAGATACATACGTTTTAACACCGGGTATGATTTTTTCTGCGCCAAGGGAATAGAGCGTAATTCCCGCTTCAGCGATGATGTAGCGACCGGGTTCTATGAAAACGGTAGGACGTTTAATTTGAAATTTCTCCGAGTAGTCTATGATGGTTTTCATGATGGCGTCGGTAAAATACGCGATGGGCATGGGTTTGTCTTGCTCAGTATACTTCACGGCATAACCGCCGCCTGTGTTGAGCTCTTTTATCTCAATTCCAAAGTGGTTTTGAACGCGATGAACCAAATCCATGGCAATCTCAGTTGCTTTAATATGTGATCCATGATCAAAAATTTGAGAACCTACATGAAAATGAAAGCCCAAAAATTCGATGAGCGGTTGATCGAGCGCTTCTTGGATCGCAGGGAAGAGTATTTCTTCTTGCATCGAGATTCCAAACTTCGAGTCTTTCTGCCCTGTTGAAATATAATCATGTGTGATGCTAGATACGCCAGGCGTAATTCTAAATAACACTTTTGTCCTTCGATTAAATGCAGCACAAAGTGTGTTTAATGCTTTTAGTTCATACACATTATCTACGACGATACGACCAACTTGATGTTGAATGGCATAAGCGAGTTCATCTACTGATTTGTTATTACCATGAAAAATAATTTTTTCCGTTGGAAAATCTGCGTGAATGGCCGCATAGAGTTCGCCGCCTGACACCACATCCATGAATAGGCCTTCTTGATTAATAACTTTAACAAGTGCCGTGGTTAAGAGTGCTTTACTTGCATATGCAACATGAACATCTTGATACCGATCGATAAAAGTTTCCTTAATGTGTCTGCATTTATCGCGAATGTTTGTTTCAGATAAAACATAAAGGGGTGTTTTATAGGTTCGTGCTAAGTCCAAAGTGCTGCATCCTTCAATGTATAAAGTGCCATGATTAACATGAAAATGATCGTGCATATTAAGCCTCCTCGTTGTTTATTGTCGTTAGATAATCTAGTACTTGCTCAGCCATCTGTTTTTTTAAGGCCGCTTCTACAGCGAGCTTTTGCATCAGGTTATAGGCTTCTTCTTTAGAGAGATTTTGCAAATTTAAAGCATTTTCTTTGGTCTCAGTTTCCTTTAAATCATTTAATAAAGAAAGAAATTCATTATAATAATGAACATAGTCACCAGTCCCCTTAAATAATGAGAGCATACTCTGAATATCTTGCATCGAAAAAACTTGTTTCAAATGATAAATAAGAATCAAATCACAAATGCTTTCTTGATCATACTTTTTCTTTACTGGTGCCTTTAATAGAGAAGATTTAACATAGTTATTCACCATGGTTTTTGTAAGGATTGGTTCAGAAGCTTGACGTTTTAACACATACAACTTACCTTCAATAAATTCGATTAGTTGATCCATATATAAGTGAATTTCAGGTATGTCATAGATGTTTGGGTGGTTGTGGTTAAGATAGGATTTAAGCGGATTCATAAGCCCTCCAAGTTCCTTATAAAATATATTATCAATTATAGCATTATAAAAAGTTTTTATAAAGAGGTATTGATATTTTAAGAAAGTCGTGTTAGTATATTGACACAAGTTAACCTAGTAATCAATACCACATAAACGCATATGGAGGCTTAACATGAGAGAACCAATCAACACCCTTACACATTTAATCGGTGCCATACTTGCTTTATTTGCTTTAATTATAATGGTATCGAATGCACTGATTAAAAATAATATGACCTATCTTATTGGTGGTCTTATTTTTGGACTTAGCATGATTTTTCTTTATACAGCATCAACGGTTTATCATGGTGTTAAATCAACACCCTCGACTATAAAAGTTTTGCGTAAATTAGATCATGCGATGATTTTTGTACTTATTGCAGGCACATATACCCCAATTTGTTTGACAGTGCTCAAGGGTACTTTAGGAAACGTCTTACTCGTATTAATCTGGTCTTTAGCAATCGGTGGAACCATATCAAAACTTTTATTTATCAACATGCCACGTTGGTTATCAGCGGGTATGTATTTGTTTCTTGGATGGCTGAGTGTGTTTTTTATTATACCTATTTACAGAGCGCTACCTTTTGAAGGATTTATTTGGCTGGTTGTAGGTGGCGTATTGTATACGGTCGGATCTATTTTTTACGCATCAAAATCCGAAAAAATAAAAATTGCCGGTTTTGGGTTTCATGAAATTTTTCACCTCTTTATCATGGCGGGTAGTTTTTCACACTTTATACTCATCAATCAATATGTTTTAAAATAGTACATGACCATCTGAATTTGATTTTATCATCTTTGGATGGTTTTTTTTGGCATGGAAATTGCATTTGATAATATTGGAAATTAGTTGCTCTAAATACTGGAATAAGTGCATTTCACATGATATAATTGTCTAAACTTATCATTTGCAACTTAAAACCTGATTCAAAGGAGGACACTATGGATCCAATCTCAAAAACCATGGAAAAACATTTTGAAGCCATAGATGTTCAGATGGATGAAATGATCTCAAATGGATTTAGTCACGAAAGTATTCATCAATTTAGAGAATCCATACGACAACTTCGTGCCTTACTGCTTTATTATCAGCCTGTGATTAGAACAAGCGACTATCGAGAACTTGAACTCATCTCCAAGAATGTATTTAACATGACGTCATTAATAAGAGAGATTGATGTTTTTGAAAATGGCTATTATCCATACATGAATCCACAAACGATGTATAAGTTGGCTACACTTAAAAAACCACTGTTGTTAAAACTTAAAGAAGACATTGAAAATACTAAATCTTTTAAGTTCAAAAATTATCAGTTGCATATTAAATCGGATGAGCACATAGGCTCAGAACGAATGGTCGAACTCTATCAAACGTTGGTAGAGCACTGCTTATTAGCCGTTGACAATGAAGAAAAAAACATTCACAACAAACGTATGCTGGCTAAAAAAATACGTTATATACATGACTTATTGATTAAAGATCGCATTGCACTAGTGCCGATAAATGTTGAACTGGACGCTTTTCAAGACTGTGCAAAGAAATTACACGATGTTTGTGTGAATCTGAGATTTATAGGACACTATCAACTAAATGATCAAGGGCTTATTAATAAGTTGGTGGAGGATCACGCAACTTCAACAAAGAATGCCGATATACAGTTTGAAAAACTTTGTGGTGTATTGTCTCACTTTATAGAAAAATGAGAAAAAAGCGCCAGGGTAGGGCGCTTTTTTCAGTGGCTGTGCATTCATATCGGGGGGAGATGATATCTAATATCATCTGAGAAAGAGGTCTTGCGTTTATGGGGTAGATGATGATGTATCGTATTTATACGATACTGTTATCATAAACGATGTATGTTAAGTTCCCATGTGAAGGATGTTAAGTTCACATAAAAAAAGAATGCCTCAACGTACCAACTCTATTGAGACACTCTGATTTTTATTATTTCTCATTCTCTTCTACCCACTCTTTGGCGATGTTCACAGATTCTTCAGAGGGGATGTTTACTTTCGTATCTTTTTCAAGTTTCTCAGCATCTGCCCAAGCCTCAGTTGCACTTGATCCTAATCCAGATTTGATTTTATCTAGTTCGTCTTTCATATTACACCTCCATTATTTGATTTAGTTTGTATATACCCGAATCGTTGGATTATAATCGATAAGATATATCAATTATGTTAAATGTTCTTTGATGATGCCTAATGGATTCTGTGTTATACTTGTTTTACAAATACATTTGATAGGAAGAAGACATGACATTTATTTCAGAATTACTAAGAATACTCACAGTAGAGTTCAAAACAGCGTTTATCGCCGCACTCCCTATAATAGAGTTACGTGGGGCAATACCTTTTGGCATTTCACTTGGTCTTTCGCCCATACATGCCTTTATCGTAAGTTTTATCGGCAGCATGTTGCCTGTACCCATACTATTGCTTGGTATTAAACCTGTATTTGGATTTATGAGCCAAACCACTTTTTTCAAAAAAATTGTAGACCATTTGAGTATGAAAAGCATAAAAAAGAGCGATAAAATTGTGAAATATGGATTTATAGGTTTGATTATTTTTGTTGCTATTCCTCTTCCTGGAACAGGCGTCTGGAGCGGTACTTTGGCGGCTGCACTTTTGGATATTCGATTTAAAACGGCATTTCCTGCGATTTTATTGGGAAATTTTATTGCAGGTATGATTATAATGACTTTAAGTTACGGCATAATTACACATTTGTTTTAATTAAATTTCGGATAAGGTGGACATGGCGTTGAGTGGAGCGGAAAGTGTAAATAAAACGGCAAGATATGAGAAAATTGCAGTAGATATTGCATACAGTATAATCAATGATGAATGGAAAATTGGAGAAATCATAAAAGGACGTTCAACATTATCTGGTAAATACAGTGTTTCTCCTGAAACCATTAGACGAGCGCTTAAGCTGTTAGAAGAATTACTGGTCGTAGAGGTTATAGAAAAAAAAGGCATATTAATCAAATCAAAAATTGCTGCAGAAGCATTTATAAAAGAGCATCAATCAAAAGATCGAATTTTATCATTAAGAGAAGACATCAGTCGGATGACGACAGAAAAAAGATTAATTGAAGACGCTGTTTTAAGCAGTCTGGATAATTTGATTGAGCAAGCGCTTATAATGAAACATGTTGGAATCATCCATCCGTTAGAAGTCAAAGTACTTGATAAAAGTCCATTAATAGGTAAGTCTATTGGTGAAATAAGGTTTTGGGAACACACAGGGGCAACCATAATAGGCATCAATCGTACGGGACAATTATTACTATCGCCAGGGCCAAAACTTGTTTTTTTTCTAGGAGATATTATTTTTTACGTGGGGAACACATCAGAACATGCTGATCGCGTAGAAAGATTTGTGAATGTCCATTTGTAAATATAATTATATAAATTTTTAAACGCCGTAATGCAAGGAAATGCATTACGGCGTTTTCGTTAGGCTCTTCTTATGATGCCCAAAGGTGTTTGTTCATGATCTTGACCTAATGGGTTATCCTTTAATATTCTCGCGATTAGTGAGCGATCCATACCGCTATGAGACACGCCAAGTACAGACCCATCTAAATCGTTGATGTCTACGATGGCTACTTTTAAGCCGCCAATTGCAGCACTGATCTTTTTAGCAACTTCATTGGGCTTATCTGGGCCAAGTACGACGAATTGATTATAAGGTGGGAGTGTGTTTGGTGTAGGACCATCAATAGAGGAGGCTTTATAACCTGCTACACTATAAAATACACCGCGCTTGCCAAATATTTTGGTAACAGCACTTGCAGCTGATGCAAATAGAATTCTCGGTATGCCACATTCTCTTAAAGCCATTTCCATCGTTTCAGGCATACCAAGTCCTATGCCTGCTGGTGTCTTAGTGACGTACTTCGATAGAAGGTTAGCAAGTGGACGTGGCTGTATATCTTTTAGAGGAATGGCCCTTCCCTGTGTAATCGCAACTATTTTTTCTGTAACGAATAGAATATCCTCTGGAAGCAGTTGATCGTGTGCATAGTCTTTGATCACTTGTATAAGATCATCTTCTCTCATAATGACATGTGTTTTTATAGGGACTCTAAGAAAATGACGATCATCAATGACAATCGTGGGTTGTTTAACTTTTTGAGTACTCATTTTTTACCTCCAAGCCAATCGTGGCAATATTTAAATCTTATTATATCACTACTTGTCAAAGAGGTGAACAAAAAAACTAGCAACCCAGTTGACAAGAGCGAGTTGGCAGGTTATACTATTGACAACTTATAATACTTCCCAAGTTGTCAGAAGAACCTGAGGACTTATTATTACTGAAAGGAGGGGCTGATATGATATTAAATCAAGGGTATTTAATCAAAAGGCATTCAAATACACGACAAGTAGAACCATACTATATGAGACTTTTAAAAGAAAATGAACTTAAAGATGTGATGAAATTGCAGCAAAGCGTGTATGATGCTTTACCGAATAAAGAAGTACTTTATATGGATTCAGAATTGGGTATGTATGAAGACTTAAAAGCTGGCGCGATGATTTTAGGCGTATATAATTCTAAAGATCAATTGATTTCATATCGTTATATTAGTTTCCCCAAAAAAGTTGAGCACAATTTAGGAAACGACATACTTCTACCAGAGAATCAATTAGAATATGTTGTCCATTTAGAAACAACCGTTGTCAGTCCAGATTATAGAGGAAATCGTTTACAAAGTTTAACATTATCTAAGGCCATCGATTTAATTAAACCTATGGGGATGAACCATTTATTGTGCACAGTATCACCCTACAATCTTTTTAGTTTATACAACATCATGTCTGCAGGGTTAAATATTAAGTCTTTAAAGCGTAAATATGGCGATAAAGGGGATCAAGGCATTTGGCGCTTTATCTTACACAAGGACTTAAGACCAGAAGCGACGACTTTTTCTGAAGATTACCACTTACTGAAATTAGATCGCATAGCCGAACAAAAAAAATTGATTGAGATGGGTTACATTGGATATAATTTAATCAAAGAAAGTCAGATGATTCAATACGCACTTATAAATGATGACATACAGTCACCATTTGAATTTGCGGTATAAAATAGAATATTCCTCCACTTATTTAACTTTCATTTCATAAAGAAATGAGAGTTTTCTTTTTTTGGATGGTATAATAGAAAAAGACATTTACGCTATCTGATTCTGTTGGTATTATATTGGAAGGTAGGTTTGTCTATTTGATTTTTATGGGGTTATAGATTAGCAGGGAGAAAGCATGAGAATAAATAATTATATTAGTGCATCAGGACTATGTTCAAGAAGAGAAGCGGATGTGTTGGTACAGAATAAACGCGTAAAAATAAATGGGAAAATTGCTGATATTGGCGCGCGTGTCTCTGAAACAGATCGCGTTTTAGTGGATGGAAAACCGTTAACGACGAAAAAAAAGCAAGTGTATATCATCCTCAACAAACCTGTGGGGATAACCTGTACGACGGAAAGACACATCAAAGGAAATATCATCGATTTTGTAGGACATCAAGAGCGTATTTTTCCAATAGGGAGATTAGACAAGGACTCAGAAGGATTAATTATTCTAACCAGTGATGGTGGCATCGTGAATGAAATCCTCAGAGAAGAAAACCACCACGAAAAGGAGTACATTGTGGTGGTAGACAAAAAAATCTCTAATGATTTTATCATGCAGATGGCTTCTGGGGTTACCATTTTTAACCCTGTAAAGCATGTTAAAACACGTACCAAACCCTGTAAAGTTGAAGCCATAGATGATGTAACTTTTCGAATTATTTTAGCACAGGGACTAAACCGGCAAATTCGGAGAATGTGTGAAGTTCTTGGTTATAATGTGATGAAACTAAAAAGAACGCGTATCATGCATATTAAGCTCGGCAAATTAAAAACGGGTGAATGGCGGGCACTGTCTCAGGCTGAAATTGGCGGTTTAATGAAGTCGTCTAAGGGTTCATTTTAGGTCGTTTTCTTTTTCATCCATGGACACTGAAAACCATCAGACGCATACCTACAACTTGGTTTGCATTCATAACAGGCATCAACAGAACCACCCATATGATATTTGTTGGCCCATTCTGGATCGGATAAAATACCTTTGCAAACGGCTACACAGTCAATCATACCTGAATCTATGAGTTTTTGTGCCTGTTCAGGTTGCCTAATACCATAAACGCAAGCGGTTGGGATGCCTACATGAGACTTAATTGCCACACCAAGATAGGTAATATTAGAAAATTCAAACGCATCGGGTTTCGTAAAATCGCCATAGGGAATCCCTGAGGAAACATTAAGAAAATGAACACCCTTTTCTTCAAGAACTTTTGCGAAATAAATATCTTCACTAAATGTGGGATCATTTACCCCAAATCTATAACTGATAATAAAGGATTCAGAAGTTGCAGATTTTATCGCTTGTAACACTTCTAAAGGAAAACGCAAGCGATTTTCAAGTGAGCCGCCATATTCATCGGTGCGTAAATTCGTTTTACTAGAAGTAAACTGATTGAGTAAATACCCATGTGCGCCATGGATTTCGATGCCATCTAAACCAGCGCGTTCTGCACGGACAGCAGCATCTACAAATCTCTGTGTAATTTCATGGATAGAAGCGTGTGTCAGTTGCGAGGGTCCATGTACGACTTCACCAGAGGATTTTGAACCAGCATGAACCAGTTGTACGATTACTTTGGTATCATGTGCATGACATGCAGATGCAATTTTTTTAAATTGCTCGATGTGTCCGTCTTCCCATAAACCCAGTTGTTTTTTTACGATGAGACCTTCTGGCATTATACCAGTTGCTTCTACTATAATAAGACCAGTACCACCTTTTGCTCGGATGCCATAGTGGTTACTGCGGTCAACCGTTTCATAGCCCATTTCATCAGACCAGTTAAAGCAAACTGCAGGTGGAAAGATGATGGGACTTTTTAAAACCTTTTGATTTAATGTAATTGTTTTCATAGGGTACCTCCAAAACTATAAGTGATACCATTTTACCATGATATTACGTGATGCGAAAGATTAATCCTAAAATAAAGAAAAACAGGGGGATATAGATATGTTGAGTACCAATCAAAAAAAGTATTTGTCTGATTTAAGTTTATTGTTTGTGGCATTTGTATGGGGCGGTGGATTTGTTGCTGTCAAAGATGCGCTTAACACAGTTACACCGATGGTACTCATGAGTGTGCGTTTTGTCCTTGCATCCATCGTACTTTATCTTTTCTTGCATCGTTGGATTGGAAAAATTGATAAGAATGATCTCAAGAAAGGTTCAATCGTTGGTGTAATATTGTATATTGCATTTGCAGCACAGACCTTTGGCCTTCAATACACGACAGCATCAAAACAAGGTTTTTTAACAGCAACCTACGTAATTATGGTGCCATTGATTTACTGGATCTTTTATAAAAGAAGACCTTCTACTAAAGCCATTATAGGCAGTTTGATTACCTTAGTCGGTATTGGGCTTGTCAGCATCAATGCGACTTTCACTTTAAACCTTGGTGATGGATTGACGCTTATCTGTGCATTCTTTTTTGCAGCACATATAATTGCCATCGAATTTTTTGCTAAAGGCATGAATGTCTTTAAGTTGGCTTTTATCCAAATCGGTGTTGCTGCTGTGCTATTTGTTATTACAGCATTACTGACTGAACCGATTCCCTTGTCTTTTACGCCCCGTGCTTGGATGGCGATTATTTACTTGGCTGTATTTTCAACGTTCGCATGTTTCACTCTACAAACAGTTGCACAAAAGTATACCAGTTCATCACATGTATCTATTATACTGTCACTTGAATCTGTCTTCGCAGCACTCTTAGGCGTAATTTTATTAGGTGAAGTATTGACACCAATCATGTTGGTTGGATGTGCGCTTATTTTTGCGGCGATATTAATGGTAGAATTGAATTTTTCAAAAAAATCAAAAGACGTTTGACATCTTTTGTAACCATGATATAATAAATGCAAATGCAAATCACTTGCATTTCATTGAATATCATTGGAGGCTTAAGATGAAGAAAAACAAATACAAACTATTAGCTGTAATGCTTGTTGCTATAGTCGCTTTAGCGGCGTGTTCTAATGGTACAAATGAGACTTCTACAACAGAAGTCACAACTGAATTGAACACAATACCAACGACTGAAACAACAGAAGCGCCTACAGAACCTGAAATTGAAAAAATAAACGTTGTGAGTACCTTGTTTCCACAGTATGATTTTGCTAGAACCATCGGTGGGGCATACGTAGATGTCACTTTAGTTTTACCACCAGGTGTAGAATCACATTCATATGAGCCGACACCTAAAGAAGTTATAGGCATTATGGAATCTGATTTGTTTTTATATACAAATATTGCCATGGAACCTTGGGCAGAAGAATTAATAAAGAATATCGATGTAAGTAAAACGCAGGTTGTCGACTTAAGTTCTGAGATAGATTTGTTAGAAAATGATCACGATCATGCGCATGAAGAAGATGAAGATGATCATGAAGAGGGTGCCTATGATCCGCATTACTGGACGACGCCACAAAATGCCATGATCATGGCTAGAGAAATTGAAAATGCATTAAGTACTTTAAAACCTGAGTATGCAGATGTCTTTAAATCAAACGTTGCTGCGTTAATTTCCGAACTTGAATCACTAGATGAAGAAATAATAAATGCAGTAGAAAAAATGTCATCTAAAACGATTATTTCTGGTGGTCATTTTGCATTTGGTTATTTTGCACATGCTTATGGACTAGAGCATGTTTCTCCATATATTGGGTTTTCTCCAGACGCAGAGCCCACACCACAAAAAATTGCTTCACTGATTAAAACCATTGAAGCCTCAAAAACGAAAGCGATTTTTTATGAAGAACTAATTAATCCAAAGGTAGCAAATGTATTAGCAGAAGAAACGGGTGCAAAAATGCTCTTGCTTCACGGGGCACATAATCTTTCAAAAGAAGAGTTGGAAAGTGGCATAACTTATATACAAATAATGTACGGAAATTTAGAACGTCTAAAAGAGGGACTAGGGTATAATGAATAATCAAATTGAAGTAAAACATGTTTCAGTAAAATATGGAAACCACACCGTACTAGAGGATGTGTCCTTTTCTATAAAAAAAGGCGATTATATCGGGCTTGTAGGCGCAAATGGTTCAGGTAAGACCACTTTGGTTAAGTCACTTTTGGGATTGATTGACATAGAAAAAGGTGAAATCGTCTACGCGAACCCAAATATAAAAAAGGGCTATCTGCCTCAAATTGCATTAACAAGTGACAGTCTATTTCCTGCGGAAGTTAAAGAAATCGTAGGGATCGGCTTATTGGGTGGGAAAATAAGACCTAAAATCATCACTAAATTGGACTTGGTAAAAATTGATGCCATCCTAAAGCGACTGAGCATTTTGGATTTAAAGCATAAACGTATAGGTGATTTATCTGGAGGACAGCAGCAGCGTGTCCTTTTGGCGCGCGCCATGGTAAACAGTCCAGAACTATTAATACTAGATGAACCTACAAGTGCTCTGGATCCTCGTGTGAGGGAAGATTTTTACGCACTTATAAAAGAGATTAATACGCTTGATGGTACCACTGTCATTTTAGTGTCCCATGATTTAGGCAGTGTTCAAAAGTACGCTAAGAAAATGTTGGTTATCGATCGTAATGTCTTATTTTTTGATGATGTTGCCTTATATGCAAATTCGCATCATCATGTGGAGGCTCATCATGCGTGACATATTTGATCTCATAGGTGAAGCCTTTCAGTATGGGTTTATGCAACGTGCTTTAATCGTAGGTACACTCATCGCCATCTGTAGTGCGATGTTAGGCATTTTTTTGGTACTCAAGAAGTTTTCTATGATCGGAGATGGACTTGCACATGTTAGTTTTGCAACGGTTGCAATTGCACTTATGCTAAATGCTTCACCCTTATTTGTATCCATCCCAATCGTCGTTGTTGCATCTATTTTTATACTAAGATTAAATGAAAAAGCAGAACTTCATGGAGATGCCGCTATTGGTTTGGTTTCTTCTTTCTCTGTAGCACTTGGGGTATTGATTTCAAGTGTTTCTCAAGGATTTAATGTCGATCTATTTAGTTTTTTGTTTGGCAGTATTTTGGTTATAAGCAAATCAGATGTGTGGTTATCTGCAGGTTTAGCACTGGTAATCGTTACAACCATACTGGTATTTTATAATGATTTGTTTGCTATAACGCACGATGAATCATTTGCTCGCGTGATGGGTATTAATACGAAATTCATGAATACTTTAATTGCCACGTTAACTTCTATAACCATTGTACTCGGTATACGTGTCGTTGGAACAATGTTGATCTCGAGTATGATTATTTTTCCAACAGTGACTGCACTGCAAATTTCGAAAAGTTTTAAGTCAACCATTTTAATCGCTACAGCTGTGTCGGTCTTAGCCGTTCAAATCGGCGTTATAGGTTCATATGTTTTCAATTTACCTTCAGGTGCAAGCATCGTTATGATCAATGCAGGATTTTTCTTATTGGCGTTTTTGTTTAGAAGGGTGCGTTAGGAGGGTATTATGAATCAAGAAGCCATCGGACGTTTATTTAAAGCAAATAATATCAAGAATACCAAACATCGGCTTAATGTCTACAGTTATTTACTATCGTGTAAACAACCTGTAACGGCAGATGCGATTTATCTTGATTTGGTTAGAGACAGTCGTAACCAAGAAAACCTGAACCAGTCAACTGTTTATCGTATTCTGGATACGTTTTTGAAGCATCAGATGATCGTAAAGACGACATTAGGAAATGACAGTCGTGCCACTTTTGAAATCAAACACCATGAACATCGGCATCATCTCATCTGTGTTTCATGTAATCAAATAACACCCATTAGTGGCTGTCCACTTAAAGGTTATGAAAAAATGCTCAGCGAAACGTCACAGTTTAAGATTCTTGAGCATAAACTTGAGATCTTTGGTGTTTGCCCCAAATGTCAAAAATAAAAAAAGGTGATGTTGCTTATCTAATTTTCTTAGATTTGCACCATCACCTTTGTTAATTTATCAGGGGGTATAAAAGTTTTGTGTGTAATAGTTGAGGTATTTACCGCCAAAATAGACACCGACGCCTAAATACTCAACATCTCGTACGAGATTCAAACGATGTCCAGGTGAATTAACCCACCCAGAGTGAGATGAAAAAGCATTTGTATAGCCAGCTGCGATGTTTTCAGCAGCAACCATATAATCGATTCCTGCGGCAATCATCCGATCAAATGGAGAATAGCCACTGGGGTTCGTATGATCAAAAAAGTCTCTGACCGCCATATCCTTACTATGAAGTCGTGCGACATTTGCCATGTCATCGCTCCACTTTAACATGGACAAGTTACGTTCGCGCCTAAAAACATTTGTCAAATCAAATATTTGCTTTTCATATGCCACACGCAGTGCATCGCTGTGAGTGCCATACTGACTTCTCATGGCAACTTCTGTCGATCGATCTATGAGTTTAACTGAAAAGAGTTTTCCTTGATTACCAGTGTCAAAATAGGCAGTTATATACACATCGTCTGTAAAATAAGTTGCGGACTCTTCGTTGCTGTATTGCAGATAATCCGTATTTCCCTTAGAGATTTTAGTGACCGGATTTCCAAGTAATTTGGTGACCTCACTCTTGGTTAACTGCATTTTAAGTCCGTTCTGACCACTTAGTAGATTAGAAGCTGTATAAAGTGCGACCACTTTGTCATTCTGAATGCCCACTTGGAAATAGTTTTTATATTGGTCGTGGTAAATGAGCCATTTAAAACCGTACTCACTTTGATCCTCTCTAAGCGGGTTGCCATGTGAAGCGATTACAGAAGCCCTTGTATCCCCTATGCCAATACCATTTACGGCATACACTTTGTTTGTAGTGGGTGGCACCTCGCTTAAAATGGGATTTAACTTTCCGATTTCTACGAGCAATTTATATGAAACCACTGCAGCTTGTGCGCGGTCAGCATATTTTTTTGGACCAAAGGTGTTATCGGGCAAACCCGTAAGAATACCTAACGCGACTGATGAAATCGCTTGATTAAGGTACTTTGGCGAAACGGTATTAAAATCATTTAGTGATTGACTCGCAACAAGTAACGCATCTGAGTCGACAGTAGCCCCCGTGTATACATAGGCGTTTACAACGATACTTGCCATTTCCTCTCTTAGGATACTTTGATTGTAGTTTGATGGTGTAATTTCTCCAAACTCACTTGATGTAATTAATCCTATAGAGATTGCAGATTCAATAAATGGCAGACCCCAGTACTCACCGTTGATGGGAGATCTAGGCGATATGCCCAGTGCATTTACGATTATAGCGATGTATTCTATTCGAGAGAGTGTATTGTTAGGTTTATACTGTCCATCTGGATAGCCATTTATGACGCCACTTGGTGCGATGGCTTCAATATATGCCTCGGCCCAGTGTCCCTTTGTATCGGGAAATGAAACGGCATAAGAGGATGTACCACTGAAAGCATGAACTGAAACGAGTGAAAACAATAGTAAAATGGCAATCCATTTTTTTGATTTAAAAATCATATATACTCCTTTCGAGTAAATCTTATTCACTCTCTCTATTATAAACGATTCCTTTTACTTTTGTGTTACAATTACATAAATAAAATAATACAATTTATCATATTATTTGGTATAATGAATTCAGTTTAAATAAAGCGACAAAGATGAGGCATAATTATGGTTAGACAAACGAAAGTCGATTTAACAAGTGGCTCTATTTTATCAGGGCTTTTACACATGGCAATTCCTATTATGGGAACGAGTTTTATTCATACAGCTTATAATCTTACAGACATGATATGGATTGGGTTTCTAGGTTCAAGTGCTGTTGCAGCAGTGGGTATAGCTGGTTTCTTTCTTTGGCTTGCACAGGCATTCATCATCGTCGGAAAGACGGGGACAGAAATTAAAGTTGCACAATCAACAGGTGCGCATGATGAAAAAGGTGCGACGTTGTATGCACGAACCGGTATTCACATCACACTTTGTATCGCATTACTATACAGCGTTATTATTTTTTTGTTTCGGAGTCCAATCGTAGGTTTTTTTAACACAAATGACGCGCATGTAGAACAAATGGCCGTTAAATACTTAGGGATTATAGCGATTGGCCTAATTTTCCCATTTGGCAATCAGGTTTTTTCGGGCATCTTTAATGGAAGAGGCGATAGCAAGACACCTTTTAAAATTAATGGTTTAGGTCTCTTGATCAACATGATCTTAGACCCTATACTGATTAATGGTTATGGCCCTTTTCCCAAGATGTCTGTTTCAGGTGCTGCACTGGCAACTGTAATCGCTCAAGGCGTTGTTTTTTGCATATTTGTCTATCAGATAAAGTTTAAGCATACACTCTATGATCGATTTGAGTTTTTTAAACGATCCAGTATGATAAAAATAAAAGAAATTGTTAAACTTGGACTTCCGCCCGCATTTCAAAGTGGCTTATTTACTTTTATATCCATTATAATCGCCAGAATTATAGCCACATACGGTCCATTGCCAATTGCAGTACAAAAGGTAGGTTCACAAATAGAATCGTTAACTTGGATGACTGCTACGGGTTTTGCTGTTGCTTTAGGCGCTTTTGTCGGCCAAAATTATGGTGCTAGAAAATTCTCTCGCGTTGCAGCGGGGTATAGAACCGCCATACGTGTGGCTTTTGGGATAGGTGCTTTCAACACGATCTTGCTTTTCTTTGGGGCAAAATGGCTGTTTATGATTTTTATAAGAGAGCCTGATGCGGTGGCACTTGGCGTTGACTATTTAAGAATACTTGGGTTATCACAACTTTTTATGTGTATCGAAATCACTTGTTCGGGTGCATTTAATGGCATTGGCAAAACAGAACCAGCAGCAATTACCAGTATTGCATTTAATTTGCTCAGGATTCCGTTGGCGCTTTATTTTAGTCAAATGACGTTCTTAGGACTAAATGGCATTTGGTGGAGTATTACAGTTACAAGTATTTTTAAAGGAACCATCGTCTATTTATGGTTTGGTCATATTATTAAGCATAGACCAGAGTTTAAACTTGAGAATGAAGCAGCGGTTTAAACAACGGTTAAAAAAAACGTTTCTCAAAAGGGGTTAATCTTTTATAACCCCATAGAGAAACGTTTTTTTATTTCATATAAATTAGAGCAAGTAGTTCATCGCTAAATAGAGCAAGTACATACCTAGGAGAAAAGCCCCTTCTAGTCGAGTAATCTTGTGATTTTTATTAAGTGTAAATGCTCTAAAAGCCACTAAAATAATCATCATCGCAGGGTAGTGAAGCGTATAAAAGTTTTCAGGGACTCTAAGACCGCCTGATGTCACAGAAGCAGATACGCCGATAACAAATAATACATTTAATATATCTGCACCTATGATGTTGCCCACAGCTAAATCGCCATGTCCTCTGAGTACAGACTTAATGCTCGTGGTTAGCTCAGGTAAACTGGTTCCAAATGCAACAAGAGTTGCAGCGATAATACTTTGAGGAATACCTATGCGTATGGCAGTAAGTTCAACGGCTGGGATGAGTACTTTTGAAGAGAGGATCACGGTAGCCATGCCTATAATGAGCAATAAAAACTGCTTGATGACGCTTTCCTTTTCATGTTCATGTAGTTGCTCCTCTACTAAACTGTCCATGGAATTTCGACTGTTCTTAAACGACCAGTATAGGTATCCGCCAAGTGCCAGAACCAAGAACCATCCCATGGGCTGCGTGATATAACCGCTATCGCCTTTAGAGAGAAAAGGAAGTGAAAAAATGACGATTAGAGCAGCAGATAAAATTTGAATCCAACTTTGAAATTTAATGGCTTTATAATCAATCACTAGGGGACTTATGAGCGCTGCGATACCCATGATAAGTCCAGTATTTGCGATGATTGATCCGACGGCATTTCCCAGAGCCAAATCTGGATTGCCGTTAAGTGCAGCCATAACAGAAACAGAAACTTCTGGTAATGTGGTACCTAATGAAACGATGGTAGCGCCAATAATTGCCTTAGGTATACGCAAACGATTTGAAATAGCCACAGCTTCATCAATTAAGATATCAGCACCTTTACTAAGTGTTAATAATGATGCTGCAATGATTGCGAATAATGCGAGCAGGGGTAACGGGGTAAATAGTTCTAAGATAAATTCGTCCATCTCAATCTCCTCATATACATTTTTTGGGAATAAAAAAACCCTACAATTCTTTTGAATTGCAGAGTCTCACACGATAAAATATCATTTAAGCCGGGATTGCTCCGTATTGACGACTTAAATTCCTATGTAGGCAGTTACTCCCTCTAACTTAATCATTCTATGCTCTTTTTGATGAGCAGTCAACACCTATTTACGCTTTTTTAAATCGAATTTGTTTCATTTCAGTAAAAATTCTATTACTAAAAAGTACGATATCCTTAACATGGATTCAATTGTATTTGCAAGCACTCTATGGTATTTTTAACTTAGCAAAAAGGAGAGCAGAATATGACAATCAATGATTTATCTAAGACATATGAATCCCCTATAGATCTTGCTGTTGAGTGGACACACGATTACGTAATAATGCGCCAAGGTGAATCGACAGAACCGATAATACTAAATGACCATAAACTCGCAATTGAGGAGTCGTCTGTTGATAAAGTGGTTTTAGTTGATATACATAAATTCAACTTACATTTAACTTTGGTTTTAGAAGAAGTGAACCGCATCATGAAGCCGAATGGACGGCTGTATATCTCTTTTGATGAAAACAGACCCATGAAACGCCTTTTCGGTTTTTCAAAACTAAAAGTGCATGCGCGTTCATTGGATCATATTATTGATATGTTAAACAAGCAAAATCTGTTGTTAGAAAAAAATTATATTTTAGGTGATCAACAAATTGTATTGGAAGTCGTAAAACTCGAAAGCGATGTCTTAAAAAAGAAAATAGTGATATAGGGGCTGTTGTGACAGCTCCTTTTTTGTGTTAAGATTTAGGAAATCTATTAACAGAAATGAGGACATCGTTGATGAAGCGATTTGTTTTACTCATCTTATTTGTACTGTTTTTAAATGGTTGCACAGTGGAGCAAAAAACTGAAAATAATATTATAATGGATTCAACAGATTTACCTGCGCCTTTGGACATGGATCAAAGTGTCTATTTTAGTATGGCTTCTCTTGAGGGGACTTCAGCCATGTCTATCAGTCGGATAATGTATGAACAACCAGAGATTTCTAAAAATGTTGAGTTTGAATACTTGGTATATATGGATGAGTTCATTTTTGACGATGCCCTATCAAATGAAGCATTTGATTTTTTGTGTGTGCCTTTTGAAAAAGGCGTAGACATTTTGTTGCACACAAAAGGGTATGTACTTTATGCCATTATGGAAAACCAGTCTGAAGATCAGCCGCCAATTGCGCTGGCATTGTTAGTCAAACAAGCAACTCTGAATATCTATCCAGAAGTTGTCGCTACTTTCTTTAGTACGTATTATAAATCTTCTGTATGGGCCAACGATCATTTGGATCGATTGACGTTTTATTTAGAACAACTTGAAATTGAATCGGAAATTGTAGCCTTAACATACAAACGCGCATGGGTTAGTGAAGCCATAATCATAAGCGCTTTAGAATTAAGCGGCAAAACGGAAGAAGAAATTAATAACGTTGTTAAATCGATTTTTAAACCATAGGCATTGGGGTAAAAGTTTCATGAGGAGGAGAGATTATGGCACTAGAACATTTGTATGAGTGGGTAATCGTTCATACGAAAGAGGACGCGATTGAATTGGCCAGTTACTTAGAAGAAGAAAAGCGTTTAATGCAGCATGGTATACGTACACGTGTTTTGCCAAATGAGCAAGGAGAGGGTTTTTGTTTATGGGTACCAATGAAGGACTATGAAGTTGCAGATGCTTTGTTGTCAGGTCGAGTAAAAGTGGTCATAGACATACAAAGAGAAATTTATCATGTATTTGAGGACAATTTGACGTTTAAAAATGATAAATTATATAAAAATCCTTATCAGAATATTTTTAAGTTTAATAAATTTAGAAGTTATTTAATTATGGCATTTGGTATCGTGATGGTCATTATTGTCTACCTATTTGTAAAATTTTCGTAAACAAGCGTATAAATGAAATGTTCTTGTTGGACTTTTTAACGAATAATGTTAAAATGTTGTCATGGGGATCGTTTTATTTTTTTTGTTTAAAAAGTTAAATTATTAACAATGGAGGGCTAAAAATGACATTTCAAATGACCAATGAAGATCTCATGATGCGTGAACTGTTCAGAAAGTTTACACAAAATGAAGTGGAACCAATCGCTGCGGAAGTAGATGATTTAGAAAGGTTTCCAGAAGAGACTGTTAAAAAAATGGCAAACCTTGGAATGATGGGAATTCCTTTTCCAAGAAATTATGGAGGCGCTGGCGGAACATACTGGCAATACATTAACCTAGTTGAAGAACTTGGTGTTGCTTGTGGTACAACTTCAGTGGTTCTATCGGCACATACCTCTTTATGTGCTGCACCGATTTATGAGTTTGGAACAGAAGCGCAGAAGCAAAAATACCTTATTCCTTTGGCAAAAGGTGAGAAATTGGGTGCGTTTGGTCTTACAGAACCGAATGCTGGGACAGATGCATCTGGTCAACAAACCATAGCGGTAAAAGACGGTGAGGATTATATTTTAAATGGCAGTAAAATATTTATCACCAATGCTGGTTATGCAGACATCTATATCGTTATCGCGATGACTGATCGTGCACAAGGCTTAAAAGGCATCACGGCGTTTATCGTAGAGGCAAATACACCTGGATTTACCATCGGAAAAAAAGAAGCGAAAATGGGTATAAGAGGTTCAAGCACTTGTGAGTTAATCTTTGAAGACTGTAGAGTACCAGCTGAAAACATGTTGGGTGCAGAAGGCAAAGGCTTTAAAATCGCGATGATGACACTTGATGGCGGCCGAATCGGTATCGCGGCACAAGCGCTCGGAATTGCTCAAGGTGCTTATAATGAAACCATTAAATATGTAAAAGAAAGAAAACAATTTGGAAAACCAATTTCAGCATTTCAAAACACTCAGTTTGAAATTGCAAATATGAAAACTAAAATAGAAGCGGCTAGATTCTTAGTTTATTCTGCAGCCTATAAAAAAGAAAATAAAATGCCATATGCACAAGATGCAGCGATGGCAAAACTTTATGCCTCAGAAGTTGCCATGGAAGTGACCACCAAAGCGGTTCAATTACACGGCGGGTATGGCTATACACGTGAATATCCAGTTGAGCGCATGATGCGTGATGCAAAAATCACTGAAATCTACGAAGGCACAAGTGAAGTACAGAGAATGGTTATTGCAGCAACAGAACTTAAGTAATGGAGGGATAACGATGAAAATTGTTGTATGTATAAAACAAGTACCAGACACCAATGAAGTAAGACTGGATCCTAAAACGGGAACTCTGATAAGAGAGGGTGTACCAAGTATTATCAATCCAGATGACAAAGCGGGTCTTGAAGCTGCTTTAAGATTAAAAGATGCTTTTGGCGCACATATCACAGTGGTAACCATGGGCCCGCCACAAGCAAAAATCGCATTACAAGAAGCATACGCCATGGGCGCTGATCGCGTAATTCTTTTAACGGATCGTGTTTTTGCAGGTGCAGACACATTAGCAACTTCTACGACGATTGCAAGTGCACTTAAGAAAATTGACTTTGATTTGGTCATTACTGGACGTCAAGCAATTGATGGCGATACAGCACAGGTTGGCCCACAAATAGCGGAACACTTGAATATTCCGCAAATCTCTTATGTTTCTGCATTTGAACATAAGGGTGATCATGCGATCGTTAAACGTAGTTTTGAAGATGGTTTCCAAAAAATAGAAGTAGCCTATCCTTGCTTAATTACAGCATTAAGTGAACTCAATGAAGCGCGCTATATGTCGATTACAGGTCTTCTAGATGCACATCGTGTTTTAGAAGTAGAGACATGGGGTTTTGCAGATATTGATGCAGATGTAGAAAAAATGGGCTTAAAAGGTTCACCTACGAAAGTTAAAAAGTCATTTACAAAGGGTGCAAAACAAGCGGGAAAAATGGTAGAAGGTACACCTAAAGAAGTCGCTATTGCCCTTGTTGAAAAGTTACAAGAGAAATTTATAATCTAGGAGGAAATCATGAACATAAAAGATTACAGCGGTGTGCTCGTGTTTGTCGAGCAACGTTATAACGAGATACAAAATGTCTCTTTAGAACTCCTTGGAAAAGGCAGAAAAATAGCAGACGAATTAGGCGTTACGCTTGTTGCTACTTTAATCGGAAAAGATATCGGCAAGCACAGTAGATTGCTTATCGAATATGGGGCAGACAAAGTCCTTTTATTAGAAGAGGATCATTTAGAGTTATATGCAACAGAGCCTTATACGCAGGCAATGGTTCAAGCGCTCAACGCAGAAAAACCTGAAATCGTACTTTTTGGTGCGACATCTATTGGTAGAGATTTAGCGCCACGCGTTTCTGCAAGACTTGAAACAGGTCTTACAGCAGACTGTACTTCACTTGACATCTCAGAAGAGCGTATGTTGCTCATGACGCGTCCCGCTTTTGGTGGTAATATCATGGCGACCATTATCAGCCCCGATCATCGACCACAAATGTCTACCGTTAGACCTGGTGTAATGACGAAAATTGAGCGCGATGTGAATAGAACGGGCGAAATCGTTGATTTTCCAGTAAAAATTGAAAAAAACAGTTGTTTTGTAGAAATACTGTCTTTTGAGAAGGAAACAGAAGAAAAGAAAGACATCCAGGAAGCGACTGTATTGGTATCAGGTGGTCGTGGAATTGGTTCACCAGAGAATTTTGGGTTGCTTCACGATTTAGCGGATGAACTTGGTGGACTGGTTTCGGCCTCTAGAGCAGCGGTTGATAGTGGTTGGATGGATCATGACAGACAAGTCGGTCAAACGGGTAAAACAGTTCGACCAAACCTCTATATCGCTTGTGGCATTTCTGGCGCAATTCAGCATGTTGCAGGGATGGAAGAAGCAGAACTTATCATCGCCATTAACAAGGACAAAGGAGCAAAGATTTTTGAGGTTGCTGATTTAGGCGTCGTTGGCGATGTACAAAAAATACTTCCATTTGTAATCGATGAGATTAAAAAAATTAATGCAGGCAAAAAAGTTCAAAACTAGTACTTTTTAATTCTTACCATATTCTAATCTCAGACTAACGCCTTTTATATATAAATACGTTATGATAAGTTTAGTAAATTGGACGCGAGTCTATGAATAGATGGAGGTAGGGATATGATTTTTACATTGATAGTTATGGCCATAGTGGCAAAAGTACTTCACAGCAAAGGGTACACATTTGAAAGGATGCTTCCAATACTCTTGATAGCAGGCATTATCGCTTTCTTTATTCCCGTAGGATCGATTATTGCATTACCATTTAAAATCATAGGTGGTGTTTTCGGTGCAGTATTTGGCGGATTAGGTGGGTTATTAGGTGGTGTGTTTGGATTGATTGGCGGTACGATAGGCGTTGTATTTGGCACTATTGGCGCAGTTATTGGACTGGTATTTGGGGCAATTGGTTTGGTTTTCGGTTTGGTGACGATGCTACTAATCCCATTGGCGATTATATTTGTAGTCGTAAAGTTAGTCAGTTAGTTGATCAAAAGTCATATGACGAGATTAAAAAGAAAAAGCTAAGGATTTCGAAGATATCGAAGCCCTTAGCTTTTTAATTTATTTACTTAGCAAAATCTACAACAAGTCGTGCTGCGGACTTTAAATTAAATACTTTGTATTTGACAGGTTCAGCGAATTTAAGTGTGATTTGAACCCTTTCACCCGTACTTGGCGTATCATAAGTGACAGATAATAACGTTTTGCTGCCTTTTAAGTCAAGTGCTTCTTGTTTCGCATACGCATTGATCGCACCATTTAGATTTATGGTGATCGTTTTACCATCCGTTGAAATAGAAGTTTCATAAGGTCCAATTTCTGAAACCGTATCCGTTGGTTTTCCGCCTACCCATTCATAGATATCAAAAACCAATCGTTCATAACCGTCATGCAAACCATAGCGAGCAAATGCAACGTCTTGCCCAGAAGTCTGTGTGCCTCCACTAAAACCACCAGTTGATATAAAACCTTCTAACTGTGCCTCAGTGGTGGGCTGTGTTGGTGGCTGGGTTGTTGCTTGTGTAGTCGTCTGCGGTTCCGTTTGGGCAGTTGTTTCAACATTAGAAGTTTCTGTTGATTCGGCGATTTCAGTGGTCTGTGGCGTGGATTCAGTCGTGATAGATGTCGAATCTGTAATGGGGCTTGTGGTGTTTTCGGATGCTTGGTCTGAATTGTATTTCCAGGGTATACTGGACCAACTTGTTTTAAACAGTATTAACAGTATGATAATCATGGCAGAGACGAGCCATATGATACGCATATTATATGTGGATTCTTCTTTTTCTGAAGTCACCTGTGGCTTAATCTCATCGGTAATGACATCAGGTTTTTTTTGCGGACGTCTTTTACTTAGAAGGCGTGCCATAGCAGCTGCATCTAAATCATCATCCTCATTTTCACCAAAAAGAGAACTAAGTGCATCGTCGATGGCTTCATCTGGTGCATCATTATACTTGCTTTGTTTTATGGGGGGATCTGATGCGCTGATCGTGTTTATCAACACATTCCCACAAACACGACATACTTTTACATCGTCTCGATTCTCGAAACTACAATTCGGACATTTCATAAGTTCTCCTTTCGACTATCGATCAAGTGGAAAATCTAATACAAACGTTGTGCCTATTCCGATTTGACTTTCCACAGAAATGGTTCCATTGTGACTTTCTGTGAGTTGTTTTACGATGGCAAGTCCAAGACCCGATCCACGTTTTTCACGTTGATCCTTTACTTTGTTAACCATGAAAAAGGGATCAAATATACTTTGTAGTGTATCATTTGGAATGCCTTCACCATCGTCTGAAATCGAAATTTGCAAATGATAATTCACAACTTTGGTAGAAATTTCGATTTTGCTTCTGGCATATTTTTGGGCATTGCCAATTAGATTTTCGATGATTTGATTAAACCGATAGGGGTCCACATGAATAAAAGTCGAGATAAATGGCTTGTGTAAAACCAACTCGATTTTACTCCATTTAAACTCATCCATCTTATGCATAAAATAGTTGTTTAACACTTTACCAGAGTTGATACGCTCAAAATTTAGCGTAAACTCGCCGAGTTCTTCTTTTGTATAAACAGACAAATCATCGATGAGATGATTAAGATGATTTGCTTTTTCATGTATGGTCGCAAGGTACTTCTCATATGTTTCTTGGTCTTTTATGATGCCATCCTGAATGGCTTCTACGTAGCCAGTAATGGATGTTAGTGGTGTTCTTAAATCATGTGCGATGCTTGCAATTAAGCGTTTTCTTCTTTTTTCAATTTCATGTTGTTCCAAAATAGTGTCTCTAAGTCGAACGCGCATTTTATCGAATTCAACACAAAAATTACCTATTTCATTATCAGCGGTATAGTTGATGGGATAATTTAAGTTACCTGACTTAATCTGTTCAGCCGCTTTTTTCATTTCCATTATTGGGTCGAAAATATACTTGCTAATTACGAGCATTAGACTCATAAAAAAGACGATTAATATAACAGTCAATATGGAAAACCATAAAATCGGACTATCAAATAGAGAAGAACTCGCATCTTGCACCATATCAAAGTTAACAAACACAAAGAGCATAATACCAGTTGTAATTAAGATCATCGCAAGTATGGAGAGTATGATTATGCCTCGTAAGCTAAATCGACTTGATTTCATAGGTTATCCTTTAAATTTGTATCCGATGCCCCAAACCGTTTCGATGTACTCAGGGTTAGAAGGATCATCTTCAACTTTTTCACGTATTTTTCGCATGTGAACGGTTACTGTATTAATGTCACCAAACTCATTATAGCCCCAAATTTCATCAAATATTTTTTCGCGAGAAAGTGCTTGGTTTTTATTGAGCATTAGATAATGAAGGATTTCAAATTCTTTAACTGAAAATGGAATGTTTGCGCCTTTTACAGTTACTGTACGGGCTTTAACATCGAGTTCCAAATCCCTTATGGCGAGCACATCACTATGTGGCGTACCTGACAAAACATTAACTCTACGGAATTGTGACTGTATTTTTGCGATTAAGACGCGTGGACTAAACGGCTTTTCGATATAGTCATCCGCACCTAGCCCTAAAGCTAAAATTTTGTCCGTATCTTCTTTCTTTGAACTCAACATAATAATCGGGATGTTTGATTCATTTCTAATTTTTCTACATATCTCAAAACCGTCAATTTTTGGTACAATGATGTCCAATAACGCAAGATGAGGTGATTCACTTTCAAACTTCATCAAAGCTTCTTCGCCATCGCTTGCAGTAATAGCGATATACCCAGATGCATTGACATAGTCTCGTATTAACGTCTGAATTTGTAAGTCATCTTCTACAATGAGGATTTTTTCCATTTTATTGCCCCCCTATTTTACTATTTCTTTATGCCTTTTAAATCGGCTGTAGACAGTATATTGATATCGTTTGAACGCATCAAACTTTGCTTTCTTCGATATCCCCTAAATGCAGCTTGAATCATGGCTTCAAGCATTTGGATAAATGTTTTACCACTGGCCTCCCAAAGATAAAAGGAAAGAGAACCCGGTATGGTATTAAACTCATTAATATAAGGCAGTTGCGTTTCTTTTTCGATCATAAAGTCAATACGTGTTACCCCAGCACAATCTAAAGCGATAAATGATTCAGCAGCCATTCGTTCGATTTCGTGACGTAAATCCGATGCAATTTGAGCCGGTATTTTTCTTTTGGCTGCTGACATGCCCTTTGTGGCCCCTTCATTGACATACTTATCTGAATACGTTAAAAATTCGCTGGCCGTCATAGGTTCTTCGCAGACTGAAAGTTCAAGTAGTTCACTGTCTCCTAGTACAGAGATATTAATTTCTCTCATACCCACAAGCATGCGCTCCACGAGGATTCTGTTAGAATAATAACGTGCAAAATCAATAGCAGCGATTAATTCTTGTCTATTTTTAGCGGGTTGCACACCGACACTTGAACCAATATCAGCTGGTTTTACGATCATAGGATAAGGTAATTTATTTTCCAAATCATCTAAGATATCACTTTGATAACTGAGCCAATGGTGTGTATAAAACCATTCACCTTCTACCACGCGTATACCCGAACTTTGTAAAAAGAGTTTAGAAGCGATTTTATCCATCGTTAATGAAGCGGCAAGCACATTGCATCCCACATAGGGGATATCTAAATGTTCTAAATGTCCCTGTAAACTGCCATCTTCTCCACCAGTACCGTGAATGATCGGGAAGCCGACATCAATCGTGTCAATAAGTGGGTTTTTAAACCTCGACAGTGGACTCGCAATTAAATGAGCGTTGCGTACCCCCTTTACAAGTTGAATACACGTAGCTTCTTTGAGTACGCGATTGAGATCCTTAAAATGCTCTATTTCTAACAAATAAGAGCCTGTATACCATTTGTTTTGTTTGGAGATATATATGGGGACCACGTTGTAATCCTTCATTTTCTGAAGTTGAGCGATGGCTTGTAAAGCGGTAATAATAGAGACTTCATGCTCTACGCTGGTTCCCCCAAAGAACACACCGATATTTATCATATGGACTCCTTATTCGTTAAAAGTATCTGGCAGGTCGTTTTCTATAAGTACAACATCATTTAGTCCTACGATTTCAGAGAGTTTTCTAAAACCATCCTTAATGCTGCTTGCTACATATATTTTTTCTTCTGGATAATTTTTGTCTGCCAACCCCTCCCAAATGGGCTTGGTCTGATTTTTCCCGACCAGTATTACAAAATCACAGGCGTCTGCGATGTGTTCACCCAGCGCTTTATTCAGTGCGTGGGATTGATCGCCCAATTCGATCATTCCAGGTGTGATTACGATTTTTTTATTGCCTTCAAACTGCTTGAGCACTTCAAGTGCCATTTTAGAACCCACTGGGTTTGAGTTGAAAGCATCGTCTAAAACGGTATATTGATCGTTTACGCGTCTAATGGAGAGGCGATGATCAACGGGTTTCAAATCTCCCGTCATAGCGCCTAATCGATCCATCGGTACGCCAAGTGTAAGTGCTATGGAAGCGCCAGCCAGTACGTTTGAAAGGTTGTGTTTACCCAGTAGTTTGGTGTTTAACCGCACTTTCTTTCCAGAAGCATTTTGTACCAATGTAAAACTCGAGCCATTATTTCCAACGGTAATCGCTTCGATGGTATAATCCGCTGTAAGTTGACTTTGTTCTAAAAGACCGTACTTGATGGCATTTACGTCATCGCGCAATAGGATATTTTTAACGTTTTCATCGTCAATATTCACAAAAGCAGTGCCTTGAGGTTCTAAATATCTAAACAGTTCACCTTTGGTGGAAATAATGTTTTCAAAGGATTTAAATGTATCCAGGTGCTGTGGCCCGATCGATGTAATCACGCCAAATTTGGGTTTAACAAATTCGCAGAGTTCTTTGATATCGCCTACTTCTTTAGCACCCATTTCAGCAATCAGGATTTGATGGGTTGGACGTAGATGCTCTCTTATGGTTCGTGTGAGGCCCATTTTTGTATTAAAACTCTCCGGTGTCATAAGTACATTAAAATTCTTTGACAACATGGTGTAAAGCACATTTTTAGTGCTTGTTTTGCCATAACTACCTGTAATGCCGATGACGATTAAGTTTGGGTTTTTGGCTAATAACTGAAGCGCATCGTTATAGTAGTGTTGGTTTACGAGGTGCTCGATGGGCTTATTTATAAAGTTAGCCATTAATAGCCATATAAAACTCAGTGGATAAACGATAAATCCAAATGCCGCCTGGATGGATTGAGGTAGGTACAACCAAATACTCCCCAAGAGAACCATTAAAATAAAAGTCGTCGCAAGCATACGTTTAACGCGTGAAGTGAAAACCAGTTTCTTTTTCGCAGGGTACGCTTTATTTATTAAATAGTAGAAGTAAAAATTTAGCAAAAGCAGGCAGATCCCTATGGTGTTAAGCAAAGGGGCTTCAAATAAAAAAACCAATGCGACACCAGAAAAATAAAACAAATGATAGGGTCTTAACCATTTTGATACCTGTGGGATGGTTTTAGATAAATAATGATTTGCGTAATAGCCAAATTGCTGGAATTTGTGCACATCGGATACCGTTCTGATCCATGTCATTATCAAAATCAAGCAAATAGCAAAGTAGGATAGAAACATCTATAGGCCTCCAATAAACGATTTTAAAATAGTAAGTGTGCGATCGGGTTGTTCCAAATAGGAAAAATGACCTGCACCTTCAAAAATGACTAAGCCACTATCGGGAATACGCGCAGCCATTTTTTTTGCATCTTCTACAGGCGTTGATGTGTCTTGATCTCCCCATATAAGTAAAACAGGAACACTGATTTTGCTTAAGAGAGGCGTTAAATCTTCATTGACAACTTTGGTCAATGTTTGCTTCATAATCGGTGTTGCCATCTTATAATCACTGCTTGAATGTAATTCACGATAGGCTTCTAAGGGTTCTTTAAGTACCCATGAGAGCAATGGCAATGAAGCAATGGTTTTGAATGCTTTATAGCCATATACCTTGAAGTAATAGAGTGAATTTCGTTTTGGTTTGATGCCTGCGCTGTTTAAAAGCATAATCTTAGTTGGCGTCATCATTTGACTGAGTTTGATTGAAACTCTGCCTCCAAAGGAATGACCAATTAAATGCACATTTTTTAAATTGAGTTCATTTATAAAAGAAAGGGTCATTTGCGTATAGTCATCTAGTTGCCATGGTGATTTTGGCTCAGTAGATTTGCCAAACCCAGGGAAATCTAATGCGATAACCTCATAATGGGCCGCTAATGGTTCAGAGATGCAGTTAAAACTCTCTAAATTTGCACCCCAACCATGTAAAAAAAGAAGTGTTTGACCGTTTCCAGTGCGCGTATAATTTATTTCAAGATCTTGATAGTTATATATTGGCATATGAATGTCCTCTTTTGCGTATTATTCCTTATTTTATCATAAAAACACATGGGATTAATACTTGATTTGAAGACGAGTAAAATAAATTTAATAATGGAAAGGAAATTGACGTGTTATAATGTCTGTAGAATATCGTTACACTAAAAACTAGGAGGTAAAAAGATGAAAAGAAAATCACTCTGTGTCACCTATCGGGCACTGATTATGCTATTATGTGTCATACTTATCAGTAACACAGGACTTGCATTTGCTAATAGCACAGGACATTGGGCAAAGCCGCAAATTGAAAGCGTTAAAGTTAAGAATATTATGCCAGAGTACGCTGAAAACGTTTTTAAGCCAGATGAGGCTGTTACGAGTTTAGAAGTATTGGTTTCCATTTATAGAAGTGTAAAAGCTACGGGCATCATCGATCATTTACAAATAGGTACGATTACGACCAAATATGAAACCAGTTTAAAAGAGATGGGTATTCCGATTATGTTGGCACCCTATGGATCCGATACGTATCCCGCGCTCGCTTTTGCACTTGAGTATAAAATATTGACTTTGGATGAAGTAAAAGTGTTTGTAAGTGGCGCAACATTAACAAATGTAAAGAAAGTAAATGCCAGTGTTTTCTATGCTAAAGCACTAAATGTTTTTAAAGTGGAAGACTTAAATAAAATCATACTATTGAGTTATAAAGATGCGGCTGAAATTCCACTTAGTGCGATTAAGTATGTAAACTTACTTATAGAAAAAGGGTTGATTTCAAGCAAAGGCGACAGCTTGGGTAACTTTAATCCAAACGCAACGGTTTCTCGTGCAACTTTGGCGATACTTGCAGATGGACTTTACAACCAACTTTCATCTGGACAAAATCAAACCATAGGGGGCGGAGGAACACCAGAAGTGCCAGTGACGACGCAACCAACCACCGAGAATACGGTGAGTTTAAATGTAGAAAAAGTGGTGACTGGAACCGTTAGTGCTGTGTATGATGATTTGTTAAAAGTAGAAGTTACGAATTTGGAAGGCAAAGCAGATGTTTATAGTTTAGAAGGCGCTGTGATCAAAGTAGGCACTGAAATTTCATCATTTGAGAACATCGTGATAAACACACCGATAGAACTAAATGTAAAGAACAATTTAGTAACAGAAGTGAAAATAGATAAAGCGTTAGAGCGCATTGAAGGTAGTTTTAATCTTTTGACAGACTATATTGGCGCATCAAAGTTAAGAAGATCTTTAAAAATCGTTTTACCGAATAATACATTTGATTTTAGAAGTGTATATGACACAACCTTGATTACCATCGATGGTAAAACTGCAAAGCCAGAAGCACTTAAAGCAAATTATAAAGTCATCGTACTCCACGAGGGCTATGATGTTAAACGCATCATCGCATATTCTGAACTGTATGAGTTTTATGGGATGTTAAAAGCGCCTATCGATATTAAGATGCCTACTGTGTTAGAGGCTTCATTAGATACTGGCAATATATTTAAAGGAAACATCGACAAAGGCGTTAGTTTTATTAATGTGAATCAAAACTTGGCTGCTGGCGATTTGGTAAAAGTTTCACTCAAGTATGGTGTGGTGCAAAAAATCGAGTATGTGGGAATGGCGAAAACCATAGTCGGAAAATTAAGTGGCATACACATCAAAGCAGCACCTGAGTTAACATTCACCGTACTGAATAAAGAGGAAACATATGCTGTTTCTTCCAGACTCAAAATCATCAACGAACTGGGTACGGGCTCACTTAGTATTTATGATTTAAGATTGGATCAAGAAGTAACTGTGGATATCGGCATCGGTGGTGTAACGAAAGTTCAAATGGGTAGAAAACTCGTTTCTGAACCCACAGGATTAAAAACCACAGTGACACAAGTATTAGAATCTTCGAACTTGTTACTGGTAACGGACGAGAGCAATCGATTAAGAACGGTCACTTTACCTTCAAATCAAGCGAGTCATTATCAAGTAGGCATGGTTATATATATAGAAGGCAAAGCATTAACTGAAACTATTTTTGAAGCGACAAAAATAACGATACAAACGCCTTAGTTTTTTATTGACACATATTATAATAGTGTATATACTATTTTAGTATTGTTAATTGAATCGGTATAGTGACACCCCGAGGGGTGGCTACTTGAGGCTTTGGAACAAGAGTGATTAGTCATCCTTTAGGGACTTTCTCACTCTTTTTTTTTAGGATTTTTGGCCCAATGATAGAAATTCGCGGGTAATTGAAAGGAGCATATGCATGCATACGAAGTATATTTTTGTGACAGGTGGCGTTGTGTCATCATTGGGAAAAGGGATAACTGCAGCTTCTTTAGGGCAATTATTAAAAGCACGAGGCTATAAAGTGACCATTCAAAAGTTTGACCCTTATATTAATGTGGATCCAGGAACGATGAGTCCATATCAACATGGTGAGGTTTTTGTTACTGACGATGGCGCTGAAACCGATTTGGATTTAGGTCATTATGAGCGTTTTATCGATATCAATTTATCAAAAAACAGCAATGTGACAACGGGTAAAATTTATTGGTCCGTCTTAACAAAAGAAAGACGTGGCGATTATCTAGGTGCTACGATCCAGGTGATTCCTCACATTACAAACGAGATTAAAGAACGTCTAACCCGTTCAGCTAAAGAAACAAGCGCTGATTTTGTTATTACAGAAATTGGGGGCACTGTGGGAGACATCGAGTCTTTGCCATTTTTAGAAGCCATTCGACAAATGAAATACGATGTGGGTGCAGAACATGTTATGTATATCCATTTAACATTATTACCTTACCTAGGAAAAGCAGGTGAGATAAAAACAAAACCGACACAACATTCGGTGAAGGAACTGCGTGAAATCGGGATACAGCCAGATATAATCGTCTGTAGAACAGAAAAAGCAATCTCACAAGAAATGAAAGATAAGATCGCATTGTTTTGTAGCGTACCTTCAAAAAATGTAATTGAAAATTTGGATGCAGAATCACTTTATTCGGTGCCATTGACGCTTGAAAAAGAAGGACTAGCGGAAAAAGTTTGCGAGTTTTTTAAACTTGAACCCTCGACACCTGATTTGACGGAATGGACTAGAATCGTTGAAATAGAAAAGCACTTGAAAAAGACCCTAAAAATAGGACTGGTAGGTAAATATGTAGAACTCAGAGATGCGTATTTATCTGTAGCGGAAGCATTAAAGCACGCGGGACTTGCAAATGAAGTGGCTGTAGATATACAGTGGGTTCATTCAGAAAACATTGAACTGCATAATGTGGGAGAAATGCTTAAAGGTTGCGACGGTATTTTGGTGCCTGGTGGTTTTGGATTTAGAGGCGTTGAAGGTAAAATAATAGCGACGCAATACGCAAGAGAAAACAACATCCCATTTTTCGGTATCTGCTTGGGGATGCAGATGGCGGTGGTTGAGTTTGCCAGAAATATTTTGGGCTATGAAGAAGCACATAGTTCAGAGTTGAACGGACTTACACCTACACCGGTTATAGATCTTATGCCAGAGCAACATGATGTTGAAGACATGGGTGGGACCATGCGATTGGGCCTTTATCCATGTAAAATCGCATCGGGAACAAAAGCATATGAAGCCTATGGCGCGTCTTTGATTTATGAGAGACACAGACACCGATTTGAGTTTAATAATGCTTATAGAGAAGCGTTCTTATCAAACGGCTTCATTTTGTCAGGGCTCTCACCCGATGAACGACTGGTGGAAATCATAGAAGTGCCTAATCATCCATGGTTTTTAGCGGTACAATTCCATCCGGAATTTAAGTCAAGACCTACAAATGCCCATCCGCTTTTTAAAGCATTTATAGCTGCGGCTAAACATTACAATGCCTAATTTATAACAACACACATAAACAGGCCAAGCTTCTCAGAAAGATATTTCATGAGATGGTTGACCTGTTTCTTTTTGTCCTCTAAAATAGGTATTAGGGAAGTGTAACACAGGGTAATTTCCATAGGAAAGAGGAGGAACAAAATGTCTGAAAAAGCAATGATTAGGATGAGAATGAGTATGCATGATGCGCACTATGGGGGTCATTTAGTGGATGGCGCAAAGATGCTCAATTTGTTTGGTGACATCGCAACGGAACTTTTAATAAGAAGTGATGGCGATGAAGGTCTTTTTGCCGCTTATGAAAAAGTAGAGTTTTTAGCGCCTGTTTATGCAGGAGACTATATTGAAGCGGTTGGTGAAATCGTGCATATGGGGAATTCTTCTAGAAAAATGGTTTTTGAAGCGAGAAAAGTTATAATCCCGCGACCAGAAATTAGTGAATCCGCATGTGATGTATTAGAAACACCGATTGTGGTGTGTCGTGCGACAGGTACATGTGTTGTGCCAAAAGCCAAACAGAGAAAATGATTAGGAAGGTGACAGCATGGAAAAACTGATTATTACCGCGGCATTAACAGGTGCAGAGGTCACACGTGAGAACCAACCCAATTTGCCATTAACACCGTTAGAGATTGCCGATGAGGCCTATGCTTGTTATAAAGCAGGTGCGTCGATCGTACACATACACGCAAGGGACACTGAAGGTAAGCCCACTCAGGATAAAGAAGTTTATAGAGCAATAAAAGAAGCCATCGCTTTAAAGTGCAACATTATTTTTCAACCTTCTACGGGCGGCGCTGTCTGGCATGGTCCAGATGAGCGATTACAACCTGTCGATTTGAAACCAGAAATGGCGACTTTAAGTTGTGGAACGTGTAATTTTGGCGATGATGTTTTTATGAATTCAGAAGCATTTATAGAAAAGTTTGCCAGCAGAATGTTGGAAATGGGTGTTAAGCCAGAAATAGAAGTTTTTGAACGCGGTATGATTGAAAATGCTAAAAAGCTTGTTAAAAAGGGATTGGTTAAAGAACCCTTGCATGTAGATTTTGTACTCGGTGTTCCAGGTGCTTGTCCAGGTACACCAGAAGATTTGATGTATATGGTTAATCAAATACCTAAAAACTGGACTTGGACAGTTGCAGGCATCGGCAGAAGTGAGTTGCCACTAGCTGTAATGGCCATAATATTAGGTGGTCATGTACGCGTTGGTTTTGAGGACAATGTCTATTATGAAAAGGGTGTTCTTGCAAGTTCCAATGCACAACTTGTTGAGCGTATTGTGAGAATTGCTAAAGAAATGGGGAGAGAAATAGCATCTCCCGATGAAGCGCGACAAATATTAGGATTATAATGAACGGAAAGCCCCAAGTAACGCTTTTGTTTTGATCAAAAGGTTACTTGGGGCTATTTTGCATTAAAAAGGCAAGATGTCTACGGTTAAAAAGTTTTCATAAAAGTAAGAGCGATTCATATTAAAATAGAGTCTTGAAGGAGAATTTTCACGAATTTCATCGACGATGGAAGCAACGCCCCATTTGCCATTTAAATAGGTTTCAACCCAATAAGTGCTACCCAACTCGGTACTGCCTTTTACGATTCTCGCAGGAATATTAGATGCTCTCAACAGCCCGGTGTAGAGCATGCTTAACTCTATGGGATTAGCGACTTTGGCGTCAACGACTGCTTGCATTTTGCTTAAGTGTGTGAACGTACTTTCGTTTGTGAGATCATATGAACTGACCAACCAATCATAGAGCACGCTCGCTTTAGCGTATTCGTTTGTTAAGTTAAAAGTCAATGCGTTGATCAAGTTATAAACTTCTGGGGCATCGTAGTTGACATATTCAGTTGGCAGCAAATACTTGATTTGTGCATTTGACGTGTTGAGCACGCTAAACTTCATCAAAGTGTTTACGGGTGTGTAGTTTTGCTCTACTTTTATGATGTCGTCAACCAAGGCGTCAACTGTGTACTTGATCTCGGATCGTTCTGTAAGTGGGTCTTCTTTTTTTACGGTGTCAAGTATAATGGTAACATTGTGCTTGCCTAGCCCGAATGGTGTGTATATAATCCCTTGAAAGCTACCATTGTTCACGGGAATGTAATAGTCCATGCGATTGTTATCTAAAGTAACGATCACATGAAAACCGATGACTTCGCTTGCTTTAGATAAACTGCCACGTAAGCTGAATTGGTTGTTAATGGTCATGTTTGAATAGATTTCTCTTCCGAGTACCACTTGATGGATAAAAAAACTATCGTATTCGGTATAGTGCTCTAATCGATCGTTAACCGTTAGTTTGTTGATGCTAAATGTATTAGCGATGGTGTTAAAGAGCGTTTCTGAAGATTCAATGTCACCATCGTCTTGGAAAGTTGCTTGAATAAGATAGCCTGTAGAGGCTTCGTAAAAGATATAATCGATATGATAGGTTGTGTTGGTCTCTATTTCTTTTTTATATCGAATCACATCCGATTTATAACTCCCCAATTGAATGGTTTGTATCGAAAGAATTTCAAGTGCTTCTGTTTCAAGTGCACTTTGGTGTGCTTCTAAAAGCGCAGTTCGGCTGTTTGCACCGTCGTATGCGATGTTTTTAACCACGAGATTATAGTTTTCATAAGGACTGTTTATGCCGTAATTGATCTTCTCTTCATCAAGGAAAGCCCAATAATCGGGAACATAGAGGCTAATACCTAGTTGAGGATAGTTTAAGCGTTTAAAATGCTGCGTCCCAATTTGTTGATATTGTAAGACGTCGATTCTGTTATTAAGAGCAAGGCTCGTATTATCACTTGTTTTTTCAAAGGTTAAATCGAGCATGCTGGCAGCAAAAGTTGCGGGTATAAAAAGTTCGCCCCTATGGCGCATGGCTTTTATCGGCATTACTTTTGAACGACCGTTTACATAGGCTATATTGCTATTGGCTTTAAATTTTATATAGATATTGTCTATATAACTCACTAATTCTTGCGTATGATCATACCACAAGACTTGTGCACCGACCTTTTCGAAGAATGCTTGTGCAGAAACCATAATTTCACCGTTTAGAATAAACGGTTTATTTGAAAAATTAAGTTGCGTCTCAGAAAAGAATACATTTGCTTCAATAGGTGCTTCTCCCATCGAAGGAGAAGCGAAAGACAAGTTACTTAGTGCTATAAACAGGCATATAGAAAGCAGAATACCCTTGAATTTTATCATCATCGTTTCTCACCACCATTTGATTACAGGTATATTTTATGTTAGTATTGAGGGAACAATATCCTCTTGTTCACTATAACATATAATCGTTAGATTATTTATAAAATATTTCATTTTAATTAGAGTTTGGAGGCATTAATGGACATCAGAACTTTACAGTTAAAGAAAGTGGTAGACTTAAAAGAAATTGCCAAGGCAATGGGGTATACAGAACTTTCTAAGTACAAAAAAGACGCCTTAATTGACTTAATTGTAAACGGCAATCACACGATTGAAGAAGAAGCGCCAAACGCATATTTTACAGAAACAGTTGAATATTTAGAAGATGATCAAACGACAGATGAAGATGAAGAAAACGATGACGTTTCTGATGATGAAGTGCCAGATGAAGTTTCGGATGAGGATTTCGAGGATGAGGATGCTTCGGATACATTTGAAAAAAACACTGAGGACGCATCGGGTTATTCAAAAAAGGTTGGGCATAATAAAAATGAAGCGACGCAAGAAGTTGAAGGCGTTCTCGAAATCATAGAGCAAGGATACGGATTTTTAAGATTTCAAAACTTTCTTTCAAGCGAAGCAGACGTCTATGTTTCTCCTTCTCAAATTAGAAAGTTTCATATGCGTACAGGCGATAAAATATTAGGGTCCACACGCACGCCAAATCCGGGTGAGCGATTTAGAGCGCTTCTTTACGTAAAAATGATTAATGGATTAAGGCCGCAGTCTGGGATGCGAAGACCTAAATTTGATGACTTGACGCCGCTTTATCCAGTCAGTCGTTTTAGACTCGAAGGCGATTCAACCGATCGAGCCATGCGGACTGTAGATCTTGTTTCGCCGATTGGCAAAGGACAACGTGGCTTAATCGTTGCACCTCCTAAGTCTGGTAAAACGATCCTCCTTCAGAAAATCGCAAAGGCGATTTCTAAAAATTATCCTGAGGTGGAATTAATCGTTCTATTGATTGATGAAAGACCAGAAGAAGTGACGGATATGAAACGTTCTATCGATGCCGATGTTATCTATAGTACATTTGACGAGTTACCCGCTCATCACGTAAAAGTTGCCGAAATGGTTTTGAGCAGAGCAAAAGCGCTTGTCGAGCAAAAGAAGGATGTCGTAGTACTGCTTGATAGCATTACGCGTTTAGCGCGTGCTTATAACTTGGTGATGCCTTCAAGTGGCAAGACGTTGTCTGGTGGTTTAGATCCAAATGCACTGCATAGGCCAAAGCGTTTTTTTGGTGCTGCACGCAACACACAAGAAGGGGGCTCGTTAACCATTTTAGCCACGGCGCTGATAGAAACGGGTTCTCGTATGGACGATGTTATTTTTGAAGAGTTCAAAGGGACAGGTAATATGGAACTTATTCTGGATCGAAAACTCTCAGAGAAGAGAATTTTTCCTTCTATAGATATTAGAAAGTCTGGAACGCGGCGGGAAGAATTTTTGCTTGATGAACAAGAACTTGAAGCGGTTTGGAAAATTAGACGCAGCATGGACCGATATAATAACAGTGAAATTATCGAAAAATTCATCAATTCACTCTTAACGACGCAAGATAATAAAGCGCTGATTAGTCTCATTAATAAAGAAGGAAATTATTAAGGTTTTGTCATTGAAGTTTCAAAAATACTATGTTATAATGATAAGGCTTGAAATTTGATTATCGTAAATTGATATAAATATTTATAGGGAGAGAGGTGAACGACATGAAACAAGCTATTCATCCAGATTACAAACAAATTAATGTGCATTGTGCATGTGGCAATAACTTTAGTACAGGTTCTACTAAGAGCGAAATTAGAATCGAGATTTGTTCAGAATGTCATCCGTTTTTTACTGGTACTGCTAAATCTGTTGAACGTGGTGGTAGAGCAGAGAAGTTCAAAGAAAAATATAATATTAAATAAGTTGCTTGTAAATTGGTTAGGATGGGGTAGTCCTAGCCTTTTTTGTTTTTAGGAGAATTCTATGTCGAAATTATATTTTAGATACGGTGCGATGAACTGTGGCAAGTCCACGGCTCTTATGCAAGTGATGCATAATTATCATGAACGGGGCATGCAAGCCATGTTGATTAAGCCTTACACGGATACAAAAGGTGGCGATCAAGTGGTTTCTAGACTAGGGATAACGAAGCAAGTTGACCTTCTCGTGAGACCTGAAGACCATGTGATAGACTTAATCAGCCATTGGATCGAATCAAATGGAGCGATTCAATGTATATTAGTAGATGAAGTTCAATTTTTAAAAGCAGAGCAAATTGATCAATTATTTGAAATTGCTGTTACTGGAAATATACCCGTTATATGCTATGGTCTTAGAACAGACTTTTTAATGCAGGGATTTGAAGGCTCTCAAAGACTGTTGCTCTTGGCGCATAGTTTAGAGGAACTTAAGACGATTTGTAGATGTGGAAGAAAAGCGATTCTCAATGGTCGGAAAATTGACGGAGCGTTTGTTTTTGAAGGCGAGCAAGTTGTTATAGATGGAGAAAATCAAGTGGAGTACGAGTCGCTTTGCGCAAACTGCTACTTTGATTTAAAAGGAATGAAGGTGTAAATATGAGTGAATATAAACCGGCACGACCGAATTCTATAGGGGGTCAAGCGCTGATTGAAGGCGTTATGATGCGCGGTAAAGATAAAATTTCCATCGCGGTGCGTAAACCAGATGGCGAAATCGATTTAAAAGTAGATCCGATTAGCAAGAAGCATCAAATGGCTGTTTTTAAATGGCCAATTATTCGTGGCATAGTGGCTCTGATTGCTTCTATGATTATCGGTGTAAAAGCACTCACCTATTCTGCAGAGTTCTTTGTAGAAGGTGATGGCACAGAAGAAAAAGGGAAATTCGAAACGTGGTTGTATGCAAAACTCGGGAAAAAGGCTGATGATGTTTTATTGGGTTTTTCTTTGGTGTTTGCTGTTGTTTTTGCGCTTTTACTGTTTGGTGCATTGCCCACGGCCTTGGTGAGTTTTTTAAGGGGTTTTATCGAAAACAGCGTTCTACTAAGTGCGATTGAAGGGGTCACGAAAATTGCTGTATTTATCATATACATCGTGAGCATTTCACAAATGAAAGACATCAAAAGGGTTTTTCAGTACCATGGTGCTGAGCATAAAACCATACATTGCTATGAAAGCGGTGAGGAAGTCACGGTTGAAAATGCGAGAAAGTTTACGACGCTTCATCCAAGATGTGGCACAAGTTTCTTATTTTTCGTTTTGATTATAAGTATTATGTTGTTTACGTTTGTGAGTTGGGATAACGTTGGTATACGACTTGTGACGAAACTGCTTATGTTCCCACTTGTTACTGGTCTATCCTATGAAATGATTAGACTGGCTGGGAGAACCAATAATCCCATCGTGCGTGCGCTTAGTTATCCAGGCCTAATGATGCAAAAGTTGACGACGCGTCAACCGGATGATCGTCAGTTAGAAGTGGCGATTATAGCCTTTAAAAGTGTATTAGATGAGGCGGAAGTAGAATCCGTTTAACGGTGATGAGAGATGTGTGAAGACATGAAATATATAGACATGCAAAAGGAAGTTGAACAGCAGTTGTCTGGGGTTACAGATTCTTGGAAACAAGAGTCGAGGGCGATTCTATGTCACGTTTTGAAGTGTGAGCCCATTGAGTTGGTTCTATCAAAGGATAAACCGATTCATGATGCTGAGATTTCAGCGATTCGCAACCTGTTGGCATTAAGAATGAAACGCGTGCCATTGCAATATGGACTTGGTTACCAGCATTTTTTTGGTCTTGATTTTAAGGTAAATGCGTCCGTGCTTATACCTAGACCAGAAACGGAGTGTTTGGTTGAGTTTGTTATTAAGAAGGTGGGAAATGCGCCGCTTAAGATTTTAGATGTTGGCGTGGGTAGTGGTGCGATCGTGGTGACATTGGCGCATTATTTGAAAACATGCACCTTTGTTGCCAGTGATATTTCTGAGGAAGCGCTCGTTGTTGCTAAAGAAAATGCTTTGATGAATGGTGTTACCAGTCGTATTTCTTGGGTACAAAGTGATTTATTAGATCAGATGTGCGACGAACGTTTTGATATGATTGTTTCCAATCCGCCGTACATTCCCAGATGTGATGCAGAGTCATTGGCACCAGAGGTCTATGATTTTGAGCCTCACCTCGCTTTGTTTGGTGGAGAGGATGGGCTTGATTTATATAGACGACTTATTCCAGATGCGAAAGCGTTTTTAAAACCTGGAGGCTGGTTGGTTTTAGAAGCGGGTCACGACCAAAAAGAGGCCATTTTATCTATTTTTTATGAAAGTGGGTATGTGCAGACGGACACATTTAATGATTTAAATGAGGTGCCAAGATTTATATATGGTAAAAAAGCACCAATGGAGGGTGAAAAATAATGTTTGATAAATTGGAATTTATTGAAGAGAAGTATGAGGAGTTAAGTCTTAAGTTATCAGAGCCGGAGGTCATTAATGACCAAAAACTTTGGCAAAGACTTATGAAAGAGCATTCTGAATTGTCGCTAATCGTGATGAAATATAGAGAGTACAAAGGCGTTAAACAAGGCATCGAAGAGGCGAAGGAGATGCTCTATCATTCAGATGATGATGAGATTAAAGAACTGGCTAAAGCAGAACTTGTTGAACTTGAAGCGGTAATAGAGACTTTGGAGTTTGATGTAAAAAAACTGTTGTTACCGAAAGATCCTAACGATGATCGCGATGTTATTTTGGAAATTCGTGCAGGCGCTGGTGGCGATGAAGCGGGTCTTTTTGCTTCTGAACTTCTAAGGCTTTATATGCGCTATGCAGAAAAAAGACGTTGGAAAATCGAAGTGCTTAACACCAGCGAAACCGGTGTAGGCGGTATTAAGGAAGCTTCTGTTTTGATTAAGGGAACAGGTGCTTATTCAAAACTTAAGTATGAAAGTGGTACGCACCGTGTTCAGAGGATTCCGCAAACGGAGTCGGGTGGAAGAATACACACCTCTACAGCGACTGTTGCCGTATTACCTGAAGTGGATGATGTCGAAGTGGATATTAAGCAAAACGATTTAAGAATCGATGTGTTTAGATCATCTGGTAATGGTGGACAATCTGTTAACACTACGGATTCTGCTGTTCGAATCACACATTTACCAACGGGTATGGTGGTTTCATGTCAAGATGGCAAGTCTCAACTTTCAAATAAAGAAAAAGCGATGCAGGTTTTAAAAGCCAGACTCTATGAGTTAGAGCTTAATAAGCAAAATGAGCAAATCGCAGAACAAAGAAGAACACAAGTGGGTACTGGTGATCGAAGTGCAAAGGTAAGGACCTATAATTTTCCACAAGCGAGAATCACCGATCATAGAATCCCTATTACCCTATACAAACTCGATGGTTATATGGAAGGCGATATCGATGAAATGATTGATGCCTTATCTACATTTTTCCAAACAGAGGCCCTTAAGGCTTTAGAAGAGGTCTAAAATTCCCCTTGAATAATAATTTTTTGAGGCGTATACTAGTTCAGTAATCGCTTAAGCGAAATTATTGCCATCTCGATCTTAGGACATCAGGGGTGACGGACATGGGGGCATTATGGAATCCAACTATTTATTTATCTTGCAATTGGCCATGGTATTAGGTGTGGCGCATATCGCAGGCTATATCAGTGAAAAATTTAAACAACCTGCTGTATTGGGACAAATCGTTGCAGGCTTAATATTAGGCGCAGGCTTTTTAGCAAAAACTGAAATGATAGAAGTCTTTGCTCAAATCGGTGTTATATTGTTGATGTTTGTCGCAGGTCTTGAGACGGATGTCGATGAACTCGTTCGTTCGATTAAATCATCCTCTTTAATTGCTTTGGGAGGCATCATAGCACCAGCTGCATTAGTCTTTATAAGTATTATGTTGATTTTTCCCTCTCAAGGTGCAGCTTCTGCGATTTTCTTAGGGATTGTAACCACGGCAACTTCGGTAAGTATCTCTGTGCAAACGCTTAAAGAAATGGATAAACTAAGAACCAAGCAAGGTGTCATGATCATGGGCGCTGCTATTATAGATGACGTGGTGGGTATTATTCTGCTGACATTACTTGTGGGTGTCATTAGACCTGGTATGTCTAGTTCAGTTCAGACGGTACTTTTAGAGGTGGGCGCATTATTTCTGATTATAACAACCGTAGGTTTTATCGTTTTAAAAGTAATCAAGTTTTTTGCAAAAAAATATGACATAGAAGAGAAAGTCATCATCGGTGCTTTGGTACTCTGCTTGGTTTTAGCTTTTATTTCAGAAGAGTTTGGCGTAGCGGCGATTACGGGTGCGTATTTTGCAGGGGTCATTTTCGCTATGACTTCATACAGACACCGTGTTTCACATGAAATGAATCGCATTTCAGCCATCATTTTCACCCCGATTTTTTTTGTTTCCATCGGATTAGACATTAATATTATGGCGGCCATCAAAGCGGTAGGTGTGGGTTCGTTGCTCATTATTTTTGGGTCCTTAGGAAAGGTTATAGGCTGTGGATTTGGTGCGAAGATTTCAGGGTTTAATCCCAAACAAGCACTTCAAATTGGTATCGGTATGATTCCACGTGCTGAAGTTGCCATTATCGTAGCAAACTTGGGTTTACAAATGAGTATATTATCAGAAGCTGACATGGCTGCTACTATTTTGATGGTTCTGGTTACGACGCTTTTAACACCATCCTTACTCAAATGGTCTTTTAGAAGAGAGCAAATAACGACGTAAATTTAGAGCTCAGAGAGAACGCACGTTGTTCTTTCAGAGCTTTCGTTTTATACATTAATAATTGAGGTAAATACGATGACGACACATTTAGTTTCTGTAAGCATTAACGATTCAGATGAACAACTAACAAGCAAACTATGGGCACCAGCTAAGTGTTTAAGTGAAGGTGGTACAGTGGCATTCCCCACAGAAACAGTCTATGGGTTAGGCGCAGACGCCACTTCGGAATCCGCCGTAAAAAAAATATATGCAGCAAAAGGACGACCGTCTGATAACCCTTTAATCGTTCATATTGCCTCTTTAGACATGCTCGATGAAATCGCACATTCAATTGGGGATCTAGCGCATCGGTTGATGCATGCATTTTGGCCAGGTCCAATAACGTTTGTTTTGCACAAGCATCCTGACATTTCAAATCAGGTAACAGGCGGCTTAGAGACCATCGCTGTGCGTATGCCCAGTCACCCTATAGCCCTCAAACTCATCGCATTATCAGGGCGACCGATCGCTGCACCCTCTGCAAATCTCTCGGGAAAACCGAGTCCAACCCAATCAAAAGATGTAAAAGACGACTTATTGGGTCGTGTAGACTGGATTGTTGATGGTGGAGATTCAGAAGTTGGTCTTGAATCTACAGTCTTAGATGTCACGGGTTCTGTGCCAATGATTTTGCGTCCAGGGAAAATTACGCAAGAAGAAATCATCGAAATCGTAGGCGCATGTGAAATTGACCCAGCAATTATGGGTGCAACAATAGACACCACTGGGACGGCTAAATCTCCTGGGGTTAAGTACAAGCATTATGCCCCAGAAGCAGAAGTTCATGTCTATATAGGAAGCAATACGGAAATAGTGAAGATTTTGTTTGATTTAACGCAAAAGATGTTAAATGCAGGCGATATGAAAGTTGGTATAATGGCGTTTGAAGAAGACGTTTGTGTGTTAAATCAATTGTTTCATTCTGCGAAGTTTAACAGGGATCAAATTGAAGTTCGATCTTGTGGCGCTGCAGGAGATTTAACCGCCTATGGCAAAAATCTTTTTAACTTATTACGTGGTTTTGACGCGCTAAAATGTGATGTGATATTGGTTCGCGGCGTTGATGAATACGGGATTGGACAGGCCATCATGAATCGATTGAAGAAAGCTGCGGATGGCAAAGTAACGAGAATTTAATTTGCTTTTTAGTAGGGTTAAACTTATAATGGACTAGGAATTTTATATTAAAATAAAAGGAGGTCGTTCATGAAAGTAGCAATGGGCTCGGACCATGGTGGTTATAATCTCAGACTAGTCGTAAAAAAACATTTAATTGAGAAAGGCTATGAAGTGGTAGATTTTGGCGTAGACGCCTTAGAATCTGTTGATTATCCAGACTATGCACTCAAGGTAGCTAAAGCAATCACAGATGGTGATTGTGCGTTAGGGGTACTGGTGTGTGGAACGGGATTGGGAATTTCCATAGCGGCCAATAAAGTCAAGGGCATCATCGCAGCGCCTGTGAGTGACACATTTAGCGCAGAAATGGCGCGTCGACATAATAATGCAAACATTATTGCATTGGGTGAGCGCGTGGTGGGTGAAGGGTTAGCACTCAAAATCATCGATAGCTTTTTTGAAGCTTCATTTGAAGGCGGACGACATGAAGGACGCGTTGATAAAATAAAAAATATTGAAAACAATTATTTATAAGGGGTGTAAGATGAGTAAAGTATTTGAAATGAACCATCCGTTAATCCAACATAAGTTAAGCTTAATCAGGGATAAAAACACGGGTTCAAAAGAATTTAGAGAACTAGTGAAAGAAGTTTCTATGTTGTTAGCTTATGAAGTGACACGTGATTTGTCCGTTCAAGAAGTTGAAATCGAGACACCTATTTGTATGACAAAAACGAAGATGCTATCCGGTAGAAAATTAGGTATTATTCCTATATTAAGAGCAGGTCTTGGCATGGTAGATGGATTTTTAAATCTATTGCCAGCCGCTAAAGTAGGACATATTGGCCTTTATAGAGATCCTGAAACACTTGAACCCGTAGAATACTATTGCAAGTTACCGACAGATATTAATGAAAGAGACTTGATCGTAGTCGATCCTATGCTGGCAACGGGTGGATCTGCAAATGCAGCGGTTACGTTTTTAAAAGATAGAGGCGCAACCAGTATCAAACTTGTTTGCTTAATTGGTTGTCCAGAAGGCATCTCAGCTGTTCAAAACTGTCATCCAGATGTCGACATTTATATAGCGGCTATAGATGAAAAGTTAAACGATCACGCATATATTGTACCGGGACTTGGAGATGCAGGCGATCGACTATTTGGTACAAAGTAGCAGCAAAGAGGAGTAGAATATGTATATACCAGCAATTATTGCAGGTTTAATCAGCTTTTTAATTACACCACTAGTCATAAAAATTGCGCATCGATTTGGTGCGGTAGACATTCCTAAAGATGAACGTCGTATGCACAGCAAACCCATGCCTTTGTGGGGTGGGATTGCCATATTTACGGGCTTCTTTATCTGTATGTTTATCTTCTCTAATATCAGTACGATCAAACTATGGGGACTTTTTATTGCTTCTGTGGTGGTATTGATTACGGGTATGGTTGACGATGTTAAACCCTTAGGCGCTAAAATAAAGCTGCTCATGCAAATTATAGCAGCCATCATACTCGTAAAAGCTGGATTTGAAATAAAATATTTTACAGACTTTTTTGGTGATGATGGGTTGATTTTTTTGGGCTCATTAGGACTTCCGATTTCCGTTATTTGGATCGTAGGTGTTACCAATACGGTAAATTTAATTGACGGATTAGATGGATTAGCAGCAGGAATTTCTGCGATTGCAGCAGTCACATTAAGTTATATAGCGATTCTTAATCACCAATATGAAGCGGCGATGATTACGCTTATTTTAGCAGGCAGTTCCATCGGCTTTTTACCGTACAACTTTAATCCCGCTAAAATCTTCATGGGAGATGCAGGTGCCTTATTTTTAGGTTTGGTTTTGGCTGCAGTATCTGTAGAAGGTGCACTTAAAGGTGCAACGGCACTAACGGTTGTCGTTCCGATTTTAGCATTAGGTGTTCCAATTTTTGATACGGCCTTTGCCATTATTAGAAGGCTTATTAATGGTAGACCTATTATGGAAGCGGATAAAGGTCATTTGCACCACCGTTTTATGTCCATAGGGTTGGGACAAAGGAAAACTGTTTTATCCATGTATTTGCTTAGTGCTTTAATGGGTGCAGGGGCGATTGCCCTTTTAAAACAAAATTGGTTGCATGCGATGGTTCTTTTGGGACTTGCAGGATTTGTGGTGTTTATACCTATTAACCGATCTGTTTTAATCCAGAAGAAGGACCGTTTAGAATAGTAATGCCTTCGATTTTATCGAAGGCTTTTTTTCAATAAATCATTTTGGAGGGAAGTTATGTTTAAAGTTATGACATTATTTGGAACAAGGCCAGAAGCTATAAAAATGGCACCACTGGTTAAAGCGCTTGAAGCAGAGGCATCGATAGAGTCCGTGGTCTGCGTGACTGCACAGCATAGAGAGATGCTCGATCAAGTGCTTTCGATATTTAACATTGTACCCCAATACGATTTGAATATCATGAAATCAGGCCAAACTTTAAGTGAAATTACCTCGCGTGTTTTATTGGGCGTTGAAGATGTAATAAAAAAAGAAAAACCTGACATCGTTTTGGTTCATGGCGATACCACGACTACTTTAACAGGTGCACTTGCTGCTTTTTATCAACAAGTTCCCGTGGGCCATGTGGAAGCAGGACTTCGAAGTGGCAATAGTTATAGCCCATATCCAGAAGAAATGAATAGACAACTCACCTCGCGTCTAGCAGAGATTCATTTCGCTGCGACACAGGGAAATGTTAATCATCTATTAAATGAGGGTATACACGCTACATCTATCGTAAAAACGGGCAATACAGTTATCGATGCGTTAATGTCAGTGACAAATGAAAACTATGTTTTTGGACAACCACTGTTAGATGAAATGGACTTTAATGCGCGTAAAGTAATTTTACTTACGGCACACCGACGTGAAAATTTAGGTGAACCGATGGAAAATATTTTTGGTGCGGTACGGAAAATAGCAGATGATTTTCCAGAAGTTGAAATCGTGTTTCCTGTGCATCTTAATCCGGCAATCAGAACCATCGCAAACAAGTATTTCTCAAATCATACGCGGATTCACCTCATTGAACCCCTTGAATATGAAGCCTTTTGTAACTTGCAAGGTAAGTCCTACTTGGTGATGACAGACTCTGGTGGCATTCAGGAAGAAGCACCTGCACTGGGAAAACCAGTGGTGGTACTTAGAACGGAGACGGAAAGACCTGAAGCAGTTGAAGCGGGAACTGTTTTGATCGCTGGCGTTGCATTTGATGCCATATATGATGCAACAGCACGTTTGCTTAGCGATCCAATTTTTTATAATAACATGTCACAAGCGGCAAATCCTTACGGAGATGGACTGGCAAGTCAGCGAATCGTGGATGCCTTAAAGGGTTGGTATCAAAATAAAGCAAGGGTAATAAGATAAAATATGTTATAATAAGTGGCAAATGTCACCCGTCTAGATTAAGGAGGGAATATGTCTGGTAACAAAAAGTCTTCAAATGGCATCCTACAAAACTTAGCTTTGATTTCACAGGTTGGAATTATGATGCTTGTTCCTATTATTGGTGGTGTTTTGTTAGGTGCATTTTTAGACCGCTTGGCAAAAACAAACGGCATTTTCCTTATTATTTTTGTGCTATTAGGCGTGGGGGCATCTTTTAGAAACTTGTATGTTCTATCGATTCAAAAGGGAAAAGAATACGACGATCGTGAATCTCCGGCTTCATATGTTTCTAAATTTGAAAAGACCGTTGAGAAAAAACGTGAAAATAAAGACGAAAAATGACCCTAAACCTTTAAAATTCAGAAAATTCGTACACCATTATCGTAAAATGGGTGATTATATATTTCTTTAATAAATGGTATAATAATGAACATGAGACGGACAAGGTGGTATTATGGAATCCATTAAGAAAATGCAATTTGACATGCTTAGAAAAGTAATCCTCGTAATCTGCTTCATCAGTGGCGCCAGCGTCTTTGTATTAGATGAGCCGCTTGGGTTTATATATGGTCTTGTTTTCGGCTCGGGAATTAGTTTGCTAAATTTCTTTGAACTGGCAAACACGCTAAATAGAGCAGTTCTAATGCGTCCAGACAAAGCGCAATCCTTTACAGTGATTAAGTATTTTATTCGTTATATCGTGACAGCAATTGTCGTTTACATCTCGATTGTTGCACCTTATATAAATGTTTTGGGAACGATCTTAGGCCTTATAATCATCAAACTTATAATCCTAGTTTCAAACTTGCTGGGAGATAAGAACTACTTCAAAAAGATTTTTAGAAGAAAGGAGGATGAATCTAGTGGGCAGTGAAGGTTTTGGACCACGTATTGCGTTTTACATCGGAGATATTCCAGTCAGTGAAACGGTTACTGTAACTTGGTTGATCATTTTTGTGCTTGGGTTATTTTCTATATTGGCAACCCGGAATCTCAAAAAAGAACCTAGAGGTCTTCAAATCATCGTCGAAACGCTGGTATCGACAGTGAACAATCTCACGAAGCAGAACATGGGTGAACGGAATTTGGCGTTTGCACCATTTGTGGGTACGTTGTTGTTGTTCATCGGCATTTCAAATATTATTGGACTTTTAGGGTTTAGACCCCCTACAGGTGACCTTAATACGACGATGTGTCTATCCATAACCACTTTCGTCTTGACACAGTTCTTTGGCGTCAAAAGGAAAGGGATTGTGAATTACTCAAAAGGATTTTTACAACCAATGCCATTCCTTTTACCATTAAACATTATTGGCGAACTCGCAAATCCAGTTTCTTTAGGCTTTCGTTTGTTCGGTAATATTGTTGCTGGTATTATCATCATGTCGCTTCTCTATGGTGCGCTTGGTGGTTTTACAGAGATGCTATTAGGCATTACAGTACCTCTATTTCAAGCGGGTGTACCTGCAGTGCTCCATATCTACTTTGATATGTTTGCAGGTTTGTTACAGTCATTTATTTTCACAATGTTAACGATGGTATTTATTTCAGGCGCAATGGAATAAATCCAAATTAAAAGGGGTGAACTCATGGAAAATGGAAATTTTATCGTCAATTTTTTAAATTGGCTGATGAGTTTTGAACCTAAAGCTATAGTTCTTGCTGCCTCAGCAATCGGTGCGGGTCTCGCTATGATTGCAGGGATTGGACCTGGTGTTGGACAAGGCTATGCGGCTGGAAAAGGCGCAGAAGCGGTCTCGAGAAATCCTAAAGCATCGCGAGAAACGACGATTACCATGTTGCTTGGTGCAGCAGTTGCTGAGACATCAGGCATTTTAGCACTTGTTGTAGCACTCATTATGCTATTTGGTAATCCTTTGGTTAATTTAGAAGGCAATGCACTGGTTATTATGGCATCTGCACTTGGTGCAGGTCTTGCGATGATTGCTGGTATCGGCCCAGGTATTGGTCAAGGATATGCTGCAGGTAAAGGCACAGAAGGTGTGGGCAAGCGACCAAAATTACAGTCTCAAATCGTTAGAACGATGCTTGTAGGTCAAGCAGTTGCACAAACAACGGGGATATACGCCCTCGTTATTGCTCTTGTTTTATTGTTTGCAAATCCACTATTAGGACTATAGTCTAAGGATGGTTATTTTATCAAAAAGTTTTAAAACTTAAGGAGGAAATTATTTATGGAAACATTAATTACTGGAAAAGCTTTAATTCTTGCGTGTTCAGCAATCGGAGCGGGACTTGCTATGATCGCAGGTATTGGACCTGGTATTGGTCAAGGTTATGCAGCAGGTAAAGGCGCTGAAGCAGTAGGTAGACAACCAGAATCACAAGGCGATATCGTAAGAACGATGCTTCTTGGTGCAGCAGTAGCGGAAACAACTGGTATTTATGGACTGGTTATCGCTTTGATTTTATTATTCGCAAACCCACTCGTTGGCATGTTATAAGAATATAGGAAAAACAGGAGGTATTAAATGAGTATGGACATGGTAACTGCGAGCCTTAGACTAGGGCTTGTGGAATTAAACATCACCTTTGTCTTCCAACTGATCAATACGCTCATCCTATATTTGATTCTCAAGAAATTTCTTTTTGGACCTGTAACTGCATTTATGCAAAAGAGAGAAAATGATATCAAAATGCAAATTCAAGATGCAAAAAACTTGGATGCTGAAGCACAAAAACTCAGAGAAGCATACGAGGCAAAACTTGCTCTTGCAGATGATGAGGGAAAAGATGTGGTTAAGAAGTACACACAGCGTGCGGAAAACAGAGCGTTTGAAATCGTTAAAACTGCAGAAGCGGAAGTTGATACCATGAAACTCAACGCGCACAGAGAGCTTGAAAGAGAGAGAGTTAAAGCAGTTAATGAGTTAAAAGGTCAGATTTCAGAACTTACGATACTCGCAGCATCTAAGGTGGTTGAAAAAGACCTTAATGAAGCGGATCACAAAGAACTTATCAATAAGTTCATCAGTGAAGTAGGTGAGACACAATGGCAAAATTAGTAAGCACCACGTATTCAGAAGCGATTTTTGATGTTGCTCTTGAAATGGGTTGCTTAGATGATATTCAAAGGGAGTTTGGTTTTTTTACAAAAACACTTGAGGAATATCCCGAATATTTTGAAATCATTAAATCACCCAAAATCAATATTGCTGAGAAAAAACAAGTTATTCAGGAGACTTTTGATAACCAGATTTCTCAAACACTGCTCAATTTTTTAAAGATTATTATCGATAAGAAAAGAGGATCTGACATACTGGAAATAAAAAAGGATTTTGATAGACGCGTGGATCTACATCACAACGTCGTCAAGGCTACAGTGGAATCTGTCGTCCCATTATCCGAAGAACAACTAAAAACTTTACAAGCAAAACTCAATGGTATGACGGGTAAAAAAGTGGAAATTGTGACACTTGTAAAACCTGAACTTTTAGGTGGCGTCCTCGTGAAAATGGGCGATCAAATCATAGATGGTTCTGTAAAGTTTAAGCTTGAAGGTATGCTCGAAGGTTTAACTCAAATAATTATTTAAGTAGGAGTGTGTTAGACATGAATCTAAGACCAGAAGAAATTAGTTCTGTGATAAAAGCACAGATTAAGAAGTATGAGTCTAAGCTTCAAGTAGAGGATACTGGTACTGTCCTTCAGGTTGGCGATGGTATCGCCAGAGTCCATGGGCTTCAAAACTGTATGTCAGGGGAACTGCTAGAGTTTCCATTTGAAGTATATGGCATGGTACTGAATCTTGAAGAAGACAGTGTTGGTGTTGTTTTATTTGGCTCAGACGAGAAAATTAAAGAAGGTGACTTGGTTAAGCGTACTGAACGCGTGGTAGAAGTACCCGTTGGTGAAGCCATGTTTGGTCGCGTAGTCAATTCACTAGGTCAGCCCATCGATGGGAAAGGACCTATTCCAACCACTAAATTTAGACCGATTGAAGCAAAAGCGTCAGGCGTAATCGATAGAAAATCGGTACATCAACCCCTACAGACAGGTATTAAAGCCATCGACTCGATGATTCCCATCGGTAGAGGTCAACGTGAACTGATTATCGGTGATAGACAAACGGGAAAAACTGCGATTGCCATAGATACGATCATTAACCAAAAGCATACAGATGTGTATTGTATATATGTTGCAATTGGTCAGAAAAAATCGACAGTTGCTCAAATCGTTAAACAACTTGAAGACCACGGTGCTATGGAGTATACCTGTATCGTTTCTGCTACGGCATCCGATCCAGCGCCCCTTCAATATATTGCACCTTATTCAGGCGTTACCATGGCTGAAGAACTTATGTACAATGGCAAGCATGTCCTCATCGTTTATGATGACTTATCCAAACATGCCGTTGCATACAGAGCCATGTCTTTGCTACTTAGAAGACCACCAGGTCGTGAAGCATTCCCAGGCGATGTATTTTATCTACACAGTAGATTGCTTGAGCGTGCTGCTAAACTAAGCGATAAATTAGGAGGTGGCTCTATTACCGCACTCCCAATCATCGAAACGCAGGCGGGTGACGTATCTGCATATATTCCGACGAATGTTATTTCCATTACAGATGGTCAGATATATCTAGAATCTGAATTGTTTTTCTCTGGTCAAAGACCTGCTGTTAACGCGGGTATTTCAGTATCACGTGTTGGTGGTGCGGCTCAGATTAAGGCGATGAAGAAAGTTGCTTCAAAAATCAAACTTGAATTGGCACAGTATCGTGAACTTGCTGCTTTTGCTCAGTTTGGATCTGAGCTTGATAAAGACACAAAAGCAACACTTGAACATGGCGAGCGACTCATGATGGTGTTAAAGCAGCCACAATACAAACCCGTTCCAGTTGAAAAGCAAGTTATGGCCATCTATGCGATCGTAAATCGTTATATGGTTGATGTAGAAGTCGCACATATTTCTAAGTTTGAAGCAGGTTTGTTAGATTTCTTAGATTTGACATATCCAGAGATAGGAAAGCAAATTCTTGAAACAGGTGAAATTTCGTCTGATAACGAAGCACTTCTAAAGAAAGCAATTGTAGAATTTAAAGCGAGCTTTGTAGTAGAATAAACTTTCTTAAAGGAGGGATAACATGGGCAGTAGTACACGCGAAATTAAAAGAAAAATACGAAGTGTAAATAGTACCATGCAAATCACTAAAGCCTTTGAGTTGGTATCAACTGCAAAGTTAAAGCGTGCAAGAGATCGAATGGATATAACGAAGCCTTACTTTGAAACCATTCAAACAGCGGTTCAAGATATTTTGAGTGCGGATAAGCGCATTAAGAGCAAATATATTGCAAGTGGTGAGCAAGTTAAACCGCTCTACATCGTGGTTACGTCAGATCGTGGCCTTTGTGGTGGATATAACATCAATGCTGTAAAAAAATCTCTTGAACATCTCAAAACGAAAGATGAAGCAAAATTTATCGTAATAGGTAAACGCGCCTATGATCTCTTGAAACAACATGGTTATAATGTTATTGATAGTTTCTTATATATCTCTGAAAAGCCTGAGTATATTCATGCGGCTCAGATTGCAAAAGTAGCCATGACATTATACGAAAAAGGAGAAGTGGATTCTATTCATTTCGTTTACACGCGCTTTGTTAGTACGATTTCTCAACTCGCAACTGATTTGTTGTTACTTCCAATCGATCGTCCAGAAATAAATGATGACGATGCGACGACGATCGTAAATTATGAACCCTCACCTGAAGAAGTCTTTAAATATATTATACCAAAGTATATTGAAAGTACCCTTTATGGTGGATTGATAGAGTCTTCTGCTTCGGAACAAGCGGCAAGACGCGTTGCGATGGAAAGTGCTTCTGATAATGCTGAAGACATTATCGAAGAACTTACACTTTCGTTTAATCAGGCAAGACAAGCTGCAATTACACAAGAAATCTCTGAAATTGTCGGCGGTGCTGAGGCACTAAAATAACTATTTGAAAGGGAGTGAAAGAGTATGGATCAAACGATTGGAAAAATCGTGCAAATCATAGGACCTGTACTCGATATTAGATTTGAAGCAGACCAGCTTCCTAATATTTATGATGCTGTTAAAATTGATTATAAGGGAATAAGCGTTGTTGCAGAAGTTATGCAACATGTTGGCGACAATACTGTTAGAGCGGTTTCGATGAGTTCGACAGATGGTTTAATCCGAGGAATTGATGCAGTATCTACAGGCGCACCTATATCTGTACCCGTAGGAAAACCAACGCTAGGCAGATTGATTAACGTACTTGGTGAAACCATAGATGAACTGGGTGATATTACGAGAGATGACGCTGAATTTTGGCCGATTCACAGAGAAGCACCTGCTTTCGTAGAGCAAGGTACTACGGCAGAAATGCTTGAAACAGGTATTAAGGTTGTCGACTTAATTGCGCCATATGCCAAAGGTGGTAAAATCGGACTGTTTGGTGGTGCGGGTGTTGGTAAGACGGTTATTATTCAGGAACTTATTAACAACATCGCGCAAAATCATGGTGGATTATCTGTTTTTGCCGGTGTCGGTGAGCGTACGAGAGAAGGGAATGACCTCTACCATGAAATGAAAGAATCGGGTGTTATCGATAAAACGACACTTGTTTTCGGTCAAATGAATGAACCGCCTGGTGCAAGAATGCGTGTTGCGTTAACAGGCCTTACCATGGCAGAATATTTTAGAGATCAAGAAGGTAAAGACGTTTTACTCTTTATCGACAATATTTTTAGATTTACTCAAGCAGGATCTGAAGTTTCAGCACTTCTAGGTCGTATGCCAAGTGCGGTTGGTTATCAGCCAACACTTGCTACGGACATGGGTGCACTTCAAGAGCGAATTACTTCTACGACAAAAGGTTCAATCACTTCTGTTCAAGCGGTATATGTACCTGCGGATGACTTAACGGATCCAGCACCTGCGACGACTTTCTCCCATTTGGATGCGACGACTGTATTATCGAGAAAAATATCTGAGTTAGGTATTTATCCAGCAGTTGATCCTCTGGATTCTTCATCGAGAATTTTGTCACCCGATGTTGTGGGTAATGAACACTATATCGTTGCACGTGAAGTTCAAGAAATTTTACAACGCTATAATGAACTTCAGGATATTATCGCGATTTTAGGTATGGATGAATTATCGGATACAGATAAAATCGTCGTAAGCCGTGCGAGAAAAATTCAACGATTTTTATCTCAACCATTCAATGTTGCGGAACAGTTTACGGGTTTTAAAGGTGTATATGTACCTGTTAAAGAGACCGTTAGAAGTTTTAGAGAAATCTTGGATGGATTACACGACGAAATACCAGAACAGTTTTTCTTATTCTGTGGTGGCATAGAGGATGTTGTTGAAAAGTACAAAAAAAGTAAAGAACAATAGGGGGTGAATGGATGGGCAATAAATTCATGCTTGAAGTTGTTACACCAGATCGCGCTTTTTTTAAAGGCGAAACCGACATGGTGATTTTACGTACAACGGAAGGTGACATCGGAATTTTATATGACCACGAGCCTCTTGTTGCGCCGCTTCGTACGGGCAGTATGCGCGTTAGATTAGATGATCAATCCTATAGATGGGCAGCTTGTTCATCAGGATTTATGACCGTTTCTGAAGAAAAGACAACCGTAATCGTCGATTCTGCAGAATGGGTTGATGAAATTGATATTGATCGTGCGATAGAAGCGAAAAAACGCGCTGAAGAGCGCATCCACGAAGGTCGAGAAAAAGGCGTGGATGTTATGAGAGCGCGATTAGCGTTAGAAAGAGCAATTAATCGTATTAAGCTAAGAGAAGTAAGAAAATAAGGTTTAAACACTAAGTTTTAAGTGAGGTGGGGATTTTATAATCCCTGCCTTTTTTGTTAATTTAAAAATTATTTGAAAAAAGTTGAAAAATCAGTAGATAGTGTTCTACTTTTTATATATAATAATAAATGACTATAATCAGTTTTAACTGGTTTACTAAAATGAACTGTAAAATATGAAATTGCTTTATATAGAAGACAATTTGAAAACATCAAAAGAAATGGAGGCATAATATTGGCAAAGTTATTGGTTGAAAAAAGTGGTCCCCTTGTAGGCAAGGTTAAGATAAAAGGTGCTAAGAATTCTGTTTTAAAACTCATGGCAGCTTCGATTTTAGCTGAAGAGACGTGCTATATTGAAAGTGTTCCAGGACTCATTGATGTGGAAGTTATGATTACTTTACTTGAATCGCTGGGATTGACGATAGATTATAATCGAGAAGAAGAAACGCTAGAAATTCACCCTGCTGAGTTGCTCAAATGTGAGGCACCTTATGAATTGATTCAAAAGATGAGAGCGTCATTTTTAGTTATGGGTCCATTGCTTGCTAAAAAGGGCATCGCGAAAGTTTCTATGCCAGGTGGTTGCGCCATAGGAGCACGCCCAATTGATTTGCATTTGAAAGGCTTTCAGGCATTAGGTGCTGAAGTGACTTTGGGCCATGGTTATATAGAAGCTAAAGCCGATTCAGGTCTTGTGGGGGCTGAAATTTACCTAGACTTTCCAAGTGTTGGCGCGACTGAAAACATCATGATGGCAGCGACCATGGCGAAAGGGCTTACCCTTATTCAAAATGCGGCTAAAGAACCAGAAATTATCGATTTGGCAAACTTCTTAAATGAAATGGGCGCAAATGTTAAAGGCGCAGGTACGGACACGATTCGTATAACAGGTGTAGAAAAACTTGGTGGCACACGTCATCAAACCATTCCGGATCGTATTATCGCTGCAACATATATGGTGGCAGCTGCGATGACACGTGGTGATATAACCATAGAAAATGTGGTCTCAAGTCATGTTAAGCCTGTAACGGCAAAACTTAGAGAAATGGGTGCTATCGTTGAAGATTCTGATGATGTGATTAGAGTTTATACGACGGGACCTTTAAAGGCGGTGGACTTAACCACACTACCTTACCCAGGGTTTCCAACAGATGTTCAAGCGCAATTTATGGCACTTTTATCTGTGTCAGAAGGCACCAGTGTCATAACAGAGACTGTTTTTGAAAATCGATTTAGACATGTGGCAGAAATAAACAGAATGGGTGCCAATGTAAAAATAGAAGGACATAGCGCCGTGATACAAGGCGTTAAAGAACTTCAAGGTGCTCAAGTTAAAGCGACTGACTTACGTGCAGGTGCTGCGCTTGTCTTGTCAGGGCTCATCGCTGAAGGCGTAACTGAAGTGGATGAAATTTATCATATTGACCGTGGCTATCCTCAAATTGAGAAAGATTTGGTTGGTTTAGGCGCAAAAATTAGAAGAATCGAAGAAAAATAGGTTACGGAAGGTGGAGCAGCGATGTTTGGTGTAGGCTCAGAAATTGGAATAGACTTGGGTACAGCCAGTGTTCTGGTGTACATAAAAGGAAAAGGCATCGTCTTAAGAGAACCCTCGGTTGTTGCAATTGATAAAAATACGGATCGCGTGTTGGCTGTGGGTAATGAAGCGCGAAAAATGCTAGGTCGGACACCAGGTAACATCATAGCGATTAGACCGTTAAAGGACGGTGTGATTTCGGATTATGATGTAACTGAAAGGATGCTTCGTTATTTTATAAACAAAACGTGTGGTAGAAGACGTTTATTTAAACCCAAAATTATAATTTGTGTGCCCAGTGGTGTGACTGAGGTTGAAAAGCGTGCTGTACTTGATGCAACCATGGAAGCGGGTGGGGGAAAGACTTTTTTAATCGAAGAACCCATAGCTGCTGCTATAGGTGCAGGCTTAGACATAACGAAACCCGACGGCAATATGGTAATCGATATCGGAGGTGGTACATCTGATATCGCAGTTATTTCTCTCGGTGGCATCGTTGTGAGTACGTCTATAAAAGTTGCAGGCGATAAATTTGATGAAGCGATCATTAAGTATATGCGTAAAAAGCATAATTTACTCATTGGTGAGCGCACAGCCGAGGAACTTAAAATTAATGTAGGCACTGCTTATCCGAGGACTAAAGCGATTAAAATGGATTGTAGAGGCAGAGACTTAATAACCGGTCTACCTAAAAACATATCGGTATCGAGTGAAGAAATGCTAGAAGCGCTTCATGAAGTGGTAAATGCCGTTGCAGATGCTGTGCACTTTGTACTCGAAAAAACACCGCCTGAATTAGCTTCAGATATTAGTTCACGTGGCATCGTTATGACCGGTGGCGGTTCATTGCTACACGGTTTGAACAAATTGCTTGAAAAAAGAACGGGCATACCTACTTTTATAGCAGATGATGCAGTAAGTTGTGTTGCAAAAGGAACGGGAATGAGTCTTGAACATTTGGATATTCTGGAAAAGAATATGATGACGGCAACGCGAAAAAAATATTTATAAAATGTAAGAGCGCATATCAAATAAATGAAATGCGCTCTTTTTATGTGTGTTTTTGGACAAAAAAAGGGGAATGACACAATCGATCGGGTCATTCCAAAATGAGGAAATTGAAATTAATAAAGGGTATGGTATTTAACCATCTAAAATATAACACAAAAGGCATTCTCAAGTCAATGCAAGCATTGAAAAATCAAGCATTATACCTATAGGAATATCTAATAGTTTACAATTTAACAATTAGAGTTAGGCTTTAGCTGTCTTTTTTTAGGATTTATTTCAATAGTGCGTTATTTTATCTTAAGTTTAAGTGAGAAAGTGACGATAAACCCTTTGAAATGTAACGTAGAAGCAATATTGCGAAAATATAGATGAATCATGGAGTGTACGATGATAAAAGGACTGTATGTAGCGGGAACGAGTATGATTACAAATATCAATAAAATGGATGTAATCAGTAACAACTTAGCAAATGTTAATACGACAGGCTTTAAAAAAGACCGAGTAGAAGTTGAGTCGTTTAATGCAAGATTGTTTACGCGTATAAACGGTTCTATGCTAACCACTGAACCTGGCGCTAAAGATATAACGCAAACCACCCGTGGAGAAGAGGTGACCGCTGATACGAAAAAAGGTTACTTTAGAGTACAGACCGAAAATGGGATCCATTATGGAAAGAGCGTTCAATTTTTTAAAGACACCGATGGCTACTTAAGAACCTTTTATAAAAATGTGGGTGGCACCATCGATAATCTTAAAGGCGACTTGGTCTTGGGTAATAAGGGTCCGATTTATGTGGGTGAAGGTACCTATGAACTAGATGACAATGGCAACATGTTGGTTGATGGTACCATCGTCGACCAAATGATCACCATGGTACATCCAAGTGTCGTGGGAACCATGAGCGCTGGTATAAGAGGGTACTCTGTTTTGACGGACCATGAACAAGGTCAACTTGAAATGACGAATAATTCATTTGATCTGGCCATTAAAGGAGAAGGTTTTTTTAACATCGATGTGAACGGTGAAATACTCTATTCAAGAAATGGTGCCTTTACAAGAAATAGCATGAATGAGTTGGTTACTTTTGAAGGACATAAAGTAATCGGATTAAATGGTCCGATATATATTGATAGCGATAGTTTTTCTGTAAATGAATTTGGCGAAGTGATTCAAGATGGCGAAATAACGGATAAATTGACCATGACCGCTTTTACAAATATCGCGGATGTTTATAAGGTTGGTACGGGTTATTATAGAGAACGTGGTGAACTAACCGGTGAAAAAGTGAATTTTGAAGGGGAAATTATCCAAGGATTCGTAGAACAATCAAATACGGATGCTATTACAGAGATGATTCAATTGATTGGTATGAATAGAAATTATGAAACCAGTCAAAAGGTGATCACTACCATAGATGATATGATTGCGAAAAGTGTAACTGAACTTGGTCGTGTATAGGAGGCGTAAAATATGAAAGCAATGTGGTCAGCAGCTTCGGGGATGAAAAATCTTCAACTTAAAATTGATACAATTTCTAATAATTTAGCAAACGTAAACACCATTGGTTTTAAAAACCAACGTGTTGAGTTTAAAGATATTATGTATGAACGCTTAAGCGAATCAGATCGCTTACAAGAAGAGGGCAAACCAGTGCCTATAGAGATTGGTCATGGTGTCATGGTTTCTGCAACACTCAGAAATTTTACAACTGGCAATCTTCAGCAAACAGAAAATCCAACGGACTTAGCCATTAATGGCGCACACTTTTTTAAAGTCATCGATAATAACGGCAATACACGTTATACGAAAGATGGTTCATTTAAAATCGCTAGCACTGAAGAAGGTGCTGTGCTTGTTACTTCAGATGGTTATTATGTTCAAGCTGAAGACGGCAATGTGGTTTTGGGTGAAAATGTTTCGGAATTTAATGTTGATGCAGAAGGATTTGTACAAGTAAAACGTAATGGAGAAGAAGCATACGAAGAGATTGGCACACTTTCATTAAGCAAGTTCGTTAATCCTGCGGGTCTAGAAGCTGTGGGTAAAAACCTATACAAAGAGACCGCTGCATCTGGTTTAGCATTTGAAGGATTAGAAGAAGGTGACACCACTGAAATTTGGCAAGGATTCGTAGAAGCAAGTAATGTTCAAATCGTCGATGAAATGATTAATTTGATCACTGCAGAGCGCGCTTACGAAATCAACTCAAAATCCATACAAACCGCTGACAGAATGTTGGAAATCGCAAATAATTTAAAACGTTAACCCTTTCGATATAAGATGATTATAAGGATGTTATTATGAAAATTGATCAAATCCCAATTAGTGGGACTTACCAATCTGCGGTTTCTCAAAACAAAGAAACCGTTGAAACGGATGCTTTCAAAGACCTTTTAAAAACGGCAGCAGAAGGCAAAGATCTAAAGAAATTAAAAGAAGCCAGTCAGGAATTCGAAGCCTATTTCATAAATATGCTTTTTAAAGAAATGCGAAAAACCATACAAGAAGGTGGTTTGGTTGAAAAAAGTCAAGCGCGTTCAACTTTTGAAAACATGTTAGATGAAGAAATGTCAAAAAACATGAGTAAGCAAGGCGGATTGGGATTGGCTGATATGATTTATAACAACATGGTGCGCGTTTATAGCAACACCAGTATAAAGGAATCGGAAGATGCGATTGAAACACAGTCAAAAGATACGCATTTAGATGTAAAGGGATAATGAATGGATTAAGTAATCGTGGGTATTGAACTCACGGTTTTTTTTGTCTATATAATGGTATATATGTCATATTGGGATTAGGAGGTTATTATGCGTGGCATAGCATTAGAAGGCGGCGGTGCTAAAGGGGCTTATCATGTGGGTGCAATTAAGGCACTTCAAGAGTTGGATATTAAGTTTGAAGCCATTGCAGGCAGCTCAATTGGTGCAATTAACGGTGCATTTGTCGCTGCTGGAAAATTTCAGGATTTAGAAAAGATATGGCTTTCTACAGAAATGAAAGATATGATTAATGGTGATACCACACTGATAAAAGAAATTCTAAATTTGGACTTTAAAAATGACGCGGAAAAGAAAAGGCTATTTATACTAGAAACCTTAAAAAGTGGTGGACTTGATGTAAGTCCCTTTAAAGAGAAACTCAAAAAAGTGCTCGATGAAGATCTCATTAGAAAGTCGGATATTGATTATGGACTTGTGACCCTTTCATTATCAGATTTAAAACCAATAGAGTGCTTTATAAAAGATATACCTAAAGGTGAGCTTGCGAATTACATCATCGCTTCAGCTAATTTTCCAGCATTTAGAGATGAAAAAATAGATAATAAACGCATGTTAGACGGTGGTTTTTTCGATAATCTACCTGTTAATCTACTTTTGGAAAGAGGCTGTGACGAAGTAATCGCCATTCGCGTCATGGCCATCGGTCGAATCAGAAAAATTAAAGAATCAGATCGAAAAAAAGTCGTAACGATAGAGCCTTCAGAGGATTTGGGGAAGGTATTAGAAATTGATCCAGAACGTGCGAAAAAAAATATTAAAATGGGCTATTATGACACCATGAGAGTTTATAAAAAACTTCAGGGGTCACGTTATTACTTAACTAAGACGATCGATGAATCGGAAATCGTTGCACGATTACTCGCGTTACCCAGCGAAACACTAGATGCATTTTCGACTTTAATCAGCAGTGATAAATGTGGCTATCGCGTTTTATTTGAAGAAATTGTGCCAATGGTGATCGATTTACTTAAAATTGACAAAAATTTGAGTTATGAACAGATTCTTGTTGCTTTCTATGAGTTTTTAGCTGAGGAAGCAGATATTGATCGATATGAACTCATGGATTTACATCATTTGATTAAAAAAGTAAATGCTTATTATTTGTCGAACGTGGATAAGTATGAGAACGAAATGGACGAAATCGTTAAAGTCATCATTTCTACACTGCCTTACAAGAGTGTTTCATTTTTCCCTCAAAAGTTAAAGCGGGACTTTCTTTTTCACATTTACTACATCGTAACAAAAGGTCTGCAATCTGCTGGAAAATAAAAATGAATTGTGATAAAATTGTCTAAAGATTTGAAAGGAGAATGAAATGGACGCAAAATCGCATTATGACGCTTGGTTGAAAAATTCTTACTTTGACGAAGCATTTATAGAAGAACTAAAAGGCATTCAAAGAGACCCCTTAGAAATTGAGGATCGTTTTTATAAAGACTTAGAATTTGGAACTGCTGGTATGCGCGGCATTATCGGAGCAGGTAGAAATCGTATTAATGCCTATGTTGTCAGAAAAGCCACACAAGGGTTTGTCAATTTTTTGCTAGAAAGAAAAGAACGCGTATTGGGTGATTCGGTAAAGCAATCTGCGGTTATCGCCTATGACTCACGTCGATTTTCCCAAGCGTTTGCTATGGAAACAGCGCTTGTGATGGCCGCTAATGGCATCACTGCTTATGTGTTTGATGACGTAAGAACCACACCCGAACTATCCTTTGCAGTACGTGAACTGAATTGTTTAGGTGGCGTTATGATCACAGCGAGCCATAATCCACCAGAATATAACGGATACAAAGTTTATGATGAAACAGGTTGCCAATTGGTACCCCATTTAGCAGATGCACTGGTTGATCATGTAAATGCCATTACAGATTTTTCGATGGTAAAAACCATGAAACGCTCTGAAGCGGCATCTGAAAAGCGCTTAAAGATTATAAGCGAGATCGTGGATACCCCGTATATAGAAATGGTTAAGCGTGTTTCCATTCGACCAGAACTACTCAAACATTCAAATTTGAAAGTTGTTTATACGCCCTTACATGGAACTGGCGGCCATACGATTTCTCGCGTGCTGAAAGAAATGTCGTTCTCAAATCTTATACCTGTAGAGAACCAAATGGAGCCAGATGGCGAGTTTCCAACATGTAATCAACCGAATCCTGAATCGGTGGAAGCTTTTGATGAAGCACTTAAAGTGGCTCAAAAGTATGACGCGGATTTAATCATCGCGACAGATCCCGATTGTGATCGTATTGGTCTTATGATTAAAGAAGGCAAATACTATAAAGCATTAAATGGCAATCAAATCGGTTCACTCTTTTTAGAATATGTGTTGGCATCACGTACAGATTTAACCAAGGCACATTACGTAGTAAATACCATCGTTTCTTCAGATTTGGCCAAAGCACAAGCAGATGCATATGGGGTCACACTTAAGAAAACACTCACGGGTTTTAAATTTATAGGCGAGCAAATCGAAATGGATACGGATAACTTTGTTATGGGCTATGAAGAGAGTTATGGCTATTTATTTGCACCACATGTAAGAGATAAAGACGCTGTTATGGGCACGTTGCTGGCTATAGAAATGGCAGAATATTATAAACAAAAAGGATTATCTCTCTCTGACCTTTTAAATTCAATCTTCCAAAAACATGGTTATTTTGTGGATGAAACCATCTCAAAGAGTTTTGAAGGGAAAGAAGGGCAGAGTCAAATGATGGCGATCATGGATCGTTTTAGAACACAATCAGAAGGTCTTTTTAAATACATTCGAAAAATTGACTATTTAAATGATGAAACGGGTCTTCCAAAATCAGATGTTCTAAAATTTTACTTAGATGATCACTCGTGGATGGTATTGAGACCATCTGGCACTGAGCCTAAGTTAAAGGTTTATTTTTCAATTTGTGATACGCAGTATGAAGCGGCAAAGAGTAAGTTGTCTTACTTTAAAACCCTCATGTTAGAAAAGGTGTTGTCTTGATGCAATCTATTAAATCTTCAAAACTTAAGTTTGTAAGTGCAAAAGCCACCAATACGCGATTAATGGGTGTTGTCGGTTTGATCGCCTATTGGAGAGATGAAGCTGAGCGAGAAATCGCTCAGATTTTTCATTTGGATTATGAGGTCTATGGTATTGATGGGTTTTATCATCTTATAGAACCTGAAGCAGCGGCCTTTAACGAGTTGGTGCTTGCTGTAACGGGTGGTCTAGGTGGAACTTTTGTAACGGTGGATTTTAAATCCTTTGTTTACTTGGTTAAAACAGCCTACCAGGTAGACCCTAATAGCATCGAAGCACACGTAGATTTTGATCGATATATGGAAACTTTTCAGTCTTGGAAAGTTGATTTGGATGAGACAGAAAAAATCGCGTTACTACAAAAATTATCACCACCCATAGACAACCCTTATGCTGCCATCAATTATATGATGATGCGACTTATCGGAAAAGACGATGAAGGCACAAAAGGCTTGTGGTTAGAACAACCCCCAAATGCAGTTGAATATGTAGACGCGCCATACACATTGATAAAAAATACGAGCACTTTGTTGGAAAACATGGTAAACAGCGTGGCGCATGTAAGTTTTCGCGTTGAGGCGCTCATCGACTTTGAACACAAATATCAGTTGATGGTGTTTCATGTAACCTTACAAAAGGAAACAAACAAAATAATAGAAGTGAAGTATCTAGAAAAGTTGACGATTAGCAGCATCGAAGCATCTTTCAATTTAAATAAGTCAGAGCATCTGATCGTAGCAACTGTGAAAGACTCTTTTTTTGAAAGACGGTTTGCGAAAAACAATCCCGAGATGATGAAGCAAGTTTATGCTCAAGGACAATTATATATAGAATTTAATCCTGATAACAATCACGTTGCTCAGAATCCTTATTATTTAAATGGCGATATTTTTGCGCTCTATTTCTTTACGCATACGGGACAGTTAATTATCGCCTCCTTTTTAAAAGAGACTCTTGATGCGATAGATGCACTCCTTCTAGAAGAAAATGCCTATGAAAAAAGTCTTCAGTTCATATGCGAACTAAAGACTGATGATCCGATTCTATTTAGTTTTGTAAACAGTCACTTTGATAATATTTTTGATTTTCTATCGTACAACGACTAGTGGTTGGATTTAACATAGATATGATGCACTTTCGATGCTTCATACGAAGTGTATCGGTTATATTCTCTGATGAGGTCGTCAATTTCTCTTTTGATTTCACTGCAAGCAAAATCAGCTTTCATCTCTTGAAGCGTCTTAAGTTGAGACTTGCGCGATTCGATTTCTATCGATAATCGCTCCAGGTAATTCATATGGACCTCCTTGTTACTGTGATACTGATAATATCGGCAGAACTCATAATTAGTTTATGCATATTTTATGAATTAGTCAAGAAATGATTACAAAAATTAAATAAAAAAATTGATTATTGGGTTGTATTATATGGATTCCTATGTTACTATAGTCAAGTAAATTTAATAGTAATCCTTATCAAGAGCGATGGAGGGAATAGGCCCTATGAAGTCCAGCAACCGGTTTAAGCACGGTGCTAAATCCTACAGGTAGAACGGATATCTGGCAGATGAGGTTGTGTAAAAGCATCCTTTTCTTGCGAAAAGGTTTTTTTTATGCCTAGAATTCATCAAATGTGATAAAAGGATTAGCTGCCTATGCAGCACTAAAATTAATGGAGGTGTTTAAAATGTCAAGAAAAAGATTGTTTACTTCTGAATCTGTAACTGAGGGTCATCCAGATAAAATCTGTGACCAAATTTCTGATGCTATTTTAGATGCGATTTTCGAGCAGGATCCAAATGCACGTGTTGCATGCGAAACCTCTGTAACTACAGGCTTGGTGCTCATCGCTGGTGAAATCACGACTAATTGTTACGTAGATATTCAAGGTGTGGTAAGATCTACCATTAAAGAAATTGGGTACACGCGAGCAAAATACGGATTTGATGGTGACACATGTGGCGTTTTGGTTGCGATTGATAAGCAGTCAGACGATATTGCTATTGGCGTGGATCACGCTTTAGAGAGCAAAGAAGGTAAAATGGTAGATGCTGTTGAAGCGATTGGCGCTGGTGACCAAGGGATTATGTTTGGTTTTGCATGTGATGAAACGCCAGAGTTAATGCCACTTCCGATTTCTCTTGCGCATAAATTAGCAAAGCGTTTATCTGTGGTTAGAAAAGATGGTACTTTGTCTTATTTAAGACCAGATGGTAAAACACAAGTGACAGTTGAGTATGATGAAAACGGTAAGCCGTCAAGAATTGATACGGTCCTTATCTCTACACAACACAGTTCTAAAGTAAAAAGAGAGCAAATTGAAGCAGATTTAATTGAGCACGTAATTAAGCCGATTATTCCCGCAGAATTATTAGTAAATACGAGATACTTGGTAAATCCAACTGGACGTTTTGTAATTGGTGGTCCTCAAGGGGATGCTGGATTGACAGGCAGAAAAATCATCGTTGATACGTACGGTGGTTACTCAAGACATGGCGGCGGCGCATTTTCAGGTAAAGATCCAACAAAAGTTGACCGTTCAGCGGCTTATGCAGCGCGTTATGTTGCTAAAAACATCGTAGCAGCTGGCTTGGCAACGAAGTGTGAAATCGAACTTGCTTACGCAATCGGTGTGGCTTACCCTGTTTCTATTTTGGTTGAAACATTTGGTACAGCAAAAGTATCTGAAGAATTAATTGAAGATTTGGTTGCTAAACACTTTGACTTAAGACCAGGTGCAATTATCAGAGACTTGGAATTAAGACGTCCTATATACAGACAAACTGCTGCTTATGGTCACTTTGGTAGAACGGATATCGATTTACCTTGGGAAAAAACAGATAAAGCAGAAATTTTAAGAAAAGAAGCATTTGGTAACTAAAGTGCGATATATATAATCAATGAAGAGGTGCCTTTTGGCCCTCTTTTTTTGCATATGTGAACCTTCTTTCTTTTAGTGTCTGTAAAAATATGTTAAACTAAAAGCAATAAATAATAATCGAGGCAACCATGGGCAGTGATAAAGTTTCCTATGAAGGAATCATACAGGACATCATATATTATAATGAAGAAAACGGCTATGTTATAGCCGTTTTAGAAACGTTAGATGACATGGTCAGCATAAAAGGATGTATCCCCTTTTTAAGAGAAGGGGACCGTTTGCGTGTGAGCGGACGTTTAGATTATCACGCTTTCTATGGCGAGCAGTTAAATGTCGAGTTTGTAGAGCATATTCGTCCAACCGATTTGGATGAGGTCTATAAATACTTATCTTCTGGTATCATCAAAGGCATAGGTGACATGACTGCGCAACTGATTATAGAAAAGTTTGGCGATCGCTCTTTGGATGTGTTGCAGTTTGAACCGGACAAACTTTTGAGCATCACAGGCATTGGCCCCAAAAAATTAGAACAAATCGTCGCCTCCTATAGAGAACAGTATGAACTTAGGGATTTTATCATGTATTTTCAAGGTCTTAATCTTTCGATTAAGTTGGCCATGCGCATTTATAAACGATTTGGAAATGAAGCCATCGAAATCGTAGAAAAGAACCCTTATATTCTCGCAGACGAACTTGTAGGCGTAGGATTTAAACAGGCGGACGAAATCGCGATGAAACTCGGTATAGATTTTGAGTCGCCTTTTCGTATTACTTCTGGGATCCTCTATATTTTAAATAGAGAGGCTTCTTCTGGTAATACCTTTTGTGAGCAGCAAAGTTTGGTGCATAAAGTTAAGAATGAACTACGCGTTAAAGAAGCCGATGTAATCGATGTGCTGAGTAAAATGGCTATAAACGGCGAAGTTGCCATAGAAGCAATTGATCCAGAGCAGATGGCCATTTACTTACCAAGTCTATATTATGCGGAATCACAAGTGGCTTCAAAAATATATCAGTTAAAAGCGCAAGCAGATGTGGCAAAGTTTGACGACGCCGTTTCCTTTCTTAAGCAATTTGAAGAGGAACGTGGCATTTTGCTCGCCGAAAAACAAAAAGAAGCAGTCGCCTTATCATTATCCAGTGGCGTCTTCGTTATAACGGGTGGACCGGGTACGGGAAAAACAACCATTATTAACGCAATCATACAGGCTTATGAGACACTTGAGAAAAAAGTGATATTGGCTGCACCAACAGGACGTGCTGCAAAACGGATGACGGAAACCACGCAAAGGGAATCAAAAACCATCCATCGATTATTAGAATTTCAAGGGGAAATGAATTTTCAAAAAAATGCAGACAATCCCATAAAAACGGATGTCATCATCATCGATGAAATCTCTATGGTGGACATCGTGCTGATGTATAGACTACTGGATGCCATAGAACTGGGAACACATTTAATCTTAGTGGGCGACGCCGATCAGCTCCCTTCGGTTGGCGCGGGCAATGTTTTAAAAGATCTGCTAGGTTGTGAATGGATTCATTCCATTCGTTTAGATGAAATATATAGACAAAGTGAAGCATCGCTCATCGCCATAAATGCACATCATATTAATAAAGGGGAATCTCCCGTGCTCAATAAAGCGGATAAAGATTTTTTCTTCATTAGTAAAGGGCGTGCAGACGATATATTAAGTGAAATCAGAAATTTGGTTACAGAACGACTTCCAAACTATTATCAGTTTAACCCGATGGAGGATATCCAGGTGTTATCGCCGGTGAAAGGTTCTGGAGTAGGGGTTGAAGTACTCAATGACATGCTTCAAAGTGTGGTAAATCCCATGACTAAAAATAAGACTGAGAAGGTATTTGGTAAAAGAAGATTTAGGGAAGGCGACAAAGTGATGCAAATCAAGAACAACTACAACCTCGAATGGGTGAGTAAATTTGCTGAAGAAGGTAAGGGCGTCTTTAACGGAGACATCGGGTTTATCACGGAAATCGATGAAAACAATCGAACGGTGTGTGTTATTTTTGATCAAGAACGCGAAGTGGTATATGATTACCCTTCGGTGGATGAACTGGTACTCGCTTATGCCATTACCGTGCATAAAAGCCAAGGCAGTGAGTTTAAGGCGGTTATTATGCCCATGGCTTTTGGACCGCCGATGCTTATGAGCAGAAACATCTTGTACACGGCCATAACGCGTGCAAGAGAACTACTCGTACTCGTAGGGGATAAACGCGCCATGCATGAGATGATTGCTCGTAATCAGGAAACGAAGCGCCTCTCTGGCCTCGAAAAAAAACTCGTAAAATACAAAGATCTTCTGGGAGGGTCGTAATATGGCGCAAATTAGTAAAATCGCGCAAGATGTTTTTGAAATATGGTTTCCCCAGTTTGTCACCTGTTACTTTTGTGAAGAAGAATTACCACCAGATGCGGACATGCCTTTATGCTTAAATTGTCAATCGGACATTAAATGGATAGAACCGCCTTTTTGCAGTGTGTGTGGCCGAACCATCGAAAAACTGGACACGCAATACAAAGACTATTTTTATAAATGCAAAGAATGCCAAGAACAATTTGTTTATTATGAGCGACACCGCGCCATCGCACATTACGACGAAGGTGTAAAAAAAGGATTAATGGGATTAAAATATAAAAAGCAAAAATATCAAGCGCGTTATTTCGCTGAAAAGATGGCAGAAATGATTCGTTTAGATGAAAATCTATCCAACTTTGATTATATCGTGCCTGTACCTGTCCATGTGATTCGTAAAATAAGTCGTGGGTATAATCAATCTGAACTGCTTGCAAATCGAATGGCAAGGGTTTTGGGAAAAAAAGTTATACCCGATTTACTCTTACGCAAGATGGCTACAAAAAAACTTAAAAAATTAGGTAGAGTTTCTAGGAAGAAAATGCTTGAAGATGCTATAATAGTAAATAAGCGTAAGCAAGCATTATTAAAAGATAAGAAAATTCTACTGGTGGACGATATATATACAACAGGTGCAACATTAAACGCCTGTTCTCGGGCACTCTATGAAGCAGGTTGTGAAAAAATAATTTGTGTAACCGTTGCGAGAGGATGATACAAGAAATAGGAGGCTGTTATGACAGATAACAATAAGTTAAATGCACTTATAAACTGTAAAAAATGCAATCGCGTGTTTTCGTCTGTTGATGGGGGATTGCTGTGCTCAAGATGCAACGAAAATGTCGATACAGAGTTCGATCGCGTGAGAGAATACATTTATGACAATCCTACTTCAAGTGTTAAAGACGTGAGTATGGGAACCGGGGTTTCAGCCGACTCTATATTAAAATGGATTAGAGATGGCAGAATCGTGTTAGGCGATCATGCGAACATCGCTTTTTGTGAGCGGTGCAGCGAACCCACCGATGGTATGCGATTTTGTCCGAAATGTATCCGTGAGCTTTCTTCGGGACTAAAAGCAGGCATTGGCGAAAATAATCAAAAGCATACCGTAGGGATGCACATAAAAGATCGAGAAAAAAATAAAAAATAAAGACTAAACTTACCCCCGTATGTGCCGATATACCTAGTATAGAAATCGGCAATACGGGGGTGTTTTATTATGAAAATATCGAATCAAATGAATATTCAAAACGTTTTAAAGTCTTATAACAAGCAAGTTAAGAAGACCGAGTCTGCTGATAAAGTAGCCTTTGCAAACGATAAGGTAGAAATTTCGAGCGCGGCAAGAGACATTCAAGTTGCGAGAAAAGCATTAGAAGAAGTTCCTGATATACGAACGGACAAACTCGATGAAATTAAAACACTTATGGCTTCAGGCAATTATAAGCCAAGTGCTGAAGACATCGTCGAAAAATTATTATCTGGTGTAGAATCAAAAAATATTTAAACGCCGATTTCTAATCCCCCAACTACTACCGGACGAAATGTCCGGTTATTAATTTACATGGTAGGAGTGTAAGCTATGACTAGGAGTGTTGAACAACTTGTTTTGACGTTAGATAAAGAGTCGGAAATTTATGATGAATTGCTACAAGTGTCGAGAAAAAAAAGAGAGATCATTAAATCGCAAGATATTGATCAGCTTGAATCATTGACGCATTTAGAGCAAGGACTTGTGGTTTCGCTATTTAAACTTGAGGAACTCAGAGAAAAAGTAGTCGATAAAATTATGCGTGAAGAGAAGTTGGATTTCGTAGAAAATGTGACACAACTTGCGCAACTACTTAATGCTGAAGATCGGAATCAGATTATAAGTTCAAAAGATAATCTATTGGTTCGCGTGAAAACAGTTGCAGAAGAAAATCGATTTAATAATAAACTACTTGAAGATAAATTAGAACTGATTAATTTTAACATTGGCCTTTTAGCACAAGTCAGTGAGGACAATGGCATATATGATAAAAAAGCAATTAGCGATGAAGCACGTAAAAATCTATTTGACGCACGCGTCTAATCAAAAAGGAGTGATACCATGTCATCAGGTTTCTTAGGATTAACAACCTCTTTATCCGGCTTGTTTGCCAATCAAAGATCGTTGGGTATTGTTTCGCATAATATAGCAAATGCAAATACTGAAGGGTATTCAAGACAAGTTATGAATACAAAAGCCTATAAACCGCAAGTGTTAGTAGGTGGCATGGGTACTTTGGGTGTTGGTGTTGATGTTACTGCGGTTAAGCAAGTACGTGACAGTTACCTAGATTTTAAATACCGTACTGAAATGAGCGTTAAAGGCGAATGGGATGCAAGAGCAAGCGTCTTAACGGAACTTGAGGGTATCTTTAATGAGCCTTCAGATTCAAGCATTGCAGAGTTACTGGATCAGTATTATGAATCGCTACAGAGTTTAAATAAAAATCCCGAAAATTTAACAGCACGTACATTGGTACGCCAAAACACCATCGCGTTATCCGAAGGTGTACAGCGTATTTCAACCATGCTTAAAAATCTACAAGCAGACCTAAACTTTCAGTTTAAATCTGCTGTTGGAGAAGTCAACTCTATATCCGATCAAATCGCGAAACTCAACGAAACCATCTATAAAGCAGAACTTGAAGGCGGCATCGCAAACGATGTACGAGACCAAAGAAATGTTTTGGTAGATAAGTTATCGGAACTGGTTAAAATCGATTATTATGAAGACGAGCAAAATAGATTCTATGTATTAGTGGGCGGCCAGCAATTGGTGGCACATTACCGAAGCGACACATTAAAACTCGTTGCCAGAGAAGATAAGGTAAATCCGGACGATGGCGACGGCATCATGGACGTAGAATGGTCGAATGGAAACTTTATAAACCTAGGTGCTGGAAAAGTTAAAGGCCTTCAGGAAGTTCGAGACAATATGACGGGCGATCGTAAAGGGATTCCGTATTATGTTGAAAAACTTAATGAGTTTATAGAAACATTTACCAGTACATTTAACAACCTTCACGAAGATGGCTATGGGCTTGATGGCAGTACGGGCACATATATGTTTACCATCGACAATATGACCACGGCACAGTATAAGGATTACCTCGTTAACAAAGGACTAAATGGTCTGCCAGCGGATGAAATAACAGCCTCTGTGTTAAGTGGGGTAAGCACATTACCTGAAAATGAACGCGAAGCTAAGATTAAAGAAAATATAAATAAAATCCTTTTAAACAATCCAAATTATAAAGATAAAAGTGTAAAACTTATCGATGGAAAGTATTATGTGGTTGACCGTATGAAAGCTTCACAAGTCACCATCGCGAAAGATTTAGAGGATTTAAATAAGTTTGCAGCCGCAACACGTGTTGAAGATTTACCGGGTGATGGTACAAATATCTTAAAGATGATTGCTACCAGACATGATGTAAAACTCTATGAATGGGGCGCGCCTGAAGATTTTATTAAATCGCTTGTATCCAACTTAGGTGTAGACGCTGGTGAATCCAACCGCGTATCTAAAAATCAAGCGCTTTTGGTAAACGAGTACAGTACCGCTAGGGATTCTATAATGGGTGTATCCCTTGATGAAGAGATGGCAAATATGATTAAATATCAAACGGCGTATAATGCAAATGCAAGGATGGTTAACGTTTTTGACGAAATGTTAGACCTCGTTGTTAACCGATTGGGTACGGTAGGTAGATAATAACCTTTAAAGTGTTTTAGTAAGGGGTGTCAAATATGAGAATAACCAATACGATGCTTGTTAAAGACATGCTATGGAATTCAAATAACAATTTAATTAGCATGTCCAAGCGCCAAACAGAACTGTCCACAGGCAAGAAGATTCACAGACCTTCCGATGATCCTGTGGGGATCACACAAGTGCTGAAGTACAAAACCGATATCAGGGAAGCGGCTCAATATAAAAAAAATATTAATGATGCATTGGGTTGGCTAGAAGTCTCAGAAAGTTCCCTTCATAATGTAAAGGAAATTTTGCAAAGGGTCAGAGAACTTACAGTTCAAGCGGCAAATGGCACAAATACTGCTGATGACACAAAAAAAATCAAAGTTGAAATACAAGAACTTACCAAAGAAATCATCGTAGCGGGTAATGCAACCAATGCGGGTCGCTATATTTTTTCGGGTTTACAAACCAACGAAAAACTGTTTAATGAAGATGGTTCTTTTAACATCGACATGACCTCTGAGCGAAAAGATCTCAAACACGTTATGGGCTATGAAGTTTCAGTGGGTGAAGTGATGAGCGTCGGCGTCCATCCAACCGATATTTTTGGAACCGTAGACATCAATAACTTTTTTGATGGATTGATTACGCGAAGTACGACTTCGACACAAAAAAGCACGCAAGCTACATTTAGAACAGAAGTCCAGATTCCTTATAATTATGCAGCTGTGGGCAATGTTTTAGACATAACTGTTGGGGGTATAACGTTTGACGTAGATGAATCACTTATGATTGATACGTCTCTTAATCCACTGACAAAAGAACGCTTTTTAGAAGTGATGAAATCGGCGGCTAATGGACCAAATGTACTGGGTGATGTTACGGACGTATTTTTCGATGTGGATAATCAACTGGTTGTTCGTTCGAAGTCCTATGATCCTTTAGTAACCATCGATGACACTTTGGTTGTAACAGCTGGTTTTACTGGACAGACAGTTACAGCGGGAACAGCAGGTGTAGACAGTACCTTAACAGGTGCGGGTGTGGTTACAGATGCGGCAGTTATCGCTGAAACAGGTCAACATACTTTGGTGGTTCAAGTGGATGATGTGCGTAAGAAAATCACCATCGACTTTTCAGCATTAAATTCTGTTGTAGATCTTCGAAATGCGATTGAAGCCGGTATAAATGGCGTTTTCCCTCCAGGAACTGTCAATGTCACAGCTGTGGATGGTGGTACCATCGATTTAACGCTGGTTGCGACAAACGATGGGGATAATAGAACGCTTTCTGTGGACCAAATCGTAGCGTCTAGAAGTGAGATGATTACGGACTTACAAGCGCTGATTACTGCGCTAGATACAAAAGACGATACAGTAATCCAAGCCTCTCTTACGCAGTTAGATGTCCATTTGGATCGCGTTTTAACGGTCGCAGGTGAAATCGGCGGTAAAACCAACCGCATCGAATTCGTAATGAACCGCGTTGAAGAAAATCATATTACCTTTACGGGTCTGCTGAGTAAGGTACAAGATGTCGATATGGCTGAGGCCATTATGTATTTTAAAAATCTTGAAAACATCTATCGTGCTTCACTATCTGTAGGATCAAAAGTTATACAGGTGAGTTTGGTAGACTTCATTAGATAAGTTTAGGAGGTGGCTATGCCCATACAAATTTCACAACAGCCACTTGTTTTAAACATAACAACACAGCCCGCAAAAATAGAACAAAGTGGCAATGGCGCTTTAACGTTAAATCTCGACATAAAAAAGCCTTTACTGGAGATGAAAACAGAACTACCCAAAGTAACCATCGATCAATCCGCATCTTTTGCTGAGGCAGGTCTTAAAAACATTAAAGCATTTATGGATGAATCAGTGAGTTATGCGAGACAAGTGGTTGCTGGCGGTGTGGATCGTATCGTTAGTCAGGGCAATGAGTGGCTTAATATTCATACGGGTGTAGACCCTATACCCGATCAGGCCATTTATAACGCTTATGAAATGTTTGATAAAGAATTTAATTATGCAGCCATACCGACCTCTAGACCTAACATCGATTTGGTAAGGGGACAGGTGAATACAACATTTAACAAAGGACAAGTGACAAACAATTCAAGGCCACAAAAAATCAATATGAACTACACGCCGTATCAAGTTAACTTGGCGGTGAGTCAATATAATAGCATCAGTTTTAGGTATGAAAAACCGAACTTCAATTTCATGGTATAAGGAGGCGTTATATGATATTACACACAGAACATTTAGGGGACATCGAATACGTAGAATCGGATGTGATACATTTCCCAGAAGGTTTACCGGGATTTGAAGATGAAAAGTCGTTTATCATCATTCCCTCTGGCGATTTAGAGTTTCCTTTTAGTACACTTCAATCGACGCAGGATGAAAAACTCGCCTTTATAATTACAGATCCATTTTTATTTGTTGAGCCCTATGATTTTGAAATGGCAGATAGCGATACAAAAAAACTAGGAATAGAAGATGAGAAGGATTTAGAATTTGTTTTGGCTTTTACCATGGTTACCATACCTGAAAATGTGGAGGAAACCACGATTAATATTATGGCCCCAGTAATTATCAACACAGATAAGCAAATCGGCAAACAAATTTTGCTTAATGAATATGACGATGTGAAATTTACCATCTTCAAAAAGAACAGCGAGGTTTAGACGATGCTTATATTGACGCGAAAAAAGGACGAAAGCATCATCATAGATGGTCAAATAGAAATCCAAATTATTTCTATAGAAGAGGGTAAAGTACGCATCGGCATTAATGCGCCCAAAGAGATTCAGATTCACCGAAGTGAAGTCTTCGATAAAATTTTAGAATCAAATAAGGAAGCGGCACATGCGCCAAGCGCATTTAAGGTGCTTTCAGAACGGATGAAAAAAACTGAAAAATAATTTTAGTAATATGCTAAAGTAATTTCAGGAGCATCCGATAATAGTATTAGAGAGTCGTGTTTGATTAGCGATCGAAATCAAACAAGACTTACTATAACCAGTCAGAAAGGATTCTGACTTATAAAACTCAAGGAGGAACGATTTATGAGAATTAATAACAACTTAATGGCTATGAATACCCACAGACAATTGGGTATCAACAACGGTCAAGGCGCAAAATCAATCGAAAAATTATCTTCAGGTTACAGAATTAACCGTGCTGGCGATGACGCTGCTGGTCTTGCTATCTCTGAAAAAATGAGAGGCCAAATCAGAGGTCTTGATCAAGCATCAAGAAACTCACAAGACACGATTTCTTTAATCCAAACTGCTGAAGGCGCTTTAAATGAGTCTCATGCTATTCTTCAAAGAATGAGAGAACTTTCTGTTCAATCTGCGAATGATACAAACACTGACTCTGATAGAACTGCACTTCAAAACGAAGTTAAGCAACTCGTTGGTGAGCTTGACAGAATTGGTAACACAACTGAGTTCAATACAAAGAAATTGCTTGAAGGTTCTGCTAAAGGCGTAGCTGAAGCTGTTGATGGTTCAATTAGAGTTAATAACAACTCAGCATTAACAATAGACTTAGGAACTCTTGAAGATGCAGCTGCAACAGGCGCAAAAGTTAATGGTGCTTTCATGTTAATTAGAGTTGCTGGCACATCAGCTGCTGGATCATCTGTTGTTACAAATGGAGACTGGAAAGTCGTTAAAGCGGATGGAACAGAAACTGCACTTGCAGTTGCTGGATCAATTTCTGCAATATCAACTTCAATTACATTTGGTACTGATTTTGCTGGAGCAGCATCAAGTGTATCTTTTGCCGCTGGACAAAACTTGAATGATCTTAACGTTGGTGATTCTATTACGTTTGTATTTGGCAAGCAAGAAGATGCATCATCTTCATTAGGCGGCTCAGTAATGGGTCAAATTGGTGCAAACACAGGTCAAACTGCATTTATTTCTATGGGTGACATGAGAGCTGACGCATTAGGCGTTGCTGATATAAATATCGGCACTAAGTTTGGCGCTCAAGTTGCTATTGAAACTGTTCAAGGTGCTTTAGAAAAAGTATCTGCTCAAAGATCTTCACTTGGTGCAATGCAAAACAGATTAGAGCATACAATTAAGAACTTAGATACAGCATCTGAGAACTTACAAGCTTCTGAATCTCGTATCCGTGACGTAGACATGGCTAAGGAAATGATGAACTTTACAAAGAACAACATCCTTACTCAAGCTGCTCAAGCGATGCTTGCTCAAGCAAATCAAGCACCTCAAGGTGTTTTACAATTACTAAGATAATTAAAAAGGTATATACTTTTGATAGCCATCCTCCCTTAGAGGGTGGCTATTTTTCAAAGTAAATATACTTATTTAAGGGAGTTAATTATTAATTCATTTAATTAAGTCTATTTAATAGGAGGAAGATTTAATGAAACTTAGTATTTGCATGATGGTTAAGAATGAGGAGAAAAATTTAGAGCGGTGTCTTGAAAGTTTGAATAGTTTAAGAGAGCATGTTGATAATGAATTAATAATCATAGACACGGGTTCAAATGATCGTACGATTGAAATTGCTAATAAGTATACTGACAAAGTTCATTATCACGAATGGAACAACAATTTCTCTGAAATGAGAAACATTACAATTTCATACGCATCTGGTAATTGGATTTTAATTATTGATGCAGATGAAGAACTTGTTCAAGTTAAAGGGATAATAGATTTCTTTAAAAAAGGAGTTTATTTAAATTATGCAGCAGCAACTTTAAAAGTGGAAAATGTTGTTAATAAAAATGGGAAAGTTAGTTCAGCGGTGACATCGTTTCGGCTTTTTAAAAAAACTAAAGACTTTAAATATGAAGGTGTTGTCCATAATATGCCACAATTCAAGGGCTTAGCATTAGAATTAAAAGCTCTTATAAAACATTATGGATATATGTCAGATGACTCAGAATTGATGGAAGAAAAATTTTCAAGGACCTCTAAGTTATTAATTAATGAATTAGAAAAAGATGAAACTAATTTGTATTATAGATATCAATTAGGTATAACTTATAGTATGTATGGTGATTATGTAAAAGCACGTGAAACGTTAAAAGAAGCCTATTTTAGACTTGTGGAATCAAAAGAATCCATATTCGATTACGTTTATATTGTAGCTGCCTATGCTAAAATCCTGTCCGCTACTGAGCATTATGAGGAGGCAATTGAAGTTGCAGATGTAGGTTTAAAACTAGTGCCTAATTATATTGATTTAATTTATTTCAAAGGTGTAAGTAACATAAAATTAAAGAAATTTGAACAAGGCATTAAGTGTTTGGAAGAATACTTAATGACACTGAATGGTATAGAAAAATCTGACATTTATTCAAATCCTGCTATACAATTGTATACGATTCGCTTAGAGGATGAGAGTAGATTTAATTTAGGTCAAGCGTATTTTATGTGCGGAGACTATGAGAATTCAAAAAAACAATTTTTCAAAGTGTTGAATAATAAAAAAACAGAAAATGAATATTATAATGCCACAATCTATCAATATATTAAGACCTGTGTACTTTTGGGAGTAATAAATGAAATCTGTATATTGTTTGAGATATCTCCAGAAGATAGATGGGCGGAACTTGATAGGGTAATTTATGAATGTATTAATGAATATCTTAAAGATTCAATTGATTATATTAGAGTCATAAATGCTCTTTCTGTATTTCCGTCAGAGTTAGGTAGTTTTTTCACTAATGTAAAATTAGTGGCTGAAAACAACAAAATGGAAATTGATGTTGATTACTATAGTAAGTTGTGGAATAACAAAAATTATTCTGAAGTCATATACATTTTTATGAAACTTGATCTCAATGTATTTGATTTACTAAAGTCAAAAAAAGAACTTGAGATAATGAAACTATTAGGTGCTATTGATTTTAGATTTGAAGAATTTTCTATATTAATAGAAAAATTTCTTATAAAGCATGAAGCGCAAAAAGAATATAAACACTTTAATGTAATGAGACTGTTTTCAAAATATATAATGATTAAGCATTTGCAAGACGTTACCAACATAGTATATTTTGATCGCTATATTACTTGGGGGTTAAGTTATATTAATTATAAGTACCGCTTAGAGTTTATAGACGAATGTAGTTTAGAAGACTTTGCAAATAGTGAAGAGCAGTATTTAATTAGTATTTGGCATGTATTAAACAATAATTGCAGACAAGCGCTAGAAAATGCCTTGAACATTTTTCAAGAATGGAATAGAACGTTTACGAATTGGTTAAGTTATCGATTGAAAATAATGGACAACCATGACGAATTCGACGAGTTGGGCAAAAAGTTGAAGATGAATATTGAGTCGCTGATTGAAGTTGGTAGGGTAAATGATGCTTTACTTTTAATTGATCAGTATACAATGATACAGCCAGATGATTTGGAAATAGTACTTTTAAAAAGTAAAGCAAATCTTGAGCTTCTTCAATAGTTTTTGATGCTAAAATATGCGTTAATATTTTAGCATTCATCAGATGTAAACATCAATACGGGAATAAGATACTTTAATTGTTGTAATTTATTAAAAGCAAAGAATTGCTTTGGGGGATATATGATTAAAAATAAAAAAATTTTTATTACGGGCGGTGCTGGTTTTATAGGATCAAGTTTAATTGAACGTCTGATAAATGATAATCAAATAATAGTGTATGATAAACTAGAACGAGACTCATTGAAGTCTAAACCTTATTCAAACCATGCAAATTTGACCCTGATTGAAGGTGATATTCTCGATTTAGAGCATTTAAAAAAGTCAATGAAGGAAGCAGACATAATTATACACGCAGCAGCAATTGCTGGAATTGATAATACAGTAAAAGATCCTGTGCGCACAATGTCAGTTAATGTAATTGGAACATACAATGTACTAGAAGCCGCAAAAGAAGTTCATCTTGAAAAAGGGATTGATCGTTTCTTAGAATTTTCAACTTCTGAAGTTTTTGGGTCTCACGCTTATAAATCTGAGGAAAAGGATAATATGATAACTGGTGCAGCTGGTGAGGCGCGTTGGACTTACGCAGTTAGTAAACTAACTGGCGAGCATTTTACAGAAGCGTATCATAAAAAATATAGACTTCCGACAGTGACTGTTAGACCGTTTAATATATATGGTCCGGGTCAGATTGGTGAAGGTGCTATTCAGATATTCATAAGAAAAGCACTGAAAAATGAAGAAATATATATATTTGGAGATGGGACGCAAATTCGAGCTTGGTGTTATATTGAGGATATGTTGGACAGTTTAATGGCATGTTTGGAAAATCCTAAGGCGATTGGAGAGTCATTTAATGTAGGAAATGCAAAAGCGATTACAACAATTTACGGACTTGCACAAACTGTATGTAGAGTTTTAAAGTCCTCATCAAAAATTGTGTTTAAAGAACCATTATCAGTAGATATTGATCTTAGGATTCCTAAAGTAGAAAAAATTAAGGAAATTCTAAACATTGATGCAAAAATCGATTTAGAAGAGGGTATTAAAAGAACCAGTGAATGGTATGAAGAAAACATGCAAAGTTTGCCAGAACTTCCTTTAATTTTTAACTCTACAAATTAGTTGGAGGATTAAAATGGATCAGGCAAAAATTCTAAAACAAAATATTGAAAAGATTATTGAAAAAGGCGATTTGCATAATGCGGAATTATTAATTAATAGTTATGGTAACGTTTATAAAAAAGATGCGGATTTCTATTCAATTAAAAGTGTTGTTTTAATTCTTAAAGGCGATTTTGATGAAGCTGAAAGAATTTTATGTAAGGCTGTTTTGGAGAGACAATTGAATTGTGATATAGTGCATAATTTAATTTATACTTTGGAATCCGTTGGCAAGTTAGAAAAATCATTTGAATATAAAATACTTCAAGATCTGTTAACTTGTGGTGCTTATATGCCATATGGTAATCATGTTAAAACGTTAAAACATACGAACAATATTGTAATGGGAACGATGGAAATTGCGAATCAAATGAATATTCAAGCGATGGCACTAAAAAAATTAAATTACCACACAACTACTTTAAACTATTATGATAGTTATTTGAAGTATAAGTCGGACTTTGTATTAGATCCCAAAGAACTCGTAAATTATGAAAATGCTAATTTATATATTAAAAGTCATGTAGCGCCAATCATAAAGGACAATGATATTTTTCATTTCCATTTTGGCACAACACTTACTCTAGATCATTCAGATTTACCTGTCTTAAATAAGCTTGGGAAAAAAACCATCATGCAGTACTGGGGATCTGATGTTCGCATGGTGAGTATTGCAAAAAAAAATAATCCCTATTCAAAAGTCAAAGAAACAAATGAAGATTCAATTAAACGAAAACTTGAACATTTGTCAAAGTATATTTCTAATTGTTTTGTTGACTATGAACTGGCTGAGTATGTAAAGGATTATCATGAAAAAGTACATGTTACAAAATCATCTATAGATTTAAGTAAATTTTCATATACTAAATTTGAGAAAAATGACAACGATAAATTGATAATTGCACATGCGCCTACAGCGCCTGAATTTAAAGGCACTAAATTCATCGTTGAAGCAATTGAATCTTTAAAAACAAACTACAATATCGAGTTTAAATTGATTACTGGACTAAGCAATGATCAAGCAATTGAAGAATACAAAAAAGCTGACATAATTGTCGATCAACTTCACATGGGAACATATGGGGTTTTTGCTGTGGAAGCGATGGCTTTAAGAAAACCTGTTGTTTGTTGGATAAGCGATTACATGAGAGAACTATTACCCAAAGATTTACCAATAATTATTGCAAACCCAGATACCATAAAAAGTGTGCTTAAAAATTTGTTTGATAATAGAGACCAGTTGAGTTTAATAGGAAAGAAAAGTAGGGAATTTGTGGAAAAGTATCATGATTCAAATATAGTTGCTAAAAATCATGAAACTATATATAAATCATTATAAGATAAGGGGAACTTTATGATAAAGTTAGCGTTTCCAGAGATTGGTGATGAGGAAATAAAATCGATTATAAAGGTGATCGAGTCGAAGCAATTGGTAATGGGTAAAGAAGTAGAACAATTTGAAAACATGATTAAAGAATACTTGGGTGTTAAACATTGTTTTGCAGTAACTAGTGGTACAGCAGCATTACATTTGTCAATGATGGCTTTAGGTATAAAACCTGGAGATGAAGTCATTGTACCAGCATTTACTTTTCCTGCAACAGCAAATGTCGTTGAGGTAATTGGTGCAAATGTAAAATTTGTCGATGTTAATATTGAGGATTATTGCATAAACATTGAGCAAGTTGAGGCTGCTATAAATAAGCATACAAAGGCGATTATTGTTGTCCATGAGTTTGGCTATCCAGTAGAGATGACTCCATTTAATCAATTAGGAAAAAAGTATGACCTTAAGATAATCGAAGATGCTGCTTGCGCTTTAGGATCTAAAAATGGTAATGATTTTGTAGGAACTCAAAGTGACATTGGATGCTTTAGTTTGCACCCTAGAAAAGCTATTACTACTGGAGAAGGTGGGCTAATTACAACTAATAACGATGAACACGCAAAGATAATAAAGCAACTAAGAAATCATGGCATTGATTACGAATCTGGAAAACCTAGATTTGTTGTACCTGGGCTAAATTATCGTATGAATAATATTCAAGCGGCTATGGGAATTGCTCAATTTGATAAGATGAGCGAAATTCTCGAAAAAAGGTCGGTTTTAGCTGAAGAGTACCATAAACTTTTAGATGGAAGTGATGCGTTTTTATTACCTAGAACAAGGGTTGATAGTAAGCATTCTTGGCAAACCTATCATATTGTTTTACATGATAGAATTAACAGAGATAATGTTATATCTGTCTTAAAAGATAATGAAATTGAAACCAATTATGGTGCAAACGCTGTCCATTTGGAGCCATATTATTTTCAGAAATATAAAATTGACAATTTATATAATGCATCAAAGTTGTTTCATCAAGGACTTGCTTTACCACTACACAGCGGTATGGATCTAGCTGACGTTATTCGGGTCGTAAAAGTATTACGAGAAATAATAACTTTTTATTAGGAGTAAAACATGAGTAATAATAAAAATTATAAATTTCCGTGTCAAATCGGAAAAATTCCATTTATATATAATATCAATGATTCAATGAACAACCATGATGGGATACCTAATTTATTGAGTTTCAGTTTGAGTATGGATAATGAGACTGGATTAATGTATCAAGAAAAAAATTTAACGACTGAAAAATATTTGAACATGGTATACAAAATTGGGTCAAAAATTACCGGACATATGGACGACTACGATTTTGGTAAGTTATATAGTAATGACTTCATAGAATTTGTATTAAGTAGTGAAACTGAGTTGAAGGATAAGAGCATTCTCGAAATTGGATGCGGTACGGGATATTTACTAAATGAGTTAAAGAAACAAGGCGCTAATGTTATTGGAATTGAACCTGGTGAGGAAAATCATAAAGCAAAATTAAAATATGATATAGAAATCATATCTGATTTTTTTCCTTCTGAGAAAATTAGTAGTAAATTTGATATCATTATTTTTTATAATGTCTTAGAGCATATAGAGGATTTAGAGTTTTTTCTACTAAATGTTAGAAAGCAGTTAAAACAAGGTGGAAAGATATACTTCGGCGTACCAGACTGTGAAAAAGCGATTGAAAATGGCGATATTTCAATGTTAATTCACGAACATATATATTATTTTACGAAAGACACCTTAAAGAATACGATTAACAAAATATTAAAAACAGAACCCAAAATAGAAAAGTCAAATTATGGATCTGAATTAAATGGCATGATTAGTTTTGAAAATGAAAATTTGGAATTTGAAGTCTTAATGGATGATTTGATTTTTAAAAACTTTGAATATTTAAGAAAGATGAACATTTTGCTAATGTCATTTAAGAACTTTTTCATTGAATGTTCAAAAAACAATTATTCAATTGGAATATATGTTCCTTCTAGGATTATAAATTCACTTGCGTTGCTTTTTGATAGTGTTGATTTAAAAAAAATTAGATTTTATGATGATGATATTAAAATGTACGACAAACATTTTCCTGGGTTTGACATAAAGATTAAGAACAGACAATTTTTGGTTGAAGAACCGCCTAATTTTCTTTTAATTATGTCTTATTCATTTTCAAATCAAATATATAAAAATGTTGCAAATGAATTACCATTAACCACTTCAATACTTTTTATAGAAGATTTTATAGAAGGAGGAAAATATGAAAGTATTGCTGACAGGAACTAATGGATTTATAGGAAAAAATGTATATATCAAATTGAAATCTGAATTTGATCTTATTCCCATTTCTACGACTAAATCTAGTATTAATGCAATAACTGTCTCGAATAATTTTGAGAATATTGAAGAAGTATTATCTGAGTACGAATTTGATAGTATTATCCATCTTGCAGCAGTTATTCCTAAAAGTTTTTCTGAGGCTAATTTTACTGATGTGTTTCTTCCGAATGCATTGATGATGGATCGTATACTTAAGTTTGCTGTAAATAAAAAAGTTAGAACATTTATTTATTTATCTGGTTATGGTTCAATGGAAGATTACAACAATTTTAAAATGAAAGATTATTACACATTATCAAAGGTTCATGGTGAACATATTTGTTCAATTATGGAATCTAAAGGTATACGTGCGATTTCATTAAGGATACCATCGCCATATGGGTTATACTCTAACCCAAACAATGTGATTAATCAATTTGTATACAGAGCACTAAAAAACGAGACAGTGCACGTTTATGGCTCAGGAAAGAGAGAGCAGAACTTTGTATACATTAATGATATTGTAGATGCGATTAAGCATTTTATCATTAATCCAATTAATAGTGGCACGTACGATATTGTTTCAAAAGAAAATACGAACATGGAGATGCTTGCAAGATACATCGTAACCATAACCAATTCAAACTCTGAAATTATCATAGGCGAAAAGCCAGATATGCAAGAGGGCTTTAAACCTAAATATAATAATATACCGACTTTTGAAAAAACTGGATTTCAGTGTAAGTATACTATTGAAGATGGTTTAAGAGACTATATAAACAGAATAAAGGAACAGATATGAAAATTTTAGTTGTTTCAGATGTTCATTCGAATTATCTAGCATTACAAGCCGCTATGATAAAGATAAATGCACTGAAGTGTGATATTAAAATTTGTTTAGGAGATATGGTTGGATATTATAACCAGCCAAATGAAGTGTTGGAGTTGCTAAAAAACGAACAATTCATTTGCATAAAAGGTAATCATGATAAATATGTCTTAGGTGAATTAGAGTATAAAATTGAAAATCAAGAAATCTATGGAATTAATAGGCATAGGGAAATTGTTAGCAAAGAAAATTTTGCGTTTATGAAGTGTGCCTTTGATTTCTATAATATAGAAAGTAATAAATTAAAATTACATTTTTGTCATACGATTAATAATGATTTTAGTATTTATCTTAAAACCGAAAGTGATTGTAAAAAATATGTAAAGTATATGAATGACTATGATTATTTCTTTTATGGACATAGTCATCTACAATCTATACACAAAGTTGAAGATACAATTGCAATTAATCCAGGTTCAATCGGTCAACAAAGGGGAAAAAGCAAAAATCCCACCTTTTGCGTGTTAGATACAGATAATGGAGAATGTGATTTTTACGAAGTATCCTATAATGTAGAAGGTCTAATTAAGCATCTGCAATTAAACTCATACGATGAAAAACTTATAAATATACTAAAAACATACTGAAAGAGGATGTACAATGAGATGTGTAAATGTACTTATTACAGGCATTGGTAGTGCAGGAGTTGGAGAACAAATATTAAAATCACTTAGCCTTTCTGAGTTGAATTTGAATTTGGTCGGTACGGACGTAACTATTAATTGTTTTAATAAAGACAGTGTTGATTGTTTTGAAATTCTTCCATATGCACATGAAGAAACATTTATTAATGAGGTAAAGAATATAGTACAAAAACATAATATTCAAATTATTTTTCCTGGTTCTGATCCAGAAATGAAAGTTTTATGTAGCCATAAAAGTGATTTTGAGAACATCTATATAGTAGCAAATGACTTGTCTCTTATTAATACTTGTTTGAATAAAAATAGCACTTATGAGTTGTTAAAAGAAGCATTGATACCGTTGCCCAAATATATGAAAATCAATTTAATTATAGATTGTAGAAAAATCGATTTTTTTCCAGTCGTATTAAAACCAAATACTGGTTCAGGGGGGTCGTCTCACATTTATGTGGCGTACAATTATGAAGAATTATTGTTTTTTACACAATATATGCTAAATAGAAACATTGATATTATTGCACAAGAGTATATTGAATACGACGATAACGAATACACAATTGGTGTTTCTAATGATTTGGATGGTTTGTCACTTGGAACAATAATACTAAAAAGAAGTTTGACTTCCGCGATATCAGTAAACAAGAAAATGCGATTTGAAAATACTAATGTAATTATTTCTTCTGGAATATCACAAGGTGTATTTTTGCATGATGATCATCTTAAAATACAGGCGGAAAGAATTGCTACCATATTAAAATCAAAGGGGCCGTTAAACATTCAAGGAAGGGTTTCTAATGGACAATTGATGCTCATGGAGATTAATCCAAGACTATCGGGTACAACATTTTTAAGGGCATTGGTTGGCTATAATGAACCAGAAAATATCATAAAAAGAGTAGTGTTTAATGAACTTCCTGAATATGAATATGAAGATGGTATGGTTTTAAGAAGTTTAATTGAGAAAAGGATATGACTATAGATTTCAAAAGGAAGGTACACGAGATGTCCAACCAACAGATTCCACTTATAGATCTTATCGCCCAAAATCAAGTAATCGGCGATCAACTTATAGAAGCATCAAAGCGCGTAATTTTAAGTGCGCAATATATTATGGGCAATGAAGTAAAAGCCTTTGAAAGCGAATTTGGCGCATATGTAGGGGTAGAGCATGCCATATCTGTAGCAAATGGTACGGATGCGCTGGTTATCGCGTTAAAAGCACTGGGTGTTGGCGAAGGAGACGAGGTCATCACTACGCCTTTTACTTTTTTTGCCACAGCAGAAAGCATCTCTTTTGTGGGTGCGAAGCCCGTATTTGTGGATGTGGAAAAAGACAGTTTTAATATGGACCCTCAAAAGATAGAGGCAGCCATTACACCGAAAACAAAAGCCATTATGCCCGTGCATCTCTTTGGCCTTGCCTGTGATATGGATGCCATCATGGGTATCGCGAGAGCGCATGGTCTTTTTGTCATAGAAGATGCCTGCCAAGCGGTTGGTGGTTTGTACAAAGGTAAAAAACTTGGCACTATGGGCGATGTGGCCTGTTTTTCATTTTTCCCTACGAAAAATTTAGGGGCGGCAGGTGATGGGGGTATGATCGTCACAAATCGTGATGAAATTGCTACGGTATGTCGCGCGCTTAGAACACATGGCAGTGGTGAGAATGGTAAGAAAGCCTACAATTATTTGCATCAGATAGAAGAAGTGGTTGAAGCGGATTTATCAACGGACAACACGGTTTATAACCCTCTAAAATACTATAACTACTTGGTAGGGCATAACTCTAGATTGGATGAAATTCAAGCGGCAATGTTGCGTGTGAAATTAACTTACTTAGACCAGTGGAATACAAAAAGGCGTGAAATTGCAGAAGGTTATACACAAGGGCTTAAAGAAATCGATGTGATAACACCCTTTGAAAATGCGTTTGCTTCACATGTGTATCATATGTATATTTTACAAAGTGAAGCAAAAGATGCGTTGATAGAGCATTTAAAGTTAAATGGGATCGCTACAGGTGTTTACTATCCGATCCCATTACATCTTCAGAAAGTATATGGTGGACTTGGCCATGCGATCGGTGATTTTCCAAATGCAGAGTATCTGTCAAAGCGGACCTTTGCCATTCCCATGTACCCTGAATTGACGCAGGAACAGCAGCAATATGTTATTGATACGATTAAAGGATTTGGTGAGACCAATGAGTGAAGACAAAAAGTATTTCGTACATGCTTCTTCATACGTGGATGAACCTTGCGAGATTGGAGAAGGTACAAAGATTTGGCATTTTTCTCATATTATGCAGGACTGTGTAATCGGTGAACGTTGCAACATCGGTCAAAATGTGGTTATTTCACCAGGTGTAATATTAGGCAACAACGTTAAAATCCAGAATAATGTGTCTGTCTATACAGGTGTTATATGTGAAGACGATGTATTTCTCGGACCTTCGTGTGTGTTTACCAACGTCATTAATCCAAGAAGTTTTATCGAGCGGAAAGAAGAATATCGTATAACAATCGTGGGTAAAGGTGCATCCATCGGTGCAAATGCCACGATCGTCTGCGGACATAATATAGGGCGCTACGCGTTTGTAGGTGCAGGTGCAGTGGTAACAAAAGATGTGCCAAATTATGCACTGGTTTATGGTACACCAGCGCGTCTAATGGGGTATGTATGTAAATGCGGCAATCCACTGGATCGTGCTTCAGATCACATGCGATATACATGTGATTTATGTGGGAGCGATTACCAGATGGTAGCAGGTGAATTGGTTGAAAAGGATGTTAACCTATGATGAAAAATACGACGAAAGAACAACTATTAGAAAAAATAAAAAATAAGACAGCAGTTGTTGCTGTGATCGGACTAGGGTACGTGGGATTACCACTTGCAGTTGAAAAAGCAAAGGCGGGCTATCGTACTATCGGATTTGATGTCCAAGCGGATAAGGTGGACAAAGTAAACGCAGGAGAAAATTACATCGGTGATGTGGTGGACAGCGACTTAAAAGACATCGTCAAAACAGGAATGCTCAGTGCAACGACAGATTTTTCTGTGGTTGAAAGAGCCGATTTTATCGCGATCTGTGTGCCTACGCCTCTTGATGATTATAAGCAACCGGACATTAGCTATGTGAAACAATCCACCATCGAAATTTCCAAGCATCTAAAACCAGGTGCTATCGTCGTGCTTGAGAGCACAACTTATCCTGGGACCACAGAAGAGTTACTGTTACCGATTTTAGAAAAAGGGAGCGGGCTGGTTTGTGGCGTTGATTTTTATTTGGCCTTCTCGCCAGAACGCGTAGATCCAGGTAACCTCATCTATAAAACAAAAAACACACCAAAAGTGGTTGGCGGTGTGGGGAAAGATGCCACAGAAATCGCAGCAGCGATGTACCGAAACGTTTTAGAGGGAGATATCTTTGAAGCGTCATCACCTCGCGTAGCAGAAATGGAGAAAATTTTAGAAAATACGTATCGGAACATCAACATAGGTCTTGCAAATGAAATGGCGATTATCTGTCATAAGATGGGCATCGATGTATGGGAAGTGATTGATGCGGCAAAAACAAAACCTTATGGGTTTCAAGCATTTTATCCAGGTCCAGGACTTGGTGGACACTGTATTCCACTCGACCCATATTATCTCAGTTGGAAGGCGCGTGAATACGATTATCATACGCAATTAATAGAAACATCAGGCATTATTAACGACAGCATGCCGCAATATGTGATCCAAAGAAGCAGTCATATTTTAAATCGTTTTAAAAAGCCGCTTAACGGCTCAAAAATACTAATACTGGGTGTGGCATACAAACAAGATATTGAAGATTATAGAGAAAGTCCAGCGCTGAAAGTCATCGAAATTTTCGAAGAAGAAGGATGCACAGTAGAATTTTTTGATCCTTATGTGCCATCTTACCGCTTTAAAGGAATACAAAAAGTAGGTCATGAAAAATTGACACAAGCGATTCTCAAATCAGCTGATTTGGTGGTGGTAACCACAGCGCATACAAACGTCGATTATGAAATGGTTCAACATAACGCTGTCGCCATCTTTGATACTAAAAATGCAATGAAGCATATTGAGAATCGTATCAATATTGAGCGATTATAAGGTGGTATCAGATGAATAAACTAAAGTTTGCACTCATAGGGTGTGGTCGAATCTCCTATAAGCACATCGAAGCGCTCATAAAAAATAAAGATCAAGCGGAGTTAGTTGCGGTTTGTGATCTGATCGAAAGTAAAGCCGTGGAGAGAAAGCATCAGTATGAAAACCATATGCCAAATACCAATGTGTTGGTCTATACAGATTATAAAGAAATGATAGAATCAAGTGGTTGTGATGTCGTGGCTATAGCGACTGAAAGTGGCTATCATGCTGAGCACGCGCTTTATGCCTTAATGCACGGGTCTCATGTTTTGGTTGAAAAGCCTATGGCACTTTCAGTGGTTGATGCGATGCAGATGATTGAAATGGCGAAAAAAGTTCATAAAAAAATCGCGATTGCCCATCAAAATCGTTTTAACCCACCGATTCAGAAGTTAAGACGTGCCATAGAAGAAGGTCGTTTTGGTAAAATAATTAATGCGACGGCACGTATATTGTGGACACGAGATGCACATTATTATGAGCAAGCACCTTGGCGCGGTACAAAGGCGCTTGATGGAGGCACGCTTATGAATCAATGTATTCATAACATCGATCTGCTACAGTGGATGATGAATTCAGATGTTGTACGTGTACATGCAGAGCGTGGCACGTATATGCGACCGATTGAAATGGAAGACTTCGGTGCATTATTACTGCGGTTCGAATCAGGTGCCATCGGCATCGTAGAAGGCAGTGCGTGTGTTTATCCGAAAAATTTGGAAGAAACATTAAGTATTTTTGGTGAAAAAGGAACGGTTGTTATAGGTGGTTTAGCGGTTAATGAAATCAAAACATGGCAGTTTGAAGATCAAAGAGACTATGATTTATTAGACGCGGACACACAAGTGGATTCGGTCTATGGCAGTGGGCATACGCCGCTTTACAAAGACTTTATTGACTCAATCCATGCGGACAAAGAACCTTTGATTAATGGGTTAGAAGGCATGAAAGCGATGAAAATCATATTAGATGCTTACGAAATTTCAGAATTATAATTCAAAAGGGTTTTAAGATGCGGCTAATAATAACCAAAAATTTGTCGCATCTTTATTTCTCATAAATAAATTGAGAATTCAGATAGAATTGATAAAGATTATTTACATAAATGCCGATATAAACTACAGAGTAAGATTTTTTTCCATGGAGAGGAGCATGTATTATGAAGATTAACCAAATGAACATCGGAAATGCACCGATGAATAATACTGGCACGGAAGCCGTAGTAAAATCAAATGATTCGCGTAAACCAGTATCGAGGCCCGTTGAAAAGGTAAAAGCACAGCCGGTGCAAGTACAAGGCCAGAAAAAAGTATACAAAGAGGACGAGCCACTAAAAGTGGTGGATGAAGAGATTTTACAAAAATCTGTTGAGCAAGCAAATAAATCGCTCGAACTCTATAACAGGGTCATAGAACGATCCGTACATGATGTGACCCACACCGTTATGTATACCGTTAGGGATACGATAACCAATGAAGTCATCCAAGAATTTCCACCAAAGAAAATTCAAGATATGATTGCGAAAATGTGGGAATTAGCAGGTTTATTTGTCGACGAAAAGGCTTAGCCTATTGATAAAAAGGAAGTGATAGTATGGCAAACATGAGAATTTCAGGTTTAGCATCTGGTATGGATACTGAACAAATGATAAAAGATCTTATGAAGGCTGAAAGTGTAAGACTGGATCGTACGAAACAAAGCCAAACACAAATCCAATGGCAACAAGAGGCATATAGAGAGTTGATGACGAAGATCAAGGATTTACACACAAAATACTTTGATTTGTTATCTCCATCTACAAATTTGAGTTCATCTGCGTCTTTTTCAAAGTTTTCATATAATATTACAAGTGGTACCTCTGCTTCTACAGCAGTCAGCGTCACTGCAAATGCGGATGTCTCTTCGAGAAATCTCGTTATTAATAACATCACCCAGTTGGCAACCAAGGCAACCATGTCTGGCAAGGCATCAGAGATGCGCGGTGTGGCTAAAACAGATTTTGACTTTGCGGCTTTCAGAACGGGTTTAGCAGGTAAGGATTTTGAAATGTCGTTATCTATTGGTAGCACGACGAAAACGATTAAATTAAATCAAACAGAATTAGGTGTAATTCAAGCGGTTTATAATGCAGGCAATGACGATGCAGAAAACGCATTTGCTGCTGCGTTAAACACGAAAATTTCACAAGAATTTGGCGACAATTATGATAATGTCGCATCATTTTCGGACGGCCGTTTTGAGTTTGACCAGCCGGGTACTGTGGTACGGGTTTATACTTTTGGATCGAATGTAGAAAGTATGTCCGCTCTCGGGTTTACAAATGGTCAAACCAATGTTGACAATTATAGCAAGACAATTAATGAAATTTTTGGATTAACGGATGCTCAAATTGGCACGATCAACATAAACGGTAAAAACATTTCACTTAGTCAGGAAGACAGTTTTGCTCAAATGATGGACAAAATTAACAAATCTGGTGCAGGTGTACAACTCAGTTATGAGTCACTGTCTGACAAATTCACACTTAGATCAACCACTGAAGGCAGTGCGAACAGCATAAATATCGCTTCCGGTTCTGGCGCTGAAGTCTTAATGTCTAAGTTGTTTGGCGTAACGAATTTTGCAGATGACGAGTTTGTTTCTGAAGCAGGGAAAAATGCTACCTTACAAATTAATGGTGTCGATGTGGTTCAATCTAGTAATGTTTTTAGTCATGATGGCATATCCTATAACATCAAAGAACTCAGTGCGACTCCTATCAATGTAGGCATAACTGTAGATACAAAAGCAATCGTTGAGAATATAAAGAACTTTGTAAATGAATACAATAACCTCATAGATGCCGTTTCAAACAAGTTTTCAGAGAAAAAAAATTACAGTTACAAGCCACTAACTGACGAAGAGCGTGAAGCACTCTCTGATGATGACATTAAAAAATGGGAAGAAAAAGCAAAATCAGGTGTGTTGAGAAGTGCGCCAGAACTCGATACGTTTTTGTCGAAGCTTAGAAATGCACTTATTATGCCTATAGAGGGTGTAGGAATTTCTTTAAGTGAGATCGGAATCGCAAGTAGCAGTTATTTAGACCGAGGTAAACTCACGATAGACGAAACGAAACTCAATGAGAAGTTAGAATCAAATTTTGATGACATCGTCAAGTTGTTTACACAGCAGTCTGATATCATGTATAACAATGGTACATCTGCTCAGCGTTACAAAGAAAGTGGCCTCGGAGCAAGAATTGATGATATATTAAAAGATTATGTCCGAACCACACGTGATGATAATGGTAATAAAGGCATACTTGTTATGAAAGCAGGTATGGTAAATGATGCCAGCGTCGTTCAGAATGAACTAACCAAACGACTTTTAGATTATGATAAGCGGATAGCAAGTATAGAGACATTCCTATTCAATCGAGAAAATTATTATTACAGCATGTTCTCCTCTATGGAATCGGCGATGTCAAAGCTTCAATCTCAAGCGGATTCACTCGTTAATATGTTAGGAAGTTAATTATGGTTGCATTAGAAGATATCGTTAAAAAGTTAATGGAAGACACCTACATGCTAAAGAGTGTTGTTGAAGCAGGTGATATCGATGTTGCTGTGGAAATACTTGAGCACAGAGAGTCGCTTATAAACATACTCAAACAAATTGATGTGCCTAAAAAAAAGGAATTGCTTTTAGCAATTTGGCCAGAGTTTTTAGAAATTGATCAATGGTGTAGACAAGCAATAGAAGCATTACGTGTTCAGTCAGAAGCAGAGTTCTACCAAACCAAAACAGAAAAACATCAACTCAGGCAAACACGCAAGGTACATGATTTATACAGTAATAACGCCCACTCGGAATTTGGTGGCATGTTTGATAATAAAAAGTGATAGAAGGAGGAAGGTGTATGGCAGTTATGAACCCTTATAATTATTCGAAACCCAAAAACTTTTTCAGAACTGAGCCACAAAGTGTGCAAGCGTTGCCATCTGCAGAGAGCAAAACCAGTGCTATAAGCGAAAAGATGGATCAATATCTTGAAAGTAAAATTATCGCTGCGAAGCCTGAAGAATTAACATATATGCTTTATGAAGGATTGGTAAAATTCATTAAAAAAGCATTATTGACATTGGAAACGAAGAATTATGAAATGGTAAACTACAATACGCAACGTGCACAAGCAATCGTAGATGAGCTTAGGAATACTTTAAATATGGAGATTCCATTAAGCGAAAGTTTAGATGCACTGTATGAGTATTTAACCTTTAAATTAGTTAATGCAAATGTAGATAAAAGTGAGCAACAATATAATGAAGCGCTTGAAATCGCTGAGAGTTTTAAAGACACATGGAAAGAAGCTTTTAGCATTAAATAGTGAATATTCAAAGAAAGTTCACAAAATCTATCTGTTAATTTAAACGTAAAAAGGGTATACTATAAACATTAAGTTGGTATATTCTTTTTTTTTTTTAGATGGGAGGGATATGATGAATATTCAAGCTTCAGCATATCAAGCGCAGACTCTAACCAGTATAAAGCAAGCGCTTAACGTCTCGATGCTTCAAAAAGTGATGAACCAAGATGCTGCATCAATGGACCAATTGATGAAAGCCATGGAACAGTCCGTTACACCACATTTGGGACAAAGCATAGACTTGAAAGTTTAAGTATAAAAATTAAGGTTAAGCACTGTGCTTAACCTTAATTTTATTGGGGTGGGTTATGAGAGGTCAATTGGTATTAGAAGAACTCATTACAATTTTAGAGGATAAGATTAGTCAGTTAAGTAGTAGCATTCTGCTCTACGAGAATCTTGATGATACTTTAAGTCCAAGTATTATGAGTAAAGTATTTGATCAATTAGAGTGGCATAAAGAACAGGCTCAGCAACTGGATATTAAATTCGTAACCAAACTGGATCGCTTTAAGCAAATAAATGAAATTGCTTCATTAGATACACTAGTGATTGAATCTCAGGAAGTGCGCAAATTGTTTGAGCACCTAAAGGAAAAGATAACCATCACTCAAGAAAAAGAAGTTATATTAAAAGCCTACGAGCGTCAACTAGAAACATCGCATAAGCTCGTAGATAAGGGGAAATTCAAAGCAATTTCTGCTTATAAAAACATAAATAAATAATTTGATTTTTTGCTCTTGAGTGGTTATTATTAAATATGCATGGGTATAAATAAAATATTAAAATCAAAGGGGTTGAGCTTATGAGAGTAATCGTGACAGGAAGAAACCTAGTAATTACCGAGGCAATAAAAGATCAAGTAGAGAAGAAACTTGGTAAATTCGACAAATACTTTAAGAGTGATGTCGAAGCGCACGCTACTTTTAGTACACAAAAAAGTAATCATATTGTGGAGGTGACAATTCCACTTAAAAATGGCACGTTTTTTAGAGCAGAGGGCATAACAGAAGACATGTATCAATCTATAGATGATGCAGTTGATAAAATCGCAAAACAAATGAAAAAGCATAAAACAAAAATTGAAAAAAGATTTCATGCAAATGATTCGATCCGATTTGAAGAAATTCCAGAACCGACAGAAGTTTATGAAGAACAAGCAATCGTTAAAACCAAACGATTTGGTGTAAAACCGATGATGGCTGAAGAAGCTGTACTCCAAATGGAACTTTTGGGTCATGACTTTTTCGTCTTTTTAAACGGTGATACTGATGAAATTAATGTGGTATATAAACGTAAAGATGGTGATTTTGGTTTAATAGAGCCTTATTTATAATATGTAAAATGTAAAAGAGATGCCTCGAGGCATCTCTTTTACATTTTATAGTGCGCCCAGCATGGGCGCACTCTAGTCGGTGCAAGTCCGATACGGGGGCTGGTAGTGCCAACCGTTAGCCAAGAGCAAGGGTGTCGTGGGTGACTGCGAATCTGAAGGAAGCTGGAGGCAAAGTGCCGAGCCGACTAGAGTGCGCCCATGCTGGGCGCACTACAAAAAAACAGGAGACAAATGTCTCCTGTTTTAAACGATTTAAATCGCAAGTTGCTTTTCTTTTCTTTTTCTAAGTTGTAAAAACAATACAGTCCCCAATAAAACCGC